>JAKANS010000012.1 GCA_021823625.1 bacterium | reverse complement strand
GGAGCCGATCGCCGCCATGGGCCAGGCCCTGGCCCGGGTCACCCCTCAGGATGCCCTCAATTGGTTCGCCCCTTGCGGCTATAGCTTTTGTTGAAATGCGCTAGCTCCGTGGCGGCCGGCCGACGTGGAGCAGCGCGAAGGTAGGATTTTGCGGCAGGGAAATAAGAACGCGGTCGTTTCGGTTTTCCGCTACGTGACCGAAGGCTCGTTCGACGCCTACATGTGGCAGACGCTGGAGACGAAAGCGAAGTTCATCGCCCAGGTGATAAGCGGCGACATGACAATCCGCCGACTGGAGGATCTCGACTCCGCCGCGCTGACGTATGCCGAGGTCAAAGCCATCGCCTCCGGCAATCCGCTGGTCATTGAGAAAGCGCAGGTGGACGCCGAATTCATGAGGCTTAACCGCCTCCGGTCCGCCCATGCCGAGGAGCAATACCGAATCCGCACTAATCTCCGCCGGTCTCGCGAGGATGCCGAGGCTTTCACAAAACGACTCGTGAACCTTCGCCATGACATCGGGGCGTGCCAGGAAACGTCCGGCGATAGCTTCCGGATCGAAATCGACGGATAACTTCTCGACAATCGTGGCGTCGCTGGTGAGCTAATTCTTCGTCGTGCGGAGAAGCTGAAAGACCAATTCGGTGATGACGTTCGCGCTTCGGGCGCTTTGCTGGATTCGACTTGTTCCTACGCCCGAGCTTCAACAACAGCGTCGAAATTATCGTGCGCGGCGGGAACAGCTACAGCGCGCGCGTCACCGACACTGCACACGGCACAATTCGCTCGCTCGAAACAACCGTCCGAGGATTCGAGGAACGCGCCGCCAAGCTGGAAACAGACATAGCGGATTGCCACAAGCGCGCGAAAGAACTCGAAGGCAAAATTGGTGCGCACTTCGAGCAGGAGGACCGTTACCAGGAATTGGTCCGCCGGCAGGGCGAAATCGAGGAGAAGCTTGACCTGACGAAGAACCAGGCTCCCAGCCAAGCCGAAGCGACTTCCTCTGGCGAAACGACAGAGACGACGGCGGTAAAGCAAACCGCCAAGGAAGCCGTCCAACCCACACGAGGTCAGCCGTGCGCGTTCGAGCAGCACGCCGTGACTCCCATCCATTCCGGGCGGCAACAGGGCCATCGCTGACTCCGCTTCAACCGGCTTCCTGTTTCAAACGTTGCCGCGTGTGATTGCGCCACGCGTCATTGCACCACGCATCTGCTCCAAGCGTTTCCCGCGCCTCGTTCGTTTGACCGTTGCCCTCGAGCCCTGGAACCCTGGAAGATTGCACTGCCTTTGTCGTCCCGGCTCCATTACAATCGCGGTCAAATGTCGGGACTTGCGGCCCAATTGTTTCGCGAGGTTCGCCCTGATTTCTTCCGGGCGCTGACCGGGCCATTGGCTCGACTATACGTGGATTCGCTCGATGCCCTGGAACGCGAGGCGGCTCAGAGGAACAACGGGCTTGGTCGGGATGAGGCCCTTGCGCTGGTCGAGCAGGTGGTCGAGCAACACGCCGACCTGAGCGCCGAAGAGAGCGATCCCCTCGCCCAGGCTATCACCGTGCGCGACAAGGCCCGCGTGGTCCTGGACACGTTGAAACAAGCCGGCTGGATCGAAGAGCCGGAACGCTCCGACTGGCAGCGGCTAATCTTCTTTGATTCGAACGGCGTCCTCTTGCTCCAGGCGCTGCGCAAGATCGCCTTCCCAGAGGCGGCGGTCTTTTCCGACAAGCTTGTGAACGTCTGCGTCACGCTGGCCAGCCGCAACGCGCTTGCGGAACAGCCGTGGCCGCAGGTCGAAAGCTGCCTCGCAAGTCTCCAGTCGGGCGTGGCTGAGTTGCGCGGCATGCAGAAATCCATTGAGCGACACACCAAACAGCAGCTCGCTACTACGACACTCAAAGAGAATCTGGCACTGCTGTTCGACCAGTTTGCAGAACGGATTGGTCGCAACTGTTACGCTCAACTCGTGCATGCCCGGTTGCCGTCAAAGCTGGCGGAGGCACGACACGCGATGGAGGAAATCGAGGCCGACGCCGATCTGCTCACCAAAATGCAGACAGAGGTGATGCGCCGCGATCCGGCTCTGTCCGCCGAAGCCGCGATGGCCCGAGTGCGCGTGCGCCTGAACGACCTCGCCGAACTGCTCGACCAGGTTGAGCCCTTGGCCGACACGATTGACCGGCGCACGGCGGAATTCGCCCGCCGCTCGCAGGCCCGTTTCCGCTATCTTCAGGAAACCACCAGCGAGCACCGTGCCCACGTGCAGGAGTTTTTCGAGATCCTCAACCGCCATTTCGCTGGCTGGCGCCTGGGAGAACTGGACAGTCTGGGCATCGAGTTTCCGGCGCTCCTCTTGCATGACCTGCGGATTGCCGGCGGCCTCGAATCACTTTACACGCCCCGACTGAGGCCGGCCGCTGGAGAAATCGAGCCGCTCGTTGACTCGGACCCACGCCAGCAAGACCGCACGCTGGCCCAGTTGGAAAGCACACTGCGCGACTCTCTTACCGTGAGCCGAGCGAATCACTTCGTCGCCGCGCTGCCTGGCGCGCGCGGGACACGGGTCGAATCCACGTCCATTCTTCAGAGTCATGTGCATAACGACGAAGACATCGCGAGCCTGATCGCCTGTCTGCTCCACGCGCGGTCGTCCGACGCCAAGTTCCGCATCGAGGTCCCGCGCCGGGAAACCGAGGCAGGCGCCAGCGAATTTGACGACAAACTGGGCTATCGCGTTGAACGTTTCACCTTGATCAAGAAATGAGTGTAGGCGTCGGAAGTTCACCTTCGTCCAGCCTGTTATCGCTGCTCTCGGCGAATGACCGCGAGCGCCTCGGCGAAGCAATCCGCCGGTTACTTGCTCACGGTTCGATCCTCGGGCTTGAGCCTGCGCAGACCGATCTTTACCACTGGTGCCATCAGAACCGAGAGTGGGTGGACGATCTCGCGGCATTGCTCGATCTCAAGCTGCACTGGGATCATCAAGACCGCACCGTCCAGGCCGTGCCGGAGAGTGCTGCGTTCCTGTTGCGACTGCGCCTCGATGCGACTTTGGTTTTGTTGACCCTCTGGTATGAGTTTGACACCGCCGTGCGGGACCGCGGAGAAACGCCACCCGTCCGCCTCACCGCGCAACAACTCAACGACGCGCTCACGGCCAAATTCGAACCGTTGCGCAAACATCTGCTCAGCCCGACGCGGCTTCGCGAGATTCTCTCGTTGGCGCAGCGCAAGAATCTGGTGCGCTTCACTCCCGATGTGGCGCCGGAGCGGTCGCTGATCGAGGTCCTGCCGACCCTCAAACGGGTGGTCCCGTTCCAAAACATCGCCGATTGGAACAAGAATGCCGAACGCTACCTGGCCTCAGTGAAAGAAACCCCTGCGGGCGAGGTGACCGAGCCGGACGCAACCGACGACGGGGAACAAGAAGAATGATCCGCACGATCCGACTCAGCCGCATTCACGCACTCAACTGGTATGGTTACAAGGATACCATCCTCGTCGCGGGCAACGTCCTTCTCGCTGGCGTGACTGGCTCCGGCAAGTCCATCTTGATGGATCTTGTTCAGTTCGTGCTCGTGGGCGACCAGCGGCTCATCCGCTTTAACCAGTCCGCCACCGGCGATCGTTCCGACCGCACGCTGAAGGGCTACTGCTTGTGCGACACGAAGGAAGAGGAGAACGGGGCCACGCAATACACCCGGCAGAGCGCCATCAGCTATGTAGCTTTGGAATTCGTCTGGCCGAACGACCGGAAGGTCGAGACGTGGGGTTTTCGTGTCGAGTTTACCAGCGCGGCCGAAACGCATGGGAAGGTCACGCCGTTCTTCGTGCCGGTCGCGCTCGAACGCAGTGATTTTCTCGACGCGGAAAAACGACCGTTGGATTACGCCGCCTTTAAGGCCGTAACTGAAGCGCGGGGCGGACGATTTTATACCGAGGGCGTCGAAGCCTACTTGCGTGACATGGCGCAACCGGTGCATTTGAATTTCGAGCGCGCCGTTCTGCGTTCGCTGTTGCCCACGGCCATGTCGTTCAGCTTCCTGCGCAGCTTCAACGAGTTTTGCCGCCAGTTCATCCTGCCCGCCGACAAGCTCGACGTGGCGGATGTGACGGCCAGTTATCGCACCTTCCTCGGCTACGAACGCGACCTCACAGAACTCAACGATCAACTGGAGCGGCTTCAAGCCATTCGCGCTGTCTTCACCCGCTTGGTCGAGCTGCGCCGCGACCGCGCCCTCACCCGCCACTTGGAAGCGCAGTTGCGTCATGAGCACGCTGTCGAACAGCTCGAAGCGGAGGAGACGAAATACGCTGCGTTGAAAGCGCAGTGCGCGGGAGAGGACCAGCGGCTCAAGGAGCTTCAAGAAAGCATTCCCGAACTTCAACGGCAAATTGACGGCCTCAAAGCCGCTATCAACGAGACGCCGGACGGCCGCCTCTACAGCGAGCTTAGGTCTCGAAACGAGAAGCTCGCCCACCAGATTGGGCAACTCAGCGGCATTGGCAAAACCCTCGACGAAGCGCTCGCCGCGCGCGTCCGCAACGCCCGCGCCTGGCTCAACGATCTGCGCTCGCTGCCAATCGAGGTTGATGGTGTGTCGGTCCCCGCCGTCGAGCGCTCCATCCACGCAGTTGAAACGGGCGGCGTGGCGAGGGCAGGCGACACTTTGCGCGCCCTTGGTGAAGCCGCCCAACGCGCTGCGGTGGAAGTCAGCCGTGCCGCCGCGCCGACTCACAACCGGCTGGCAGACATCCGCCGACAGCTCGGTCAACTGCGTGACGAAATCGCCGCACTCAAAGTTGGCAAGCTCCCGTTCCCGACGCGCCTGTTGGATGAATTGAACGATGGGCTGCCGCGGCACGGATCGGAACTTCCAGCCGTGCCGCTCTGCAAGCTTTGCGAAGTCACCGACGAGCGCTGGCGTCCTGCAATCGAAGTCGCTTTCGCCCGCAAGTTCGCCGTCGTGGTTGCGCCGGAGCATTACGAGCAGGCAGAGAGGATTTACCACGGACTGAAGTCGGCGGATTTGGGCCATGAAGCAGGGCGCGAGTCCCTCATCAATCCCGTCAAGGCGCTGAGACTGAAGAAGCCCGTCAGCCCAGGTTCTTTGGCCGAGAAATTGAGCGCAAATCATCCGGTCGCCCAAGCCATCGTCAGCCATTTATTTGGCGATCTGATGTGCGTGGAGCGCCGAGAGCAGCTCCGCGAACACGACTTCGCGATCCTGCCCGATGGATTCATGACGCGTGGAGCGTTCGTTGAGCGCCCACGTTTCTACGACGGCAATCCGTTCGTCGGCAAACGCGGTCTGGAGCAACAACTCGCCTGGAAGGAAAAGCAGCGGGACGATTTGGAAACCGAGGAACGCCGGCTGTCGCCGGTCGAGCGCGCGGTGAAGTCCATTGGCGATGGCTGGCGTGAGCATTTCGAATTGCCGGCCAGCCTCTACGAGGATCTTGCCCGCGCGCGCGCGCTGCCGAACCTCCAGGCGGAACTCAAAGAGAACATCGCCAAGCTTAACAGCATTGACCGGGCGAAGTTCGACGAGCTCGCGAAACGACAGACGGAGCTCGAAGAGACCCTGAAACAATCGGAAGAAGAACGCCGCAACCTCGATCGTAGCGAGAAGCGGGTCGAGTTGCGACGCACTGAGACCCAGGTCAACGCGGTTCGCACCCAAGCGCAGGATCGCGCGCAGAAGTTCGAATTGGTTCGAAATGAAACCGATGTTTCCCCGTCGCTGAAGCGGCTGGAAGAACTGCGTTCAGACATACTCGCTTGCTTTCCTGTGAAGGACATTGCTGCCGACGAGTTCCAACGCCGGTTTCATGAGTGCAGTGAACAAGCCAGTGGTACATGGGAGCAGTTGAAGGGGTTACGCCGTGAGCTTGCTGTCGTTCACTCCAAATTCGGCGACTTGTCTGTCGAGTCGGAATCCAACGACGCCCATGACAAGCAATTCGCCAAACTGGAACAGAGCGACATCCCCGACTACCGCGCAAAGGCCGAGCGCGAGCGCAAGAATTGGGAGAGCCTGTTCCGAACGCAGGTCCTCGAGAAGCTGCAAAGCGCCTTGCACGAGGTGCGCGACCTCATCTTCCTGCTGAACAACTCCCTCAAGCAACGTCCCATCGGAAACCATCGCTACCAGCTTCGGTATTGGCAAAACCCCGACTTCAAGCTCTACCACGAGCTGGTCGAGGCGAGTGCTCTGGCGCGAGCTGATGAGCTGTTCTTCGCGTCTGCCGAGCCGCGCTTTCGCGACGCCATCCAGCACTTCCTCAAAACGCTGACGGAGCAACCGGACAGCGCCGAGGCCACGCGCTTGCTCGACTATCGACACTACTACGAATACGACATGGAAGTCGTCGAGGAGGACGGACGCAAGACCAGTGTGGACCGCCACTCCGGCAAGTTCAGCGGCGGGGAAAACCAGTCGCCCTATTTCATCGCGATTCTGGCGAGTTACCTGCGCGCCTACCGCCGTTACGGCTCGCGTCGCCATCAAGAGCCATCGCTCGGCTTGGTGCCGATTGACGAGGCGTTCTCAAAACTCAGCGGCGAGCGCATCAAGGACTGCATTGCCGCGCTCAAAGCATTCGACCTGCAAGGCGTCTTCTCGATGAGCACGGGCAACATCCCTTACGCCTTCGAGCATTGCGACTGGCTGGTGGTGGTGTCCAAAGAAGAACACCGGCTCGGCAAACGCATGGAGATTCGCAACATCCCCGTCAGCCTCGCTCGCAACTCGGACGAGGCGAAGCGGCTCATGAATCGATAACGCCTTCAGTCCGTGAAGAGTCCGTCACCCGTCCTCGAAGCCCTCGCACGCTGCTACGAACGCAGCCAGGCCGGGCGCACGGGCGTCGCGAGCCGGGACGTGCTCGTGCCATTGGAGGAACTCCTCGCTGACGCCGCATGCACCGAAGGCGAGAAGCGTGCGATCGCCGAGCAGCAGCTTTGGGAGGCTGAGGCCGCAGGTATTCTTTCTCGCGAACCGTTCCACAAGCGTGACCCGGCGCACATCTACCAGATTCGTTTCTCGCCCACCAATGAAGCGAAGCTCTATTCGCTCCTCCGGCGCCCATCACCCACGCAGGCGCGCGCGGCCCTGGCTGAGCAGTTCGCTACGGCCACCAAGGCGCAGGTCGCAGAACGATGGCGCGAGGGATGGCATGACTGGTGCGAACGAATGCGTCAAGCCGCGCTGGCAGGGCGATCTTTAGCGCCGTTCGACCACGAACCGTCCGAAGCCAACGCTCAGATTCTGACCCTGCTTCCCAAGCTTCTGGCCTGGGAAGGGGAGTCACTGGTTCGCTTCGCGAGTTGCGTGCTTTGCGGTGGTTCTAAACAACTCGAAAATCTGGCCCCTATCGAGCGCGACGGTGAATTCGCCGGCCAGTTGCGCGGCAAACTCGGCCGCGTGCTGGAAGACATTACTGTCGGCCGGGTTCGCTCCCTCGATGATCTGGGCATCATCCCAAATCCGCGATTCGCTCTCATTCATGGACCGCTCAGGCTCGAGCTGGACAGACATTGGCTGGACCTGGCTTGTCTGCATGGTCCGTTTCGCCTGTCCCAGACGGACATCGAGCGCGCTGACGCAATCGAAACCTGCGCAGCTCGTTGCCTGACCATCGAGAATGAAACCACGTTCCATGAACTGGCCAAGCTTCAAAGCGGCGAACTCCTCGTCTGCACCAGTTACGCCGGCAGCGCCACGGTCGCCCTTTTACGCCGCCTTCCGGTAAGCATGGAATGCTGGCACTTCGGAGACAGCGATGAAGCGGGATTTGAGATTCTCCGCGTGCTGCGAGAGAAGACCGGACGCAACTTCCGTCCGCTGCACATGCAGACGGGACGAGTTCCGCACGAGCAAGAGAACCTCGGCCGACCGTCCAAGCCCGCTTGGCCGTTCTACGGTTGACCGTGGCGGTGTTCACGGAAGGCCGCAGGATTCGTTGCACGCCTCGCTCCTGACGCTCGCCTACGCTTGCAGCTTGCAGACATCTGTTTCGTGTTTCGCTCGTGGAAGGCAAGGTCTTCCTGGCACGCCAAAGCCAGAACAATGCTGTGCCCTCTTTGAGCCGAGCCGGATGACCAAGCTCTCGCGGGTGGTAGGTAGGGATGCAGTTCGCTTGCCCCGCTGCAACCTTTGACGCCACACTCGCGAGATTGTGCAGCAGATACACCCAAGGAGTTGCGGTGGGTCGTAGGCTGTTGACTCGTGAAATCTGAGTCTATGAATGCGACGCCCATTCCCGAGTGCGAAACCCTCGATGTCAAGGCCAGCGCGAGTCAACTGGGCGTTTGCGAAGAAACCGTTCGACGGCTCGTCCGACGAAAAGTTCTTCGTAAACTGCCTGGCTGGCCTCCGCAGAGTGCTGATCACAAAAACCGAACTCCAGCGATACCTGAATGAACGTTGAAGACGACACGACCGGCACCGCAACCTCTTGGGCCAAGCCTCGCAGAATGAGGGGCTTTCCGTATCCGTTTCTTTTTGTTTCGGGGCAGACCGCGTTTCCGCTTTGCCCGCTTGCCTTCAGGTCCGTTTTGTTCCCCTTTGAAACTGAAAATCACACCGCGCTGTCTCACTCGTCCGCGCCCCAAAATCATTCTTCAAAAACGGCCCAGAAACGGCCCAGAAGAATTTGCTGCCTTCGTAAGTATGGTGGGCCCAGAGGGATTTGAACCCCCGACCAAGCGATTATGAGTCGCCTGCTCTAACCGCTGAGCTATGGGCCCAAGCCGGCGAACAAGACCTAACGCGCCTTCTCCGCCCAATTCAACCAGAACCTCGTGGCAATCCGGGCCAGCATCAGAACCTGCCAGCCACGACGATCAGGTCAGGATGCGACGGGCCTCGTCGAGGAAGATGCCCTTGAAGTTCATTTCGAGAGCTTGCGGGTTGCTCGATTTGGCAAGCGCTTCGCGTTCGCTGATCTTGCCTTGCTTGACCAGGTTGAAAAGCGCCTGGTTGAAGTTCTGCATGCCTTCGTCGGTGCCGATCTCGATCGCCGCGGGGAGCTTCTCGGTGCGGTTTTCCTCGATGAGTTTGCGCACGGTAGGCGTGTTGATCATGATCTCCAACGACGGCGTCATGCCGCTGGTGATCTTGTTAACCATGCGCTGGCAGACGACGGCCTGCAGGGTGGCCGCGAGCTGGCGGCGCATCTGGTCGCGTTCGTCGGGCTTGAAGAAGTCGAGGATGCGACCGATCGACTGCGAAGCGTTGGTGGTATGGATGGTGGAAAGCACCAAATGGCCGGTGTCGGCAGCGTTCATGGCAGCCATGAAACTGATGGCATCGCGCATTTCGCCGATCATGATGATGTCCGGATCCTGCCGCAGAATGTGCTTCAGACCCATCGAAAACGACAGGGAGTCGAGGCCGATTTCGCGTTGCTCGATCACCGACTGGTTGTCGTCGAAAACGTACTCGATCGGGTCTTCGAGCGTGACGATGTGCTTTTTGAAGTTCGCGTTGATGTGCTCGATCATCGCCGCGAGTGTGGTGGACTTGCCGCAGCCCGTGGAGCCAGCCACCAAGAGGATTCCGCGAGGCGACTCAGCGAGGGTTTTGAGGACCGGCAGCAGGCCCAACTCTTCGAAGCTGGGCACCTTGACCTTCACGTAGCGCAGGGCCAGGCACCATTGGCCCTTTTGCTGGAACACGTTCGTCCGGAAGCGGCCGATGCCCGACACGGCGTAGGAGAAGTCCACTTCGCGGTCCGCGTCCAACCGCTTCTTCGCGTGTTTGGGGACCATCGTCTCCACGACCTTGTTCACCCACTCCTCCGACGGTGTGGGAGCCTCGATCGCGACCAACTGGCGGTTGATGCGGAAAATAATCGGTCCGCCGATTTTTACGTGGACGTCCGAGGCGCCGCCATCGACGGCGGTTTGCAGAATCCGATGAAAAAGTTCCATGAGGGGGACGGCGGAGTTTTAGCTGGCGGAAGCGAGGGCGAGGCGCTGCAAGCGTTGCTGGGCCTGCGCAGAAAGGTCGAGAAGCAGCAGCGAAATCACGTATCCGGAATTCGGGTTGCCGGTGCAATCCACCACCACCCCCGTCCCTTGGAGTGGGCGGCCGGCGATGGGCGACCGCAGATCCATTGTAACCTCGGCCCACAACGGCAAAGGCGATGGCGAAAGGAATTCGACACCATTCTTACGGATGACGACTTCGCTCTCGGAGAGGTGTAAGCGGGTGAGTTCGGCGTCGAGGGAAGACGGGAGAAAAGGGCCGGCAGTGTCTAGTTTGCTTGTCGTCATAAGCGGTCCACGGAACTTAACACAGACCTCATTTGCGTCAATGATTGGACATCACCACTCGATCACCGCCGCCCCCCAGGTGAAGCCGGCGCCAAAGACTACGAGCAGAATCAGATCCCCGCGTTTGACCCGCCCCGCGGAAACCGCCTCGTCCAGAGCGATGGCCACGGAGGCGGCCGAGGTGTTGCCGAGCCGGTCCAGGTTCTTGAACACCTGCTCGGGCCGGGCACCGAGGCGTTCGCCGACCGCGTCGATGATCCGCAGGTTCGCTTGATGGGGAATGACCAGGGAAATCTGGGAAATGTCCAGTTCACACCGTGCCAGCGCTTCCTTGGCGGCGGCGTGCATCGCCTGCACGGCGTACTTGAACGTCTCCTTGCCGTCCATGCGGATGAAGTGCTGCCGGCCCCCCACCGAATCGGTCGAAGCTGGCACGCGGCTGCCGCCGGCCGGCACGCACAGGACGTTGCCCTTGCTGCCATCGGCGCCCATGCAAACAGTCAAGAGACCGTGCGAACCGGGTCGGTTGTGCAGCACGGCCGCCCCCGCGCCATCACCGAACAGCACACAGGTGTTCCGGTCGGTCCAGTCCACGATGCCGGTGAGTTTCTCGGCGCCAATGACCAGCACGGTGTCGTAGCTGCGCGACATAATAAACTGCTGGCCGATTTCCAGGGCGTAAATAAAGCCTGAACAAGCCGCCTCAATGTCGAAGGCTGCGGCCCGCCGGGCGCCGATTTTTTCCTGCACGAGACACGACGTGGAAGGAAACGGCATGTCCGGCGTCACCGTTGCCGTGATGATCAAATCCACCTGCTCAGCGGGAATCGCGGCCCGCTCCAGGGCCTGTCGGGCGGCTTCCGCGGCCAAGTCGGAGGTGGCCTGGTCGGACGCGGCCACGTGCCGCTCGCGGATGCCGGTGCGGGTCACAATCCACTCGTCCGACGTGTCCACCATCCGCGAAAGCTCGGTGTTGGTCAGCACTCGCTCCGGGACATAGGCCCCGACCGAGATGATCGAGCAGGAGCGACCTTGAAAACCATGTTGCGCGCGCGGGTTTCGGAATGCTTTCGCGGTGGGAGGGGTCATGGCATTGGAACGGGCGGCAAGCTCGGGCCGGAGGCGGGCTTGAGCAGGCGCGCGGCGGCGGCAACGTCGCGCGTGATGATCTGGTTGACTTTGTGCTGAACCGCCCGGACCGCCTGGCCGATGGCGTTCATGATGGCCTGGGACCGCGCCGAACCGTGCGCAATGACGACGTTGCCGTTCAAGCCCAACAAGGGCGCGCCGCCGTGGGCCTCGGGGTCCATGCGCAGTTTCATCGCGCGGAAGGCGCCTTTGGCCAGCAATGCGCCCAACTGCCGCTTGGGTGTCCGGCTGAGTTCCTTGCGGAGCCATTTGAAAATGCTCGTCGCCAGGCTTTCGCAAGTTTTCAACACGATATTGCCGACGAACCCGTCGCACACCACCACGTCCACACCGTTGTCGAAGAGGTCGTGGCCCTCGACATTGCCAATGAAATTAAGGCGCAGTTGCTTGCAGAGCTTGAAGGTTTCCTGAGTCAGGTCGTTGCCCTTCAAGTCTTCGGTGCCAACGCTGAGCAAACCCACCCGCGGCCGGGCGTACCCGAGCACTTCACGCGAATAAACGCTGCCCATGATGGCGAACTGCGCGAGGTGATGCGGTCGGCACTCGACGTTTGCGCCGGCGTCCACCAGCACGAAATCGTTCTCCGGCGCCGGGATGACGGCGATGATCGCCGGGCGCTCCACGCCGTCGAGCGGACGGAGCTTGATCGTGGAGGCGGTGACGACCCCCCCGGTGTTGCCGGGCGAGATGAGCGCTTCGGCGCGACCGTCTTTGAGAAGTTCCACGGCCCGCACCACGGAGCTGTCCTTCTTGCGCCGCACAGCCAATACCGGCTTCTCCTCCATGGTCAGCACTTCGGCGGCGTGGATAACTTCCAGTCGCGAATCGACCGGGGAAGCGGAACTCAGCGCCGCCTTGATCTCGGTCTGGTTGCCGACGAGAAAGAGGGTGGAGATGGCCGGGTAGGTTCGCAGAGCGAGGCGCGCGCCGTCCACCACGACCCCGCAGCCGTGGTCTCCTCCCATGACGTCCACCGCGATACGCATAAGCAACCGTCGCGCGGGGTGTTTTCCCGCGCGCGGCGCAACCTCGGAGGAATCGCGATCAGCCCGCCGCCTGGACGGTCAGCACCTGGCGCCCCTTGTAATATCCGCACGCGGGACAGGCGCGGTGAGGCATGTACGGGGCCGCGCATTGCGGGCAGGTGGCCACTTGGGGCAGCTTGAGAACGCTGTTGTAAGCCCGGCGCTGACGCTGCCGGCTATGCGACGGTTTTCGTTTCGGAACACCCATAAGACTCCAGAGCTAAAGCTTCAATTGATCCAAAGCCGCCCACTCCGACAAGCGACCCGGCGGTTGACGGTTCCCGCCTGGCTCTTGGACTTGACCCGGCGGCGCTGAAGGCAGGCCGCTACATCCGGGTTCACACAACGGATGTTGCGGAAGCGCAAGGACCATATCTTCGCGCAGATAAGGCGTCAAGTCCACGCACTCGTGGCGGATGACCACTTGATCCTCACCCTCCAAGGGCAGGTACAACGCCAGATTCTCGCGGTCCAGTGCTTGACGAAACTCCTTCAGACACCGGGCGCACGCGCAGGTGAGTTCGGTGCGCAGGGATCCTTCCACGAGAATTCCTTTGCCCTGCTTTCGCACCGTGAGCGAATAGGTCACGGGCGACGAGATCGCCAGGAGTTCATCGTGCGGGTCGAGATCCCAATCCGCGGGCGCGATCCGCCCTTCAAGGCACACGGCCTGCCGCGCGAGTTGGGCGAGATTGACGAGGAGCGACATGGCGGGGTTGGTGCGTGAATTGAAATTCCCCGGCGAACCGCGCGACTAACCCTTCGCGGCGCGCAGCGGAAAGCCGAACTTGCGTTGCAGGGCATGATGGACATGCGCGGGGACGAACGCGCGCACGTCGCCACCCAGACGGCAGATTTCCTTCACGATCCGGGAACTGAGGAAGGTGTAAGTATCCTTGGGCATCACGAAAATCGTCTCGATCGCTTCGTTCATGCGGCGATTGATCAGCGCCAGTTGAAACTCGAACTCAAAATCCGAAACCGCCCGCAGACCACGGATAATGGCGTTGGCCTTCCGGCGCACAGCGTAATCGACGAGCAGTCCCTTGAAGCAATCGGTCTGAACGGTCGCCAAATGCCGCGTGGCCTGCGCGACCAGCTTCTGCCGTTCCGCCAACGTGAAGAGCGGTTGCTTGGAATCGTTCTCCGCCACCGCCACGATCACGCGGTCGAACAAGCGGGCCGCGCGTTGAACCACGTCCAAATGGCCGTTAGTCACCGGGTCGAAGCTTCCAGGATAGATGACAGTTCGCATCGTTTGCCACCGTCCGCGTCCTCGTTCCGCGGTAGGACGCGCATTGTTCACGCAAACTGACCGGTCTGACAAACCAAAACCCGGAGCAGTTGACCTGCTCCGGGTTTTGAATTTGGAATTCGTCAGCGTGTGCCGGAGGCCTACTCGCCTCCGCCTTGGGGCGGTTGGTAAACCGTGGTCGGGTTGAAGACCGGCGGCAGGTCGAAGGGCGTGAAGCTGTTCTTCTGCCCCGGAGGCGCAAACGGACGGTCGATGGTCGCCCACGTCGGCGTCGGCCGGTAGGGCACGGCCACTTCTCCAGCCGGCATGGCCCCGCCCAGTTCGTTCGCGGCAACGGTGATCTCCTCGGTGACACTGGGCAGCGTCTCGATCAGCCCGCCTTTGTTGTTGTTCAGGGTCGGCTCGAAGGTGTAGCCGGCGCGAACTTGGAAGTCGGTCGGGGCGGTGGCCCCCGGCGCGTTGTACACCATGCTGCCTTGGCCTTCTTTCACCGAAAACTCGCCGCGCGCGGAGACTTGATACTTCGTCCCGGTGATGTGAACCACGCCGACTGGCGTCGCCACGGTGTACTTGGAGGCGGCGCTCATCTTGTTGACCACGCCTTGAATTGTGCCTGCTTTCAAGTCCATTTCGGTCGTGACGATCGTTTCGCCAACGCCGCTCTCGATATTCAACGTTGACAGGGTCAGCGTGGTGTCTGGGGTCAGACGAACATAGGGACCGTTCTTGGCCAGATAGAGATCCACCAAGCCCATGCTGTCGGTTTTGACGGTGGCTCCGGGTGAAAGGACGGCCCCTTTCTTAACCTCGTTCCACGTCACACCATCGGTGCTGCACTGGGCAGCGCCGCCCTTAATGGCATCCACGCGGGCACTACCGGCCCCAGCCTGCGCCGAAAACGCCATAGCCAACGCCCCGCACGCCAAGAGACCCGGAAGAAATCGCAAGTGAGTATTCATAGGTGTTCCGCAATCGTTTTTTCCATACAACCTGACTGACATGGACGCAGTGTATTTGTTGAGAACAGGTTGTCAATCGCTTATTCAACGTTTTTTTGGGGCCGCGTCGGGACTGGTTCGCAACCCGCCAGCGTCGCGCAACTTGAACGCCGCCAATGACCTTCGTGGCTGCCCATCGCATGACTGCCCGGAGCGCCGGTAGCCGCGAACCGTTGTCCGGCGGGACCGTCTCGTGAATTCGGAAGCGGGCAAGGGAGACATACATCATTCGGGTGGATCGAACCTGAAGCTCCAGTCGGCTGGGGCGCCCTTCCAAATCCAAAATGCTTCGCCTGGCTGAACGACAGGCGCCGGTCCCAACACCCACCCACCATCCGCGTACACCGACAGGACCATCGTGGCCGACCAGGAATCCACGCGGGCCACGATGTCGAGTTGCTCGAACGGGCAGGCGAAGTCGCTGTCGAGTTGCCCGGCCAGCGGCACCATCGCCGTTTGGAGCGACCAATTGGCCGGGAGCGGCTGGTGGATTTCTCCGGTCGCGACGTCGCCGCGCAGCGTCAGGTAATAAACGTCGTCAGTCTGGTTGAGGACCAGCGCGCCTTCGCCAGGCAGCAGTGTTTCGTCGCGCTCTGTCCAGGCCCCGTCGAACAGAGTGTTGATGGTGAAACCCCGGCCGTCGGGGTAGTACTTGTAAACCTCGGTCCATTCCGGCATTCCAGCGAACAGATCGGCAACCTTGGAACTGGGCGCCAGCAATGGCACGCCCATCATCGTGAAGCCCGGCAGCAATTCGACCGCCACAAAACCGGCGATGTTATCGCTGGCGACCTGGCCGGTCACCGCGTCGCGGGCACGGTAAAAACGTGTCGGTTGCTGCCAGGCGTCCGGGGCTTCCTGCAGTTCGATCACCGCGGTTTCATTGGTGATTCGGTCCAACACGTCCCAGCGAGTGAGGTTGGTCGAACCCTCGATGACCATTACGGGTCCGCTGCCGGGTGTCACTTTGAGCGAGAAATTTCCGTCCGTGGCGCCAGCCCGCAACGTCCGGCCGACCGCCAGCGTGGCGGGAGCGCTTGCCACCGAAACGCCGCTGACACCTGAAAGCACCGCCCGGAAGTCACCAGCGTCCTGAACGGTCGCGGCCACGAAATCCAGCCGGGGCGTGTTGACGCCGGCCATCGGCACCCACCCCGCCGCGGTCTGGCGCTCCCAGGACACGCTCACGAAGTTGGTCGCCACCACGTCGAAGTAGATCGCCGTGCCTTCGATCACCCAGTAGTAATCTGGAGGCTGCCGGAGGATGACCGGCGGCTCGGGCTGCGCCAGGCTGAACGATTTCAAACCGACCAGGGCGGCTGGCGCCAAGCCCAACCCGCCGGTCACCACTGAAAACACCTCGGAGCTTCCGGCCCGGCCCACGGCATCGGCGCTCGCGAAGTCCCGACCGAAAAGGGTGTCCCAAGCACGCACCTGCACATACACCGTGATGTCGGGTGGCACGTTCGTCAGGCGCACCACCGGGCCGTACAAATACCCCGCGCCCGTCCCGCTGCCGAAAACGACCGCCGTTGAAACCGGCTTCAGACCCTCCGGGGTCGTGCCGCCCCAGAGTTGGCCAACATACCGGGAGCCTGCCAGCCGCGCCCTTCCGTCGTCGTCGAAGACTGGCGCGCCAACGCTGTAACTCGTCCGCAAGAGGATTTCTCCGCCGCTGGTTGGCGTCAGCACTGCCAGCATCGCCGGCGCGCTGGTCACCTCGCCCACCCAGTTGCTGACCGTCACGGTGTACTGACCCGCATCGGCTGGAGTCACCGCCGCAAGCCGCAGCTTGTCCGCCGTTGCGCCAGGAATCGCTTCGCCGTTCGAATACCATTGAAACGTCACCGGGTCGGGACTGGCAACCTCCACCGACAAAGTCGCCGCACGTTTTTGCACCACCGTCAGGCTGCCCGGCGCAGTGGTGATTCTCGGCAGGTGGCTCAAGCGAAAGCTCGCCAAGCCCGTCAAAGCCGCCGGCCACGGACTCGCCGCGCCGGCGCCGCCGGTCGTAATCTCAAGCAATTGGGAGGCGCCGATGCGTTCGCCGGCCGCGCGCGCCTCGGCAAAGCTGGCGCCGCTTGCCACTTCCCAGACCCGCACCTGGACCACTGCCTGCGCGCCGGCGGCCAGCCCGGGGATCGTCAGGCTGGGTTGCCAACCCGCCTCCCAGTAACCGGCCTCCGCGCCGCTCAGAAACGGCACCGGCTCGTTCACCGGCGCCATCGTCTCCGCGGTCGCGCCGGCCCACAATTGGGCGACAAACCCCGCGCCCGCCAGCCGGCTCGTTCCGTCCACGTCGAACACCGGCGTGTCCAAACCCGACCCGGAATCGTGGTTGCTGAAAGCGACGCTGGCGCCGTCCGGCACCGGCATCACGCCCAACACCACCGGCGTGCTGGCCACCGCGCGGCTGCCGTCGCGGACTTCCACGCTGTAATAGCCCGCGTCTTTTAGCTTCGCCGCCGCGAGTTCAAACCGGGCCGAGGTCGCGCCGGCGAGCGGTTGACCGTTCTTCAGCCATTGAAAAGTTAGCGCCCCGCTGCCGCTCGCTCCGACTTCCAAGGCCACCGGTTCGCCCACGAAGAACAGGCCCCCGGCCGGCTGGCTCGTGATCATCAGCGCCGGCTGAAGCACGAAACTCTGCAAGCCTACCAGATCCGTCGGGACGCTGGGCGGCTCGCCAGCGCCGCCCGTCTTGACCGTGAAGGCCGCTGACAAACCGTACTTCGCGCCACCCGCGACTGCGGTCTCGAAACTTGGCGCGACCGCCGCGTCCCAGACCCGCACCTGCACGGTCGCGACTTCCCCGGCCAGAACGTTCGGCAGCGTCCGCAGGCTGTTGGCGCTGGTCCAATAGCCGGCGCCAACTTCAGGCCGGAACCGCGCCGCTTCGCCGGCCGGCATCAGATGATCCACGTCCGGCCCGGCCCAGAGTTGCGCGCGCAAGCTGGCGCCCTCGGCCCGTGTCACGCCATCCGCGGCAAACACCGGTGCGTCGATCCCCGAGATGGGCGCGTAGTTGTTGAAGTTCACCGTGCCGCGGCTGGGATCCGTCACCGTCAAGTGCGCCGGTTCGCTGGCGACGCTGCCGGCGCCGTTCTGTGCCACCAGCACGTAATCACCCTCGTCCACCAACTGGGCGTTGGCGACCACGAGGGTTCCTGAGTGCGCGCCGGGAATGGGCTGGCCGTTGAAATACCACTGGTTCGTCACCCAAACCGCGGGGCTGGTCTGAGCCTCGAACGTCACCGTCGTCCCAGCCGTCACGGTGGCGGACGCAGGCTGCTGGGTGAACACCGGCGCATGAGTGACGAAAAAACTCTGCAGCCCGCGCAACGTCGGCCACAGCACCATCGGGTCGCCGCCGCCAGTGGCCACTGCCAATACTTCGGACGATCCGGCCTTCGCGCCGGCCGCGACGGCTTCCTCGAAATGCCAGCCGCCCCGGCTTTCCCACACCTTCACCTGCGCGTACGCGGTCGCGCCCGGTACCACGGTGGGAATGTTCAGCCATGAATCCTCGGGAGTCTCCCAATAGCCCGCGCCAACACCGCTCTGGAACGGCTGCGGCCGGCCCACCGGCGCGAGCAACTCCGGCGTTGGGCCGGCATACAATTGGGCGAGGTAGGCCGGGCCTTCGAGCCGGCTACCCGTCTCCGCGTCCAGCCCGGGGGCATCGACACTGGCCGGCGGCACCAGGTTGCTGAAATAGACCAATGCCCCGGCGGGAAACTCGCGAATCTGGATCAAGGCCTCGGCACTGGCGCGCGAGCCGCCGACATTGCTCACCACCACGCTGTAGGCGCCCGCGTGAGTGGTTTCGGCCGCGGCGATGGCCAGCGTGGCTTCGGTGGCCCCGGCAATGTCCTGACCGTTCAAGCGCCACTGGTAAGTCATCGGCGTCGTGCTGATGGCCTCCACCGTGAGCGAAAACGGATACCCGAGCGGCACCACCGCGCCGACCGGCTGGCCGCCAATGGCAGGCGCTTCCACCAGACAGAAGCTTTGCAGCCCGGCCAACACCACGGGGAACGCCGGTGGGTCACCCGCGCCGCCAGCGACGATTTGGAGCACCTCCGATTCGCCATGCTTGGCGCCGGCCGCCGCGGCTTCCGCGTAGGTTTCGCCGACGACGAGCTCCCACGCGCGGACTTGCACGAAGGCCGCCGCGCCGGGCACCACGTTCGTGAGCACCAGCCAGGGATCGTCGGTTTGCCAATACCCGGCCTGGCTGCCGTTCCCAAACGGCAGCGCCGGGCTCGCCGGTGCGAGTTGGTCCGCCGCCGGCCCCGCCCAAAGCTGGGCGACGAAGCCCGGACCGGCCAGCCGCGTTGTGCAGTTCACGTCAAAGACCGGCGCATCCATCCCGGCGGCCTGATTGCTGAACCACACGGTGGCGCCGGGCGGCGGCGTTCGGAAGCTGAGCCGGGCTTCGCGGCTCAAGGTTTCGCCAAATGCACTGCTTACCAAGACTTGGTAAGTGCCCAGGTCGGTGGCGCCCACGCTGGAGATGCCGTAAGCACTCAGAGTCGCGCCGGGAATGTCCACGCCGTTGAACCGCCATTGGTAGGCGACCGGCTGGGCGCTGTGCACCAAGACTTCGAACCGGAATGATTGGCCCGGAAGTACGACACCGTCCGCGGGTTCTTGGGTGATCGTGGGCGGTCGGGGAACCAGGCAGAAGCTCTCCAAGCCTACGAGGTCAGGCGGCACCACGGGCGGCATACCGTCGCCGCGGTCGCCACCGAGCACCACTTGGATGGTCTTGGAAATGCCAAACCTCGTTGGCGGCGGTGGAACTTCAGTCCAGCCTCCAGAGCGATCCCAAGCCCGCAACTGGACATAAGCCACCTGGCCCGCCTCGACCGTGTTAACCACCACCGCCCCACCGATCACATAGCCGGTCCCCTGGTAGTTCACGTCCTTGAAGGCAATGGCCGCGCCCACGGGCGCCAGGCTGTCGGGCGAGGGCCCGGCGTAGATTTGGCCCAGGAAAGCGCTGCCCAGCGGAGTCTGGCAATCCACGTCATACACCGGCGCGTCCACGCCGAAGCCAGAACGATAGTTGCTGAAGTTCAGAGTGCCGGGACCGGCCTGCACCGCCAGAACAAAAGACAGGACGGCAACCGCTTGGAGGAATCGGAACGAGGGCCGCATAACGGTATTTGGGTTTAGGACTGCTTGTGAAATACTCGCACATCTCGTGCCAAGAATCGATTCGTCAGGCTTCGCCGCCAACCCGGCGCAAGCCACTGGCCATCAGCCTGCCGGCCCGCTAGGCTGCGCCGCCATGAACCGCCCGATCGATCTCCGCAGCGACACCGTCACCAAGCCCACCTCCGCCATGCGCCGCGCGATGGCGGAGGCCGAGGTGGGCGACGACGTCTTTGGCGACGACCCCACCGTGCAACGCCTTGAAACCCGCGTCGCCGAGGTGCTCGGCAAAGAAGCGGCGCTCTTCGTCCCGTCCGGCGCGATGGCGAACCAGCTCGCCGTCCGCGTCCACACCCAGCCCGGCGACGAAATCCTCCTCGACGCGAACGCGCACATCTATTTCTACGAGGCGGGCGGCCCAGCGGCGCTGAGCGGGGTCATGTGCCGTTGCCTGGCCGGCACGCGCGGCGTGTTCACCGGCGCGGACGTGGCAGCGGCGTTGCGCCCGGCGGACGTTCACTTTCCGCCCACGCGCCTGGTCTGCGTGGAAAACACCCACAACCGCGGCGGCGGCAAGGTCTGGCCGCTCGACCGTCTTTCGGAAGTCGCGACGACCGCGCGTCAACACGGTTTGAAACTCCACCTCGACGGCGCCCGCCTCTGGAACGCCAGCGTGGCCAGCGGCGTGCCGGAGCGCGATTACGCGGCGCTGTTTGACACCGTCAGCGTGTGCTTCTCAAAAGGTCTCGGCGCGCCGGTCGGTTCCGCGCTGACCGGTCCGCAGAAGTTGATCGAGCGCGCGCGCCGCTTCCGAAAACAATTCGGCGGCGGGATGCGGCAGGTCGGGATCATCGCGGCCGGCGCGTTGCACGCTTTGGAGCATCACCGCGAGCGCTTGGCCGAAGACCACGCCAACGCTCGCCGCCTGGCGACCGCGCTGGCGGAAATGCCCGGCGTCGATATTGACCCGGCCACGGTGGAAACCAACCTCGTCTATTTCCGCGTCACGCGCGTCCCGGCCGCCGATTTGGTCGCGCGACTCAAAGCTGCCGACGTGCTCGTCCTCGCCAGCGGACCCGACACCATTCGCGCCGTGACCAACCTCGAAGTTTCCGCGGCCGACATTGAAACCGCCATCGCGGCGCTGCGGACGGCGCTGCGTTAGGCCGGCCCGAGCCCCGCATCGCGCCTGGCAGCGTTCTGATTTCAAATGGGTGGCTGCGCCGCGGCGGCGGCGCAGGGCGGTGCGGCAGCACCGCCGCCACCAAATCAGGATCTACCTCGCGCTTGCCGGGCTGGTTCCGTCGCGCGAGTGTTCCGGCCGATGCCAACCGCATTCGATCTCATCGTCATCGGCGCTGGACCGGGCGGCTATGTGGCCGCCATCAAGGCCGCGCAACTCGGCCTCACCGTCGCCTGCATCGAGCGCGAAGCCGCGCTCGGCGGCACCTGCCTGCGCATTGGCTGCATCCCCAGCAAGGTTCTGCTCGAATCCAGCGAGAAATTCGCGGAGGCAAAAGGCGACTTCGCCCGCCACGGCATCAAGCTCGGCGCGGTCGAGCTCGATTTGCCCGCGATGCTCCGGCGCAAAGACACCGTCGTCACCACGCTCACCAAGGGCGTCGAGGGCCTGTTCAAGAAAAACAAAGTCACTCGCTTCGCCGGCCACGGGCGGCTGGCCGGACCTGGCCAGGTCATCGTTGAAAGCAAAGACGGCATGATCGAGCTTTCTGCGAAACACATCCTCATCGCCACCGGCAGCAAGCCCGCGCCGCTGAAAGGCGTCGAGTTGGACGGCGACCGCATCGGCACCAGCACGGAGGCGTTGTGCTATCCGGAAGTGCCCAAGCAACTGGTCGTGATCGGCGCCGGTTACATCGGCCTCGAACTCAGCTCGGTCTGGAGCCGGCTGGGCGCGAAGGTCACCGTGCTCGAATTCCTGCCGCGCATTCTGCCGGGCATGGACAGCGAACTCGCGGCTGAGGCGCAAAAAATTTTCACCAAGCAAGGCCTCGAGTTCCGCCTCGGCGCCCGCGTCACTGCGGCGAAGACCACCAAGAAAGGCTGCCGCGTTGAAATTGAAGGCGCGGAACCGGTCGAGTGCGACCGCGTCCTGCTCGCCGTTGGCCGTGTGCCAAACACCGACAACCTCGGCCTCGACACCAGCGGCCTCGCGCTCGACGAGAAAGGCCGCATCCCCGTGGACGATCACTTCGCAACGCAGGCGTCGGGCGTCTTCGCCCTCGGCGACGTGATCCGCGGGCCGATGCTGGCGCACAAGGCCGAGGAGGAAGGCATCGCCTGCGTCGAGCGTCTCGTCACCGGCTACGGTCACGTGGACTACAACACGATTCCCGGCGTGGTTTACACGCACCCGGAGATCGCGTCGGTGGGCCGCAGCGAAGATCAACTCAAAGATGAGAAGGCCGAGTACCGCAAGGGCGTGTTTCCGTTCATGGGCAGTGGCCGGGCGCGGTCACTCGGCCAGACCGAAGGCCGCGTGAAAGTGCTGGCCGACGCGAAGACCGACCGTGTCTTGGGAGTCCACATCATCGGCCCGCGCGCCGGCGATTTGATCGCCGAAGCCGCCGCGGCAATGGCGTTTGGCGCGAGCAGCGAAGACATCGCCCGCGTCTGCCACGCTCACCCGACCCTGGCCGAGTCGCTCAAAGAAGCGGCATTGGCCGTGACGGGGCAGGCGATTCATGTTTGACCGTTTCCTCCAACACTTGACCGACAGCCGCGATGGGCCTGTTCGCGATGATCGTCTTCTGGTTCGCGGCCATCCGCCTGTGGGTGGTCGATGAACCCAAGCTGCCGCTGATCTTCATCGGCATCTGGCTGCTGTGTTTCTTCGGCTTCCCTTACCTGGCGCGCAGCCCGTACTGGTTCATCGCCGCCGAGGCGCTGATGGCCGCGATTCTCTTGATCGTTGCCAAGTACAAGGAAGGAAGCTGAATGCCATCGCCGTCTTGATCCAAAGCCAGTCGGTCGCCGGCGTCTTCGCCGATCGCCCGCCGTCGATCCGGCGTCCGCAGCGGACTCCAACGCGATCCTGCGCACTTTCAGGTGAGGGCACGGTCTGGGTCCAACGCCGCCGGTGAACTGCGTGCCCGGGGTCGCCCCCGGCCATTGCCCGCGGGACTTTGAGGCGGCATTGTGAAAAACTTGGTTTGGGTTCATGAGTGCTGAATTGGATACGTCACCGCGCGAGCGGCTGCTCTTCCTGGGCGCCCGGGCCATGACTACGCCGGCTGAGCGGGCCGCCTATCTGGCCGAGGCCTGCAGCGATGACCCGGCTTTGCGTCGCCGGGTGGAGGCCCTGCTGGGGGAGGAGACTGCGATGGGTAGCTTCCTGGAGACCCCTGCCGTCGGCGGCAGACCGTCCGCCCCGCCCGGTGCCGGCCTGGCCGGAGACGAGACCGCGCCGGCTGGAACTCCGGCCGAAAGGGCGGGGGACCGCATCGGACGTTATCGGCTGCTCCAAAAGATCGGTGAGGGCGGCGCGGGGGTGGTGTACCTGGCGGAACAGGAGGAGCCGGTGCGGCGGCGGAGGCGATGCGACGCATTCTGGTCGAGCACGCCCGACGCAAGAAGAGCCAGAAACGCGGGAGCGGCGCCGAACCGGTCGAACTGGATGAATCGGTGCTGGTGCCCGCCGCCCCGCCCGATGAATTGCTGGCGGTTCACGAGGCGCTCGACAAACTCGCCAAAGTCGATCCGGCCGCCGCCGAGTTGGTCAAGCTGCGCTATTTTGTCGGCATGACGATGGAGGAGGCGGCCACGGCCATGGGCCTGGCCAAACGGACAACGGAGAGTCTCTGGACCTACGCCCGGGTCTGGCTGCGGCGCGAAATGCGCAGCCTGGCCTAGTCGCTGGAAATCCAAGCCAGCGACACCCACCGATCCTTTGCGGGTTCCCGGCCGCGTTTTCGCAAGTAGGGGGTGGAACGAGCCGAGCGTAATGACCCCACGCCGGGGCTCAAACCCGCCCCGAAGCTCGGGGCACATACGCATGAAAACTCAGATGGTACTGCGCGCGCTCATACTTACGGCCACCGCGGGAGCCGCCGCGTTCGGACTTCGCGGACTTGCGCCCGCCCGGACTTTGACCTCCCCCTTGGATGAGGTGCCCCCGCTCGAGTACTTCGCCTCCGCCAAGTCCTTTTCGGAGGTGGAGCCGGCCAGAGCCCGGCTCCAGGCTTTGTCGCGTCGCTACCTGTATGCGGTTCAGGTCCGGCAGGCGGTGGCGTTGCGCGGTCATCGTGCGAGCGAAGTCGGCGGCGTGTCCGCTGGGGCAGCGTGTGTCAGCCAGACGGTGCAGGAGTTGGAGGAGGCGACCCGGGGATTTCGAGGCACCGGCGAGGAACCGGTCCTCACCCACGGTCTCTTGATCTGCCTGGCCAGCGAGCATCGCTATGAACGTTGGATCGATGTCTATCTGGACCTGTTGTATCGGCACCCCACGGAGGAGGTGGTTGGCGTCCTGGCGAACGCCGCGGTCACGGCCGGGCGGGCCACGGGACGCCTCGAGGAGGTGCTCGATGGTTTTCGCCATGTCAGCAGCATTCCCTTCGACTTCGAGGCCAAACACCGGGTGCAGGCCGCGCTCGCTGGCCTGTGGTGCGGGTGCGGGCGGAGCGCAGCCGGGAAACGCCGCGTTTCCCAAACCGCAACGGCTGACGCGCTTACAGCGGATTATGATCGTCGGCACGGCCCCTGGTCGGCGCCGTGACGCTTTTCCACTCCCGGTTCAGTCTGGTGCTGAGTCTCGGGGAGAGCATGCGTCCCACACTGGGCAGCCGGGAGCTCCTGCTGGTGGATCGCGCGGCCTACCGGCACACCGATCCGCGCCGCGGGGAGATCGTCGTGGCCAGGCATTTGGGGGGGTGGATTATCAAGCGGGTTGTGGGCTTGCCGGGAGAGACCGTGGAGGTCCATCAAGGCCGGCTGTTGATCAGTGAACTGCCCTGCCAGGAAGGCTACCGGCTGTTGCCTGGCTCGCTCAGCATCGGCCCCGGCAAGCTGCAACCCGATCGCTATGCGTTGCTGGGCGACAACCGCAACATGTTGGCCGAGGAGACCATCCATGCGGTGGTGGCGCAGGATCAAATCCTGGGCCGGGTGGTCGGTTCCCTGCGTCTCGGGCCTCGCGAGTCGATGACTGCCGCTGGCGGAGAAGACGGTGCGCAAAGTCCGGAGAGTATTCGCGGCCGAGAGCCGGCCTCAAACCTCCCGGGCACCTGAACTCCAGCCGGCGCGCCGGAATGAATTCAAGCAGGGAGGCGCGTGCGGACTTCCAGTTCGGATTGCGCATGGTGAGATGATGCACCTGCCGCGGATGGCAGCCAACGACCGTGCCGGCACGCCGCCAGCCCCGATCGCGCTCGTGGACTCCGACCGGACCATGCTAGCCGGATCGGCTGGCACCCTGCGGATCCGGCCGCACGACCAGGTGACGCTGAAGCTGGCGATGCTCTACGAGGGCCAATGCGCTGGCCTGGGAGCGACGCGCGCCGCGGCCAAGTTCGGCTACACCCGCCAGGGCTATTACAGGCTCCTGCACCGGTTTCACGACCTGGGCACACGCGCCTTCTTCCAGCGGTCCGGTCCCAAGACCAACTACCGCCGCCGGGAGGAAATCATTCGGGTGGTCGTCCGCCACCGGTTCCAGAATCTGGAAGCCTCCGGCCCCGAACTGGTCCGCCGCCTCCGCGACAGCGGGTTCCGCATCAGCGCCCGCAGTGGGGAGCGAATCCTCACCGAGTACGGCCTCCGCCAGCGAGCCCACTCGAAGACAAGGGCAAAGGCCCACCGACGACCGTCTGTCCGATTAAGCCTGCTGCCTCGGGTCGCGGACATCGGCACGGAGAGATCCGTGGGATTGGGCCAACTGGAATCGGCTGCCAATTCACCTTCATTCGCGCGATGACCTGTCACCAGAATTCGGAGCGACGCAGGTCTCCGCTGTTTGAATGCCGGCCGGACAATTGGCCACAAAAACATTGACTCGGCGCCATCGGCTGGCACTACTTTCATTTCAGTTAATCGTAGCGAAAACAGCAGATACCACGCAGTTCAATCAACCGAACAACTATGAACCGTTACCTGATACGACCAGCCGGGGTGATTGCCGCCCTTCTGGTCGCCCTGCCCTGTGCCTTGCACGCGCAGAAGACCGTGGTTCAACCTGGTGACCCCATCATCGCCTCCTCGGCCAACAGCCCGGGATCGGAAGCGGTGGCCAATGCCATTGACGGCCAACCCACCAAATACCTCAACCGCGATTCGGCCAACGACGCCAAGCCCTCCGGCTTTGTGGTTACGCCATCCGTCGGTCTCACGCGCGTCACCGGCATGTCTCTGATGTCCGCCAACGACGCGGCGGACCGCGATCCGAGGGTCGTCACGCTGGAAGGCTCGAACGACGACACCGTCACGGATTTCAACTCCGGCAACTGGACGTTGATCGTGCAGCTCGACATCCCGTCGTGGCCGAGCGTATTCGGACCGACGGACGCGGAGAACCGCTACAAAACCCAGACCTTGACCTTCGATAACTTCAAGGCCTACAAACACTACCGCTGGACGGTCTTGAACACCCAGGGGCCCAGCACCTGCTGCATGCAGATCGCCGAAGTTGGGTTGCTCGGCAGTACTTTGCCAGCCGACATCACCCAGCCCGGCGATCCCATCATCCCGTCGTCGGCCAACAGCCCGGGCTCCGAAGCCGTGCCCAACGCCATCGACAACCAGCCCACGAAGTACCTGAATCGCGATTCAGCCAACGACGCCAAGCCCTCCGGCTTCGTCGTCAGCCCTTCGGTGGGCCGGACCGTCGTCACCGGCATGACCCTGGAGTCGGCCAATGACGCCGCCGACCGGGATCCCAAGAAGGTCACACTCGAAGGGTCGAACGATGATGCCATCGCTGACTTCAACTCCGGAATTTGGACCACGATCGTCACGCTCGATATCCCGTCCTGGCCGAGCGTGTTCGGCGCCACCGATGCCGAGAACCGTTACAAGACCCAGATCTTCCTGTTCGACAACTACCGACCCTTCAAACACTACCGCTGGACGGTCTTGAACACCCAGGGGCCCAGCACCTGTTGCATGCAGATCGCCGAGGTCGAACTGCTCGGCACGGGCGCGCCGCAAGATGTGACCCAACCGGGCGATCCCGTCATCGCGTCCTCGGCCAACAGCCCGGGCTCCGAAGCCGTGCCCAACGCCATCGACAACCAGCCCACGAAGTACCTGAACCGCGATTCGGCCAATGACGCCAAGCCGTCGGGCTTCGTCGTCACCCCCTCGGTGGGAGCGACCACCATCATCGGTCTCACCATGGAGTCGGCCAACGACGCCGCCGATCGGGACCCCAAGAAGGTCACGGTCGAAGGCTCGAATGATGAGCAGATTGCCGACTTTAACTCCGGCAACTGGGAAACGATCGTCACGCTCGACGTGCCTTCCTGGCCGAGCGTGTTCGGACCCACCGACGCGGAGAATCGTTATAAAACCCAGGAGTTCTACTTCCCCAACAAGAAGTCCTACCTCCACTACCGCTGGACGGTCCTGAACACCCAGGGACCCAGTACTTGCTGTATGCAGATCGCCGAAGTCGAGTTCCTGGCGATCAGCCAGGGTGCCGATTGCTCGAAGGCCAGGTTCTTGGTCCAACCCGTGGAGACGCCCGTGCTGTCGGGGGCTCAGGCGACCTTCGTCACTTCCGTGAACGGCCCCTGGCCGTTGCAGTGGTACAAGAACGGCGCACCCGTTCCCGGCGCAACCAAGACCACCTACACTACCGATCCGGTGACCGCCGCGAATGCGTCGGACTTGTACTCGGTCGAGATCGTCGGCTGCGAGATGAGCCCCCAGGTCAAGGCGGTCATCTTCACGCCGTCGTCCACCAAGAGCCTTGGTATCTCCTTCCAAGGCGGTGGCGCCAACGGAGCGCCCACGTTGATGAAAACCAACGACATTGCGGGACTGCAACTGCAGGCATACTGGAACAACGCGGCCAACGCCGGCACTGGAACCATACCCTACGATGTAACCGACCCGAATACTGGCGAAGTGACCACCTACAACCTGATGGACAGCGACAACGGTATCTCGACCATCACCTTCGAGTTCGCGACCTCCGGCGCGTGGGGTTCCGGTACTGGCGATGCCTCGGCCACTCAGCGCATGTTGAACGGCCTTAACCACGCTCAACCGGGCACCCCCGGCACCTTGACGTTCGCCAACGTGCCGGCCGGCAAGCACTCCGTGATCGCCTACATGGTCGGCATCCCGCTCCAGTTCCAGGATGCAGACTACACCGTCACCGGCCAGAGCTCGGAGACCGCCTATGTCCGCGTCATCAACGCCGACGAGTACAACCTCGCCCCGGGCTTTTACCGTGGCGTAAGCAAGGACCCGAATAACCGGGATCTGGCCACCTACGTCCGGTTCGACAACGTCAGCCCGGCCGCCGACGGCACCGTCATTCTTACTTGGAACACCCTCACCACGGGCTTCGACCGCGGTGCCCCGGTGAACGCGTTGCAGTTGATCCTCAACTCGACCCCTGCGGGCGCACCGCCTTCCATCACCCTGAACCCGCAACCCACCGTCGCCCCGGCAGGCGGCACCGCCCGCCTGACCGTGACCGCCACGGGTGAGAACCTCACCTATCAATGGCGGAAAAATGGCAAGAACCTGCCCAACGGCGGGAACATCAGCGGGGCCACGTCCGCCACTCTGAACATTGGCTCCTTTAGCGATGCAGACGTCGGAGTGTATAACGTCGCCGTGTTCAACCCGGGTGGCAGCGTCATCAGTCGCAGTGCAGCCGTCCACGTTTCGAAGTACGACATTCAGGACGGCCTGGTGGGGTACTGGAAACTGGACGAGACCAGCGGGACCACGGCGGCCAACTCGGCTACCGGCGGTAAACCCGGCGCGGTCAATGGCACCGTGTCCTGGACGGCAGGCCGGATTGCCAACGCCTTCAACTTCGATGGCTTCAGTTACATCTACGTCCCGAGCTACCCGATCGCGAAGCAGGCCATCAGCGCCTCGGCTTGGGTTAATGCGCCGGCGAACTCCTTCTTTAGCGACGTCGAGTTCATCCGGAACGCGCAAGGCGGGCTGGGTCTGAGTGTGGGCCAGAACGGTTTCCCCGCCGGACAATTCGAACTCGGGTTAGCCTATGACGCGAACACGGGGAATTTGAATCTCTCCGGCGCCATTACGGCTGGCCCCAACATCGTCCGGGCCACTGCTCCCACGACCTTCCCCTTCGGAGCGTGGCACCACGTGGCCTTCAGCGCCGATGGCGCTCAGTTGCGTCTCTATTTGGACGGCGCGGAAGTGGCCGTCCGCGATTACTTGTCGGACATCAACGTCCCGGAGATTCCGTACCTCTCCATCGGCGCCCGGCTGAACGATGACGGCACCGGCACCATTGGACTCGATGCGAGTGCGCCCAACACCATGATAGGTCCTGTGGATGACGTGGGGCTGTGGACCCGGGTACTGACCGCCGGGGAAGTCAAGGCCATCTACGACCTCGGCAAGACCGGCAAGCCGTTGACCGACGTGGTCATCGAGCCGCCCGTGACCGAACCCGGCACCTTGCAGGTCAGCTTCGGCGGCGGCAACGTCACCGTGAGCTGGGACAAAGGCACGCTGCAAATCGCGCCCTCCGTCAACGGCCCCTGGTCGGATACGCTCGCAGCGTCGCCCCTGACCGAGCCGGCATCGGATTCAGCGAAGTTCTACCGGACGGTGTCGCGGTAGGCTGAAGCGCCTGATTGCTCCGAAACCTCTGCAACACGGGAACCGGACCCGCAAAGGTCCGGTTCCCCTTTTTCAAGGGGCCATTCCATCGGCTTTCTGCTTCTTTCGGACGCCGCAGGGCTTAGTTTGCTGTCGCGTATGCCAGATCAGAATCGTGTCAATGCGCCCCACGCAGCGCCGCGTCCCGCTCAGCCCGTGCCGGCAGGCAGCAGCCTGTCGCATCGTCAATTCGAGAGCTGCAGCTCCGCCCAACGTGGGGATCCTCTCGTTGAAGGCTCGGAACCCATGTGCCGGGTGTTGGTTCAGCAGTGCGGGTTTGTCTCTGAAGCCCCTGGCGGCGACCGCGTCGGCGAGCGATCCGTTGGTGGCCATCTCAACCGAACCTGTCCTGCGCCACCCCATTTTTGTAGCCGGCGTGTGCGCCTCCTGCGCTTTGCTCTGCGATGCGGCATCCTGGCCGTCGCAGTGCTCTCCCTCGGCGCGGGCGAAGCGGCCCAATGGCAGCCGATGCCGGGTGGCCGCTGGATGGAGTTGAGGGTTCCCGAGGCTGGGAAGACCGGCTTCACTCTCCTCTCTTCCGCCGAAACTGGATTGGTGTTCACCAACACCTTGGACGAATGGAGCGGGGCCGCCAACCGCGTCCTCTACAACGGCTCCGGGCTGGCGGCCGGCGACTTCGACGGGGACGGCTGGCCGGACCTTTTCTGCTGCAATCTCCGCGGAACCAACGCCCTGTTCCGCAACCTGGGCCAATGGCATTTCGAGAACGTCACCGCCCAGGCAGGTTTGACCACGCCCCTGCCCCAAACCCGCGGTGCCGTGTTCGCCGACCTCAACGCCGACGGCCATCTGGATTTGCTGCTTTCCGTGACTGGACGCGGGGTCCTCTGCTTCCTGAACGACGGTCACGGCCGGTTCGCTGACGCCACGACGACCTCAGGCATTCCTGGCCTGCCAGGCAGTACGACCCTGGCGCTGGCGGATGTGGATGGAAACGGCACGCTCGACCTCTACATCGCCGACTATCGCTCAGATGACATCCGGGACCGCGGCCAGGTGCGTATCACCATGGTCAACGGTCATCCCATCATGGCCGGCACGGAGACGAACCGGTTCATCTTTCTAAATCGCCGGCTGGAAGAGTGCGGGCAGCCGGATCAATTGCTGCTGAATGACGGCAAAGGCCGGTTCCACCAAGTCTCATGGACCGACGGCACGTTCCTGGATGAATCCGGCCAACCGCTGACCGAGCCCCCTCGGGACTGGGGCTTGACCGCGACTTTTCGCGACGTCAACGACGACCTGGCCCCCGACCTCTACGTCTGCAACGATTACTGGACTCCGGACCGCTTCTGGATCAACGACGGCCGCGGACACTTCCGCGCCATCGAGCGTGTTGCGCTAAGGCACACCAGCGCCAGTTCCATGAGCGTGGATTTCGCTGACATCGACCGCGACGGCTGCCTCGACTTCTTCGTCGTGGACATGTTGAGCCGCCATCCGGATCTGCGGAAGCGGCAGATGCTGGCCCAGACACCGTTCGCCACCCCGGTGGGGGTGATCGGGGACCGGCCGCAACTCGTGCAGAACACCCTCTTTCTGAACCAGCGGGACGGCACGTACGCCGAAATCTCGCACTTCGCCGGTCTGCCCGCCTCCGACTGGTCCTGGGCCCCCTTCTTCCTGGATGTGGACCTCGACGGCTACGAGGACCTGCTGATCGGCGCCGGTCATTTCCGCGATGTACAGGACTACGATGCCGAGGCTCAAGTCCGGGCGCGCCAGCATGCCTGGGTAGGATTCGCCAGCGAGACGGACCGCCGGAAGGCTTTCACTCGCGAATTGATGGAGCACTATCACCTCTATCCGCTGTTGCGCATGCCGATCGGTGGCTTTCACAATCTCCGCAACTGCCAGTTTGCCGAAGTGACCGATGACTGGGGCCTGAATCACCTTGGGGTCCATCAAGCTCTGGTCACCGCCGACTTTGACCGCGACGGCGACCTTGACCTGGCGGTCAACAACCTGAATGACCCCGCCGCCCTGTTCCGCAACGACACCTCCGCCGGCCGCGTGGCCGTCCGGCTCAAAGGGCGCCCTCCCAACACCCAGGGGATCGGCGCCAAGGTGACCCTGCTGGGCGGCGCGGTCCCCGACCAATCGACGGAGGTGATCGCCGGCGGGCATTACCTATCCGGCGCCGACACGCAGCTCGCCTTCGCCACGGGCGCCGCGACCGGCGGGATGGCCCTGGAGGTCCGGTGGCGAAGTGGCAAGCACAGCCTGGTGCGCGACGTCGGGAGCAACCGCCTTTACGAGATCGACGAATCCGGCAGCGAACCAGCGCCCCCCAAAACCTCGCCGCAGCCGTCGCCGGTGTTCGAGGACGTGAGCGACCGGATTGCGCATCGACATCCCGAGACCGTCTTCAACGACTTCGACCGCCAGCCGCTGCTGCCCTTCAAGCTGAGCCAGCTCGGTCCCGGAGTGGCGTGGTTCGACCTGAACGGCGATGGCCACGAGGACCTGGTCGTCGGCGCCGGGCGGGGTGGTTTGCCGGGCGTCTTCCTGGGCGATGGCCAAGGGCAGTTCGCGGCCGCGGCAGGCGATTCACGGCTGGCCGTCCGCGACGACCTTGCCGGCCTGGTGGGATGGAGCGACGTGGCTGACGCGCGCACGGTGCTGGCGGGTGTGACCGGATACGAAGTGAAGGATGCGGCCACTGTCCTTGCGTTGAAAGTGGGTCAAGACCACGCCTGGACCAGCGCTCCGCTTCCGGGGCTGAAGCTACAAACCGCGGGTGCACTGGCGTTGGGCGACATGAACGGCGACGGCCGGATGGTGCTGTTCGTGGCGGGCGGCGTTGTTCCCGGACAATACCCGGTCGGGGCTCCCTCCCACCTCTACCGTTACGATGGCCGCCAGTGGGCGCCCGACACCCGGAACAGCGGGGTGCTGGACAATCTTGGAATCGTGAACGGGGCAGTCTGGAGCGACTTGGACGGCGATGGACTTCCGGAACTGGTGCTGGCTTGCGAATGGGGTCCGGTACGTGTGTTCAGGAATCAACGCGGCGCCTTGTTCGAAGTAACCGACGAACTCGGGCTCAAGCCCTACGTCGGCTGGTGGCATGGTGTCACTGCCGGCGACCTGAACAACGACGGCCGCCTGGACCTCATCGCCTCGAATTGGGGACTGAACAGTCCGTATCGCGCCTCCGCGCGGCAGCCGCTCACTTTTGTCTATGGCCAACTCTTCGAACCGGGCGGGACCGGGGTCATCGAAACCGAGTATGTCGGGGAGACCCTGGAGCCCCGCCGCCAATTCATGGCGTTGGCGAACGCGATGCCTTTTCTGTTCGAGCGCTTCACGAGTCACAAAGCGTTCAGTGAAGCCTCGCTCGAACAAGTGCTGGGCGACCGGTTGCCGCTCAGCCGGCGGGTCACCGCCACCACCCTGGCCTCGACCGTTTTCCTGAACACCGGGAACGGCTTTCGCGCGGTGGAACTTCCGCGCGAAGCGCAGTTCGCACCCGCCTTCGGCGTGAACGTGGCGGACCTCGACGGGGATGGGAACGAGGACGTCTTTCTGAGCCAGAACTTCTTCGCCACCCAACCGGAGACGCCCCGCCTCGACGCCGGATCGGGCCTCTGGTTGCGGGGCGATGGCACCGGAACCTTCAGCGCCGTGCCGCGCGGGCGGTCTGGCATCAAGGTGCCGGGCGAACAACGCGGCGCCGCCTTGGGTGATTTCGATGAAGACGGTCGCCCGGATCTGGTGGTGACGCAGAACGGCGCTCCCACCAGGCTTTATCGCAACGTGGGCGCGGTGCCAGGGTTGCGCGTGAGGCTGGCAGGGAGCGGCGGAAACCCGGAGGCCGTCGGCGCGGTGCTGCGGCTCGTATTCACTGACGGCTCCGGACCCCTGCGCGAGATCCACGCCGGCGCCGGTTATTGGTCGCAGGACAGCTTCACACAAGTCTTGGCCACCCCGTCCCCTCCGAAGGCGCTTTGGGTCCGCTGGCCCGGAGGTCGAGTGACCACGACGCCGGTGCCGGCACAGGCGCGCGAGATTTCCGTGAACCACGAAGGTCAACTGACGAGCAGCCGCTGAGGGGCGCCGAAAAGCTCCTTGTTCAGCCCCGGCCTGCTCACGGCTGATGAACCGTGGGCCGCGGATATGAGTTTGCCCTGGAAGTGCCGGCGCGCTGACGTCCGTTCACGAGGTTAGGAAAAGCCTGCCAACAGTCCGTCCCGCAGGCGCTCCGGATCAACGCTCCTTGTAAGGCGTCGGTTCCTGGCTGACCGGCACGCGGATGATGCGATACCGCGGGTGGTTCGTTTCGATCTTCAGCTCGAGCTTTTCGGGCGGCGGAGTGGCAAAGCCCTCCGGGTACGTGAGCGTCACCTGGTAGGACCGGCCGGATTCGACGGGTTCGATTCGCAAAGCCACCGACTCGGCGTTGATTGCCGGGGAGGAGAGTTCCAGCGCGTTGGTCCAGAAGCTCTGGATCGAAAGGGTCTGCTGCAACTTCTCCCGGATGGGCCCCCCGGGCAGGATCAGTCGGGAGGGGGTGACCACAACGTCCGGCTGTGCGAACGCATAAACCGGAATCTCGAGCACCGGCATGCTGGTGGAAGACGTCAGGAGCTTCACCTGGCCATAGATGTTCCCTGCGGGCAGCGGCGGCAGGGCGCGGACGGTCAGCTCAAACTCGCGGCCCGGTGTGTTCGTGCGAAGGGTGGCTGCGAGTGCCCGCTGGCTGCTCTGCGGCGCGCCCAAGTGGAGCGGGGCTCCCTCATGGTTCACGATGCCGACCACTTTGAACGCGTTGGTGCCGGAGTTCGCGCCGAACTCGAATACCGCGGCCCTTGGCGTGACTTCGATGGGCCACCAGACTGTGACCTCCACTCGCAGTGTGATCGGAGGCAGAGTGGGGTCCGTGTAAGTGACGGTCACGGTCTCGCTGACGTGGCCGGCGTAGTTGGCCGTGGCAAAATGGACCGGGATGGTTCCGCTCGCGCCCGCCTCCACCCGCGTCGGCCAGTTGCCGATCGCCAGACAACCGCAGGAGGGCTTCACTTCGCCAATCTCAACCGGCTTGGAACTGGGGTTTGTGAAGGTGAAATCGTGACTGACCAATTCGCCCCCTCTCACCCGGCCGAAATGATATGCGGGCTCGTCGAATCGCAAACCGCGAGTAGCCGAAACGACCTCCGCCGGCTCCGACGCGGCGCCAATCTCCAAGATCAACAAGCTCAATAACAGCGGCCACACGGCTGGCAGCCTCCCGCGCAACTGCGATTTGGGCAAGAGCAGATCCCCCATCGGGCGGTCAGCGTTGACAACCTGCCTCCCCTTTTCGGATGGCCACGATAACGATCACCACAGAGACTCGTTCAGGGTAAGCGCTCCGGATCAGGGCCAGCCTGCGGGTCCACCGTCTCGAGCATTCCATACAATCCTCCCTAGTTAGATCCGACGTGGCGGGTTCAATTCGATTTGCATTGCCCGGATGAGATCGCCGCCCGCGAACACGGCGAAGCGCGGTTCCGTCCGAGGCGCGGAACTGAACCGGAGCCTCCCAGAGATGGTCGATAGGTTTCACGGAGCACGCGTAAAGCCCGAGCGCGCCCGATTCATACTCAACCGATACAAGCGCATAGCCGCGACGAAATCCGCAACCTGGTTCCGCCGGATTCGTCAGCGTGGGCGATTCGACCGGGTCAGCCCTCAGTTGGCCACGGCCCGATAGAACAGCGGGAACGTCTTGCCCGCCGCGGTGTCCTCGAACACCGCTGCGCCGGCGCCGTCCATCGTCACCGTGCCGGCGTTGCTCCAGGCCGGCGTCACGAGGCTGCTGGTGCGCTGAATGGTGTACGCGTGCGCGGCCGTGCCGGTGAGGTTCATTTGCGGGTTGCCGTTCGGCAGCAACCGGTAGCCAGTGAAGCGCGCGGGATCGGCCGCGCCACCGCCGGTGCCGGTGTTGATCGTGAACTCGGTGCTGCGCGACACGCCGCCGAAACCGGCCATCTCCGGCACGGCGTTCGTGGACGAGTAGAAGGTGCGCCCGAAGGCGAGCATGGCGGAGTAACTTTTGTTCGTCTCCAGCGTGTTCGCCGGGATCACAATCGAGGTGGCGGTCACCGGCAGCTCGCGGGGGACGCAGGGATTGGGGGCCTGAAACAGGAGGTTGCCCAGGCCGTCGGTGATCGTGAGCGAAAGGTAGTCGCTGGCGCCCGCGCCCGTGAAGGCGTTCCACGAAAGCGTGAAGCCCTGCGCCGCGTTCACGGCTTGCGCGGCGGCGAAGTTCGCGATCTTCGGCACCGGCACGCTCGCCGCCGGCATCGTCATCGGGATCACCCGTTCGGGTTGCCCGGTTTGAGTGAACCGGAGCGTGTAGTTGCCGGCAGGGTAGGCGGCATCAAGGGCGGCGTCCGTGGCCGGGGTGTCGCTAAAGGTGAGGAAACCGAAAAGGGCCTGGAGTGTCTGGCTGGTATTGTTCGGCAGGGTGAGGGAGCCCGCGGTCGCGGCCGGCCCGGCCTGCGGACCGTTCGCCAAGACGCTGAAGGCGAAGGGGCTTTCCGCCACGGGCACGGGGTCGGCGGTCGAAGTCTGTTGGTAGCTTGAGCTCTTCGAGAGGGTATAGGCACCCCACGTCGCCGGCACACCGCTGGGATCGCAATCCTCCCCGCCGCCACTGCCCTGGCCGGTCGTGAAGCTGCCGGCGTAGGTGCCGCTAGGCAGCGGGTCGCCGGCCTCGCTCTCCAGTTGGATCAAGGTGCCCGGGTTTTGCGTCCACGCGATCTCGGTGTTGCCCGGCAGGTCGCCGGAATAATCGCAGGTCAGGGTCATGCCGTCGGTGCTCCAGCTATACGAAAACTTGGTCGCAGTCACTCCTGTCCCGCCCCAGGCGATGGCCCCCGGCACGGTCGGCGGAAAGCCGCCCAAGGCGGTGTTTTTCTGCATCGCCTGGTCGAAGACAAACACCACCGCGGTAGTCACCGGCACTGCCGTGGCGCCGTCCGCCGGGCTGGACGAAACGAGCTTCGGTCCCGTGCCGCCCCCGCCGCCGGCGCCGGTCGTAAAACTCCCCGAAACCGTCGCGAGCGCGACGCCGCCACTGCTCGTGATGGGAAACATGGCGCCCGCCGGGTTCAGTTTCCAGGTGATGGTGGTATTGACGGGCATTTCCGAAACCGGCTGACACGTCAAGGTGCGCCCGTCGTCGCTCCACTGGAACTCAACCGCCGCTATGGATCCGGAGGGCGTGAATTCCAGATTGCCGACGACAAACGGTGGAACGCTCGGTATGAACGAAACGTCCACGCCCATCGGTGTGCTGAAAACGAAGACCAGCGTGCCGTCCACCGCCACGCCGGTCGCGCCGTTCGCAGGCGTGACGGAAGTCAGCGTGGGCGTGCCTTGGGCGTGGGCAGCAGGCGTCGGGTTCAATAGGGCCAAAAACAGGACGCCGGCCGAAAGCGTCAGCCAGTTTTTCAGTCCACAGCGTCGGCGATGGTTACCTCCAAGTAGCAGTTCTGGTGTCATAGACTTCGATTCCCGGCGGGCTTCTACCAGCCTCCCCGACCGCAGGCGAGCACGATTTGCGGCCGCGCCCGGCACGCGGTCCCGTGAGCGCCTTGGCTCGACATCGCCCCTTCCCGCGCCAATGTTGAACGGAACATGATCGAGTCTCCGCTGCTTCCGAACCTGACGGGATACCTGGCCGGCCGTTGGGCCGAGAGTCTGGGGGGCGCCACGCTCGCGGTGGTCAGCCCCGCCAACGGCGAACTCCTTGGCCGCGTCTCAGCCGCGGGCGGCGAGCAAGCGGCGTCGGCTGTCGAGGCCGCCGCGTCCGTGCTGGCGCGACCCGCTCCGCCCGCCCAGCGCCAAGTCTGGTTGCTGGCCATCCACGACGCCCTGCTGGCCAACCAGGCCGAACTGGCGCGGATCATCACCCTCGAGAACGGCAAGCCGCTGAAGGAATCGGTCGCCGAGGTCGAGTACGCCGCCGGCTTTTTCGGCTTCTTCGCCACGCAACTCGACCACCTCGCGCCGCGCGCGTTGCCCGACCGCATCCGCGGCTGCCACTGGACCGTCCACCAGCGCCCGGCGGGCGTGGCGGCGTTGATCACGCCCTGGAATTTCCCGCTGGCGATGCTGGCCAAGAAACTCTCGGCCGCGCTCGCTGCCGGGTGCAGCGTTGTAACCAAGCCCGCCAGCGCCACGCCGCTCAGTGCCATCGCACTCTGGACGCTGCTCGATCGCCTCGCTTTGCCGGCCGGCCTCGCCAACCTCGTCATCGGTCCCGCCGGTCCGCTCAGCGAAGTGTTTTGCGGGCACCCGGCGGTGCGGATCGTGAGCTTCACCGGCTCGACCGAAGTCGGCCAGCGCCTTGCCCAGCAGGCGGCGCCGCACTTCAAGCGACTCGCGCTCGAACTGGGTGGCAACGCGCCGTTCCTCGTGTTCGAAGACGCTGACCTCGAAGCCGCGGTGGCGGCGCTGATCGCGAACAAGTTTCGCGCCGGCGGCCAGACTTGCGTGTGCACGAACCGCGTGCTTGTCCAAGTGGGCATCGTCGGGCGCTTCGCTGAACGGGTTGCCGAGCGCGTCGCGCGATTGAAAGTCGGCGACGGCCTCGACCCAGCCACCGACATCGGCCCGCTGATCAACCGCGATGGCTTCGACAAGGTCGCCGCCCACGTCGCGAATGCGCTGGCCGGTGGCGCGCGGCGGTTGGCCGGTGGCGACCCACCGCGACCGGCGCAAGCCTGGGGCGCCTTCTACCCACCGACGGTGCTGGTCGGCGTGGAGCCGTCAATGCAGGTCTGCGCCGAAGAAACGTTCGGGCCGGTCATCGCGATCGGCGGCTTCAACGACGAGGCCGAGGCGGTGCGCCTGGCCAACGGCACGCCTTACGGGCTGGCGGCCTACCTCTTCACGCGCGACGCCGAACGCGCCAACCGGGTAGCGGCACGGCTCCGGTTCGGGCACGTGGGTGTAAACACCGGCACGGGACCGACGCCCGAAGCGCCGTTCGGCGGGATGAAGCGGTCCGGTTACGGCCGCGAAGGCGGGCTGGAAGGATTGCTCGAGTTTTGCGAACCGCAGGCGATCGCCGCCGTGTAACGCCGAAGTGTGGTGGACAGGCAGAACACCGACGGGCGGTGGTCTGTGTGTTCTTCAATTGGCGTTCGAATTCGTCGCAGAAGTGTTGGCCGCCCACAGCGGCTCGTGAAGACCAGGCGCTGTGCGAGCCAAGTCTGGCGGCGGACACGGCGAAATCCTAGTCTCGCGACGTCATGGCGGCGAAGTCGCGCAAACCGGCGTCGAAGGCCCGCGGTGCCGTTGCGCCGCGGCGTGCGAAGATTTGGCCGGCGGTGGTAGCCGCTGTCGCCCTGGGAACGTTGGCGACTTGGTGGTTGCAGCGCCCGCGCTCCGCGCCGCCGGACGCCACGGTTTCGGCTCCGACCAATGGCGTCGTCCTGGCCGTGGTTCCCGACCAGAAGGCGATTTACGCGCAGTACGCCGGTTCGGCGAGTTGCCGTGAATGCCATGAGGAAGCCTTCGCCTTGTGGGAAAAATCCAACCACGGCCTGGCCGAGCGCCCGCTCGACCCGGAACTCGACCGGCCGGCCTTCGATCCGCCGCGCACTTTCCAGCATGGCACGCAGACGACCTCGGTGCGAATCCGCGACGGCCGGTACGAAGTTGAGGCCGCGGGTTTGAGCCGCAAACCCGAGGTCTTCCGCGTCGAGCGCGTCATCGGCAACGATCCGTTGCGCCAGTTCCTCGTGCCCTTCCCCGGCGGCCGGCTGCAAACGCTCGAAGCCAGCTACGATCCGCATCGCGACGAGTGGTTCAATGTGTACGGCGAAGAGGACCGGCAGCCGGGGGAGTGGGGTCACTGGACCGGGCGCGGCATGAACTGGAACAACATGTGCGCCGGCTGCCACAACGTGCGGGTCCGCAAAAACTACGACGCAGCCGCGGATTCGTACCATACGGCGATGATCGAGCACGGCGTCGGCTGCGAATCGTGCCACAGCCCGCTCAAACCGCACGGCGAGTGGCGCAAGCTGTATCCGGACAAAACCCTGAAAGACGCGACCCTGCCCGTGCTTTCCACGAACCAGGTGGTCGCCACTTGCGCCGGCTGCCACGCCCGGCGCACGGATCTGACCGGCGATTTTGCGGTGGGCGATTCGTTTTTCGACCATTACTCGCTGGTGATCGTGGACCATTCGGACACGTACTATCCGGACGGCCAGGTGCGCGACGAAGACTACGAGTACGCTGCGTTTCTCGGCAGCCGGATGGGCAACGCGGGCGTGAGCTGTCTGGATTGTCACGACCCGCATTCGATGAAAACGCGCCTGCCGGGGAACTGGCTCTGCCTGCGTTGCCACAACGGGAGCTACGCGAACGCGCCCGTGATCGAACCGGTGAGCCACGCCCACCACAAGGTGTTCGGGTACGACACAAACGGCGTGCCCGTGGAGGTGGATTTGATGGCGTACAACCCGCGCAAGATCGCGGAAACCGGCGGCGAGTGCGTGGCCTGTCACATGCCGATCACGAATTACATGCAGCGCCATCCCCGCCACGATCACGGTTACACGATTCCCGATCCGTTGCTGACCCAACAGCTCGGCATCCCGAATGCCTGCAATCGCTGCCACGCCGACAAGTCGGTGGATTGGGCGCTCGAGGCGACCGAGAAATGGTACGGCGCGAAGATGGAGCGGCCTTCGCGCCAGCGGGCACAGACCATCGCCGGCGCGCGTCGGGGCGATCCGGCGGCCCGCGGTCCGTTGCTGGCTTGGCTGAACACCGAGACCAACACGTACTGGCGGGCGGTGGCCGCGGGGATGCTGGAGTCTTGGGTGGGGGACTCCGCAGTTGCCCAGACGCTCCGGCAGCATTTGGACGACGCGGAGCCGCTGGTTCGCGAACGGGCCGTTCGCGCGCTCGAACCGTTGGTGGCTGCGGATCGCGGCGTCGCGGCCGCGCTGGTGGCCCGGCTGGACGACCCGAGCCGTTGTGTGCGCGTCGCGGCGGCGTGGGCCTTGCGCGATCGCGTGGACCTGGCGTCGCGGGCCGGGCGGGAGTTGTTGCACATGCTCGACGGCAATGCCGACCAACCCGGTGGTCAGATGCAGAAAGGCGCTTTCGAAATGGCGCGGCAGAACCTGCCGGCCGCGTTGGCCTGTTACCAAAAGGCGTTGGCCTGGGATCCGAACTCGGCGCCGATCCGCCACGATTTGGCGGTCGCGCTCAGCCTGGCGGGTCGGTCGCGCGAGGCCTTGGAGCAACTGCAGGCGGCCTGCCGGCTGGCGCCGAACGAGGCGGAGTACCAGTACAAGTTGGGGCTGGCATGGAGTGAATTGGGCAACCTCGACGAGACCGTCGCCGCACTCGAAAAGGCGGTTCAGCTCGATCCGCGGCACGCCCGCGCCTGGTACAATCTGGGCCTCGCACGGAATTCGCTCGGTAATTCAGCCGGGGCGCTCGAAGCACTGCTGCGTGGCGAATCGGCAGCCCCGGACGACGCGCGGATTCCTTACGCCCGCGCCACCATTCTGGCCCAGCAAGGCCGCTCCGACGAGGCGCGCACCGCGGCCCGGCGTGCGCTGGAGATCCGGCGCGATTTCGCCCCGGCGAGGGAGTTGCTGGAGCGGCTGCGGTGAGCCGGTGCGCGTGGTCGGCGTTCGCACCAGCCAGGGCGCTCAACGTGATTCTTCAACGAGCGGACGCTTTTGCTGGGCGACCCAAAAGACTGCCAAGGCAGACCAGCAACAGGAACCCGAACAGGATGGCGTGGTTCCGTAGCGGAAAGTCCTCACGGGCATGGACGCGGCAACCCGCCAAAGGCACAACCAGAAAGAGCCGCAATCCCGCCGCTGAAGACACTCCGCCTCGAAGCGCCATCGCGCCGACTCCCGTGGCGAGCGCCAGGAGCACGAGACCGTAACCGATCCAACCGAAGGTTAGTCGCGTTTCCAACCAGTCATTGTGAACGTGGAGGTCCACCAACACCTTGATCCGGCGCGGGTCGATGGACCAAAGGCTGCCGAACGTGCCCGGCCCGCTGCCGAGCAAGGGCGGCGCGGTTCCCAGGATCTCCGTCGCCAGCCGGTGAATGCTTCGCCGATCGGCGGTGGAGATCGCCCACCAGCGTTCGAAGTCGAAGCGGCTGGGGTCAACTTCGAAGACCGGGCGGAGTTGCGGCTGGGCGTGAGACAGAACTCTTCCACGTGTTGAAATCGCTTGAAGTTTCCGAGGGATGTACCTGGCGTCATAGGTACAGCTAGGAAGACCCCGCCCCCCGCTGATCTGCTCGCCCAGATCGCCCAAATTCAACTCCGGGAGCGCGGCAAGCTCTGCCCCTACAACTTCAAGGACCGTTCGGCCCGCCGCGGCCCGTATTTCAAGCTGCAACGCTGGGAGCCGGGCAAGAACCTCACCTGCCCGGTCCGCTCCGAGCAGGTTCCGGTCCTGGAGGAAGCGCGGGCCGGCTACGCCAAGTTCCAGCAGTTGGTCGAGCAATACGCCCAGATCCGCATCGCCCCAACCCGTCAGCCCTTGGCCGGGGTGGGCCTGAAAAAAAAGCCGGCGCCGCGCCCCAACTCGTCCTGGCGCCGGAACAGGAGAGCGAAGCGTTGATGGCGCGCTTTGAGGCGCAAGGGGCGTGAAACCTCTCAGGTTCAGGGCCGCTTGGGCTGCTTCCCGTTGGCCCGGGACTACTATTGCCCCGCGGGCAAACAGCAGGGCCACTATCCGGCCGATGCGGCTTGGGGTGGGGCCGTGGGTTGCCCGCCGGCGTTGGCCCGGATTCTGTGTCTGGAAGGCGCCGATGAAGCCCGCTACCAGCCAGCCGAGTGGCCCCTGGCCGAGACCGGCGGCCTAGCCGTCTCGGCGCGACAGATGCAGCGCGTCGTGCAGCGGGTCGGCCAGGCTGCCCAGGCCTGGCAGGAGCGGGAGATTCAACCCGAACCAGGCGCCCGGTCCGACGCGTCGGGGTTCGACGTCCGCGCCGACGGCACCGGCATTCCGATACGGCCGGAGGGAACTGGCCGGACGCCCGGGCCAGCAGGCCGAGGGCAAAGCCAAGCCCCGGCAGGGGTATCTGGGATGCGGGTTCACGCAACACCGGCTCGCTGACGAGGGCCAACCGGTGCGCGACTGGGAGTCCCCCCCGGCGGCGCCAGCCTGGATTCGATCGACCAGTTCGGTCCGTTGTTGCGGCGCGAGGCGCGCCGCCGGGGGAGGGGGAGGGCCCTGAACGTGCTGCTGCTGCTGATCGACGGGGCCGAAGGCTGGGCCCGCCTGGGCCCGCTCTGTTTCAAGGACGCCGTGCAAATCGTGGACTTTTTTCACGCCCTGGAGCCCGCCGGCGAAGTCCTGGGGGCCCTGCTGGGGAGCAAAGACCATCCCGAGTACGCGGCCCGCTTACACCGCTGGGCCGAGCGTTTGCTCGCCGACGAGGGCGAAAAGCTCCTCGCCGAGACGCGCCAGGAGGCGACCGCGGCGGGCGGTGCGCAAGCGGTGCAGAAGACGCTGGGGTACTTCGCGGGTAATGTCGCCCGGATGCCATACGGCACCTTCCGCAGGCAGGGTTTCTTCATTGGCTCCGGCGTGATTGAGGCCGGCTGCAAAAACGGTGCTCGGCACCCGCGGCAAGCCGGCGGGCATGTTCCGGGGCGTTCTTGGAGCCGAGAACATTCTGGCCTTCCGGGGCATCCACGCCAGTCGCCGTCGCGAGAGCTTCTGGAAATACAGGCTCAACCAGCACGCCGCCCGCAATGACCCTCTCCCGCGGGCAGCTTGAACGAAGAATTCTGTCTCACACCCGTTGTTGCTTCATCGCACGCCGCGATTTTGCCCCAGAGTGTTTGACAAACATGGTGGGAGGCTCTTTTGACCCTAATCCGGTTTCATTTTCGGACTACCGGCGACCCGCAGAAGGCGGTCGAATATGGCGCCGCGCACGGCGCGCTCGCCATGACCACGCCCGGCGATACCGGCATGGCAACCAAGGCCGAGGTGGAGAAACTCATGAAAGGCGGCGGCGCGCGGGTGCAGCGGTAGCGTGCCCTTGGCGCGTCAATCAAACGCGCTCCCTCACTCCTTAATCGAGAATCGTCACCACACCACGGTTTCCATCCACGCGGATGGTCTGGCCGGTTTTGATGAACTTCGTGGCCACGCCGACGTTCACGACGGCCGGAAGGCCATACTCGCGGGCCACGACGCTGCCGTGGCTCAACAGGCCTCCCACATCCACGACGATGGCCGCCGCCACGGCGAAGTAAGGTGTCCAGCCGGGGTCGGTGTAAGGCGCCACCAGGATTTCGCCGGGCAGCAACCGTTCGGAAACATCGGCTTGGAGGATCACGCACGCCTTGCCCGTGGCCAGCCCCGGACTAACCGCCACGCCGTGAAACGTTCGGGTCTGACTGCCGGGAACCGCCGGTGCGCACGCCTCCGGATCGAACCGGCCCACGACCAGCGGAGGCGGCGAGAGGAGTCGGTGGCCGGCGAACTCGGCTCTGCGCGCGGCGATGACCGACGCCACGTCGAGTCCCGGGGAACCACGAAGCGCCGGCCCCAGTTCTTCGAGTCGCAGGAAGAACACGTCCCCGACTTCCCGCGACACGCCCCCGGCCACCAGGCGCCGTCCGGCTTCGAGAGCGGTGCGGCGCAAGATCGCCACCAGGCGCACGCCTTCATTCTTCACGTTTTCGCGCTGCGCCAGACCGCGGCGACTGGCGCGGACCAGGCTCGCGAAGAGCCATCGTTTGAGCGGATTGCGCAGGCGACGAAGACAATCGGCCAACAAAGCTTCCCGTTCGCGGCCTTGCCGGGCTTGCACCGAGAGCGGATCGGACGTTTCGTCGAACTGGAGGTACGCTCGCAGCATGTCGAGCACGAAATCCGGCAGCTCCGACCAGCGCGGCTGGTAAATGTCCATCCCGCCGCGCGCCTGGTGACCGTGGCATTCCATGAAGGTCCGCCAGCGTTCCAGGAAGTCCGGGCCTTTCAGAACTTTCGCGACAGTCTGCTCGATCTCGGCAAACGACCCGGGCACCAGCAGCGTCCGCTTGAGCTCCGGGCGCGACCGCGCCCAGGCCGCGAGCCGCAGCAGTTCGCGTCCGTTTTCGGCGGAGTTCATGCCGCGGGCGCCCGCGATCAGGCGATTGGCGAGGCTGCCATCGGCGTTGCCGAACCAGCGCCGCGCGAGCAGGAAGACCCCGGTACTGCCGCCGACCGCACCCACCGCCATCCAGATCGCGGCGGCCCAAGTGCGGTTGCCCGCGCCGAGCGTGGCCACCCGAAGCAAGGCGGCGGGATGCGCCGCCAATTGTTCATCGGTCAGGCCGGCGGCCGGCGCGTGCGCCAGCTCGCCGAAGACCCGCTGACCCCAGCGTTCGATCACCCGTTGCTGGCCGAACAAGCCCGGGATGAGCCAGGGGGCCAGCTTTACGAGCCGACACAATGTCCGGAGGCCCAGCAGGCGGGGCCGTTGAGGCGAGCCGGGTGACAGGGCTTGTTCCAAGTCGCCGTATTGTCCGCCGAACGCAGCGGCGACATCCACCCGGATTGGGCCGGCGACTTTTTGCACCAGTTCGCTCACCAGGCGGACATTCAAATAGGCCCGCCCAGCGATGAGATCCACGAGCGGCTGGCCTTCGGTGTCCAGACCGAGACGGCGCATCAGCGGGTACAGGAAGTCATTCAGGAGAACCTGCATCAGCGACCACGACAGCGGCGTGACGACATCCGGCAGCGCTTCCACGACGTTCGCGTTCGTCCAAATTCCCGACTCGACCCCGCGTGGTGCGGACAAAGCGGTGATCGGCCGCGCTTGGAGCAAAAAGACCTGGCCGTCGCGAGCCGCCCATTCGAGGTCCAGGGGCCGGCCGAAATGCCGCTCCGCTCCGCGCCCCAGCTCGCCGAGGCGTCGCGCCAGCACGTCGTCAAGGCACGGTTCTGCCTGGCGGGCGGAGGGGCCCCGCGTTTCTTCCACGCCACCCGCGTTGCGCGGGACGATGGCCACCGTTTTGGAATTCACAAGGCGTTCGCGAGTTTTCAACGACTCCTTTTCCAGAACCAGGCGGTCGGGCGTGACCTTCCCGGACACGAGGGCCTCGCCAAGTCCGAACGCTCCTTCGATGATCATGCGCCTCGCGTTGCCCGACACGGGGTCGGCCGTGAACATCACGCCGGACACCTCGGCCGGTACCAACTCCTGAACCACCACCGCCATCGCGACGGATCGTTGGTCGATGCGGTTCCTCTTCCGATAAGCGACCGCGCGGTCGCTGAAAAGCGAGACCCAGCATTGCCGCACCGCCGCCAGCACCGCTTCGGGGCCACACGCGTTCAGCAGCGTGTCGTGCTGTCCGGCGAAGGAAGCTTGCGGCGAATCCTCAGCCGTCGCGCTGGACCGCACTGCCCAGGCAGTGCGGGGGGCATGCGACTGAACCGCCGCCCGGATCGCCCGCGTCACTGGGGGCGGCAGCGGGTGCCCGGTCAGAGTCTGGCGCAAAGCGCTCGCGACCTCGGCGATTTCCCGGCTCCGGTCAGGCGCCAGGTCCGCCAGCCTTGCAACCAGGTCGGCGGCCGTCCGGCACTCGCCCAGCCAGAGGCGGAAGGTGTTGGTCGTGAGGCAGAACCCTCCCGGAACCGGCAGGCCGGCGCGAATCAACTCGCCAAGGTTCGCTGCTTTGCCGCCAACGGCCTGCCGGTCCCGCGCTCTGATCTGCGCCAAGGGTACAACCCAAACGGTGGCGTCCAGGTCACGCTGGCCGAACTTCGTTTGCCGTGTAACAGACATGGCGTTTCGACCACGCTGGGCGGAATCCTTCACGCCGACGGAGCAATCGGTACGCATTGCTGAGTTTCAGTTCTGGCTTACCCACGCGAACGCTGCCCCAGAACCCGCGGTTGCCTTTGCGCCGGCCAAGGCTTTCGCTCAGCGACGCGCTTTGCGGCTGGCGCACAGTACGCGAACGACGGCCCCGCACAGCCGACGGCCTGCAACGGGAAACGCCGGGTCTCTACGGTGCGGCGACCTTCTGCCCCAGCTTGCGGGCCCACTCCATCGTCGCCTTGAACTTGGGCGACTGGCGCGGGTCGGCGGCGGCGAACTGGAGCAGGCCCCAACTGCCCCACTGGCTCCACCGGCTCACGGAGGAGAATTGGCACAACAGGTCACCGCCGTTCTCCTGCCAGGCGACGAAGTAACGCTGGTAGATGTCACCCATCTTACGGCTCGGCCCCGATGAGATTCCCGGAGAGAACGCCCCGGCGCCGCTACACCTTCACCCACTTCCGCGCCTGGTGACTGGCCAGGATCGCTTCGCAGACCGCAACTTCGGCGTGGCCGTCCTCGGCGGTCGCATAGGCGCACTCACAGCGGTTGCCCGCGGCAATGCAGCCATAAATCGAGCGGAAAAGCATCTTGAAGGTGTCCGGAAAGCCTTCCACGTGGCCGGGCGGGTAGTCCATGAAACCAGTCGCGCCCTCGCCAAAGGCGGGCGTGCCGCGCACCGCGGTCTCGTTCGCGCCGTCGCGGTTCCCGAAATGCAGCATCTCCGGATCCTCCGAACACCACCCGGCCGACTTCTTCGAGCCGTAGATTTCGAGCCGGATGCAGTTCTTGCGGCCGGCGGCGACTTGCGACACGCCGAGGTTGCCGCGCGCGCCGTTGCTGAATTCAAGCAGCACGTTCGCGAAGTCTTCGGTCTTCACCGGGTACGCAGCGTACTTCAACTTCGCGTCGGCTCGGGCGAACGTTTGCACCTCGCCGAGCGGGCGTTTGCGCGTCTTGTGAAAGGTGCCGAGGTCGGCGAACACGCTCTTGATCTTCGCCCCGAGCACGAACGACGCGGTGTCCATCCAATGCGTGCCGATGTCCGCCACGGCGCGGAGCTTGCCGCCTTCAGTCGGCAACAGACGCCAGTTGTAGTCGGTGTCCTTGAACAGCCAGTCCTGCAGGTACGAGCCGTTCACGTGGATGATTTCCCCCAGTTCGCCGCCGGCGACGAGTTTCCGCATCTGGAGCACGGCTGGGTAAAACCGGACGTTGTAATTCACGGCGAAGACGGTGCCGGCCTGGCGGGCAAGCTTCACGATTTCCGCGGTCTCGCGCGTGTTCATGGCGAGCGGCTTTTCGCAGACGACGTGTTTGCCGGCCCGCAGCGCGGCCAGCGCCATCGGGCAGTGCAGCCGGTTCGGCGAGCAAATGTGGACGACATCCACGCCCGGTGATCGGAGCAGGTCGCGGTAGTCGCCGAACGCCTGCGGGATGCCGAGCCGGTCGGCGAGCGTGCGAACACGATCGGGCAAATCGCACAAAGCGCCGACCTGCACGCCGAGGCGGCGCAGGGCTTCGAGGTGGACGGGGCCGATGAATCCGGTGCCGATAATGCCGGCTTTGAGGGAGGTGATCGCCATAGTGTCGCGGCGTGTTGTAGCGCGGTGTGAACCGGCGGGCAAGATTGGCATCGAGGTTTCCGCGAACGCCGGCCGTCAGGGCGGTGCCGCCGATTCAGTCGTCCGTTCGCCTTCTGAGCGCCGCCTTGGGCCTGGCCGATAGCCGGCTCGACACGGTACCGCAGCGGCGATACGGTCACGTGCAGCCACCCGCATCGCGACCATGAAAAACAAGTTCAAGGACCGTCTGGTTGACGTGCTGTTGGTCCTGCTCTTTCTGGCTGTCGTCTCCGGCTGCGCCTATTTCATCCTGAAGATCATGACGCGGTGGCGGATCAAAGGGCTCGGTTGAAGGCCGGCCGCCCGGCTCAGCCGCACCAACCCCAGGCCCGCCCCAGTGTCGGTCCCAATCCGATCGAGCGCGAGTTTGCGAATCAACACTGGCGCCCTTGCCGGCAACGGTCGCCGAAGCTGGTGGGCGCTGAGGGATTCGAACCCCCGACCTACTCGGTGTAAACGAGACGCGCTAACCGCTGCGCCAAGCGCCCATTCAGTTTCTTGCCGACACGACTCACCAGCCCTGCTAGAAAGCCGGCGGCATTCTTCCCCACAGACTCCGGACCGCCCCGGCCCAATGCCCCAGCTCGCGCCGGGCAGCTTCGGCCAACCCATCCCAGGCTTTGGCGGTGAACCCAACACGCCAACCGATCCACAACCCGACAGCGGGCGCGTACTATGCGCGGTTCAGAATCAGCGGCAAGCCCGTTTGGAAATCGTGTCTCACCAACCGGTCGCGCTGGCGGTTTTCGCAGACGCCGAGGGCGCGCTGCCGGCGCCCGAAGACCGGACCCGCGCACTGAACGGACAGGATTGCTTCGCGCGAAACCCCGCTTAGACTGCGGGCCGCACCATGAAAGCACTCATCCTCTTCACCTTGGTCAGCGCGGCGATGTTGAGCCATGCCGCCGACTCGTTGAACGTCCGTGACTTCGGCGCCAAGGGCGACGGCGAGACCGACGACACCCCCGCCTTTCAAAAAGCGTTGGCGGCCGCGGCGCAGGCCGGCGGCGGCACCGTGCTGGCCCCGCGGGGAAATTACCTTTTCGCCGGCAATCTAAACGTTCCGCCGGGCGTCACGCTGCGCGGCATTTGGGAATCGGTGCCTGCGCACAACGGCCTGCGCGACGCCGGTCTGCCCAAGCCCACCGATGACGGCACGACCTTCCTCGTCACCGAGAACGCCGGCACCGAGAACGGCCCGGCCTTCCTCACCTTGAACCACAACGCGACGCTCAAAGGCGTGGTGATCTATTACCCGAAACAGAAGCCCGACGACGTGCCGGACGCGTACCCGTGGGCGATCGCCATGCGGGGCAAGAACCCGGCCGTGCTCGCGGTCGAGTTGCTCAACCCGTACAACGGCATCAACACCACCGGCAGCGAGCGGCATTTGATCCGCGACGTGCATGGTCAACCGCTCCGCCGCGGCGTGTTCGTGGACCAGATATACGACATCGGCCGGATCGAGAACGTCCACTTCAACCCGTGGTGGAGCACCCGGCCGAAGCTCTTCCGGTGGCAGATGGAGCATGGCGAGGCGTTTATCTTCGGCCGCACGGACTGGCAGTACGTGTTCAACACCTTCTGCTTCGGCTACAACGTCGGGTACAAATTCATCAAGACCAAGGCGGGGTTCTGCAACGGCAACTTCCTCGGCCTTGGCGCGGACGATTGCTACACCGCGCTGGTCGTGGAGGACTCGGCCCCGTACGGCCTGCTCATAACCAACGGCGAGTTCGTGAGTTTTCACGGCCCGGACCCGACGATGGTGGAGGTGAAGGCGTCGAATACCGGCAGCGTCCGCTTCTCGAATTGTGCGTTCTGGGGGCCGTGCCACCAGATCGCGAAGGTCGCTGGTCGGGGCACCGTAGGTTTCAGCGACTGCACCTTCGTGCAATGGGACAGCCAGAAGGAAGGCCGGCACGCCATTCAAGCCACCGGCGGCACGGTGCTGGTGCGGGGCTGCGAATTCCGCGAGGCGAAACCCCAGATCGAACTGGGCGAAGGCGTCCGCCGCGCCGTGATCACCGGCAACGTCTTCACCGGTCCGGCCCGCGTAATGAACCAAAGCAAAGGCAGCGTGCAGATCGCCGATAACGCCGCGGAATAAACCGCGTGCCGGCGGTGCTGGCGGGTAGTCAGCCGCGCGCGAGGCCGGCGCACGCCCGGAGAGCGGAACGCGAATCTTGACGATCCCAGCCTGCCCGCGCGAGTTCCGACGCCGCGTACCGGCACCTCCCCGGGCATTCGCGGCTCTTCGGGAGTTTGAGGGAGTTTGCAGTTGAAAACCGAGCACCGCGGCTTACCCTGCCTCCCGGTTGCGCGCTTAGCTCAGTGGAAGAGCACTTCCTTCACACGGAAGGGGTCGCAGGTTCAAATCCTGCAGCGCGCACCATTCCACCAGTTTGGTCTGATTCGAGGCACGACCACGGTTTCAGGCCGGAACCACGGGCTTTTTTGCCGTCGGGGACCAGGTTCGGGCCGAACACTTGTTGGGCGAGCACCCGCTTCTCGGG
>JAKANS010000178.1 GCA_021823625.1 bacterium | reverse complement strand
ACCGCCCGGCCGCCAAAGAATTCCCCGCCCAACACGCCCGGCGTGCTCACCGCCACGCGGCCGGCCGCGGGCTCCCAACGACCGTCGCGTCCCAGCGCGGTGACCTCGAGGACCGCCCGGCTCCGCAGAGATTCTTGGTCGCCCACGGTGGACACCCGCAGCTCCGGCGTCGCGATTAACCGGCCGCGCAGAGTGACCAGGTGCGGCTCGCCGTCGAGCACGCGCCGCAAATCGTGCGGCGCGAGGGCGATGGTGCGGGCGGTGAGATTTAGCGCGCCGGCTAGAAACAGCAGTATCACCAGGAGCCACGGTCGTTGCCGGTCCCAGACCAGCGCCGCCAAGGCCAGCGCAAAGGCCGCGACGAAGCCGGGGACGAGCGGGATTGGCACGAACGCCGCGAAGACCACGCCGCCGGCGTAGCCCGCGAAGACCGGCAAAAGCGGGTGTTTGAGCATGGCCGCCGCGCTGGTGTGGTTCAGGGATCCCCGCGGGATGAAATCACGTCCGTATCCCGGTGGGCAAGCCCGCCCCCGATCGGGTAGTGTCCTGATTTCAAGTGGGTGGCTGCGCCGCTGCGGCAGCGCAATCGCCATCTGAAAATCAGGACACCACCCGCCGCCGCTGCCAGGTGGCCTCGCGGTTTACCACCGCCGCCGGAGCCGCCCCCAAGCCCAGATCAGCGCCAGCACGGCCGCGGCGCCGCAGGTGTCGATCATCACATCGAGGGGGCTGGAATACCGGCTGGACACGAAAGACTGGTGGAACTCGTCGGTGGCGGCGTAGCCGACGCAAATCAGCAGCGCAAGCCCGGCGGTTTTCCACGACCACGCCCGCGGTATCGGTCGGAAGGTCCAGCCGAGCGCGGCCAGCACCAGGATCGCCAGCAGGCCGTACTCGCTCACGTGGCCGCATTTGCGGATGACATAGACCGCCTGGTTGACCGCTTCGTCGGAAATGCCTTTGAAGAGCCAGCGCAGAAACGGGTCGATAAACCGCGAGGTCCGGCGCTCGGCCAGCAGGTCGGTCGAGCCGACAAAGATCATCGACATCCACGCCGTCGCCGGCAGCCAGGGAATCCACGAGCCGAGTTTTTGCACCGCCCCAGAAAAGCGGAATTGCCCCGCCGCGGCAAGCCGCCAGGCCCGGCAACCGACCCAACGCGCCGGTCAGGTGCATCCCGAAATTGCCGGCGCTCCGGAACCCGCGAATTCCGGCGCGCCAGCGACAACTTCGGGATGCACTGGCGCCGGTCTTTCGCGGGCCGCGCGCGTTGCATTGGGGAACGGCGCGTGTTATTTCCGAGCGCATGAAGTTTATCGTGCGATGGCTGTTCCGCCTGCTGATCCTCGCGATCATGCTGGCCATCGCCACCGTCCTGCTCAAGGACACCATTCTCAAGGAACTGGCCGAAGTACGGTTCCGCCGCGAGACCGGGCTGGAGGTGGACATCGGCCGGCTGGAAGTCGGGTTGCTGTCGCCGACCGTCACGGTGGAGGATCTCAAGCTTTACAACCCGCCGGAATTCGGCGGCGCGCCGTTTGTGGTGCTGCCCGAACTGCACTTCGAGTACGACCGCGGGGCGTTCGCCACCGGCGCTTTGCACCTGCGCCTGCTGCGCGTGAACCTCGCCGAAATCAGCTTTGTGCAGAACGCCGCCGGGCGGTGGAATATCCAGGTCATCAAAGAGAAGTTCGCCGAACCCGCGCGGGCCGCCGGACGAACTCCGTTGCGTTTTGCCGGCATCGACACTTTGAATCTGACCTTGGGGCGGGTGCGGCGGCAGCGCTTGGGCGCCCCGGCGGAAGACGCCGCCATCAACCTCGGCGTGCGCGGCGAAGTCATCACCAACCTCAAAACCGAAAAGGACCTGTATCTCACGCTCGCGCGGCTGGCTTTGCGCGGCGGTTTGCTGCGCCTGCTGCCGCCCAGCGCCAGCACGAACGTCCTGCCGGCCCCGCTCGTGCCCGCGCCGTCTGCCCAGGTGCCATCGGCCCGCTCACACTGAAAGCCGGGTCCGCCGGGTTGCAGAGGATGGCGGACGACTCCATCTTGCCACCATGCGTGTCCTGATCGCGGGGTGCGGTTACGTGGGTCGGCAGCTCGGCGCGGCGCTGGCCGCGCATGGGCACCACGTCGTTGGCCTGCGACGTTCACCCGCCGCGGCGGAGGCGCTGCGCGCGGCGGGCATCGAACCCGCGTTCGGCGACGTTGCCGATCGTCCGAGTCTGGACGCGCTCCCGCTGCCGTTCGATTGGGTGGTGAATTGCGTGGCCTCAGGCGGCGGCGGGCCGGAGGACTACCGACGCACTTACCTGAAAGGCACCCGCCACCTCCTCGACTGGCTCGGCGCGTCGCCGCCGGCGAAGTTCATTTACACCAGCAGCACCGGCGTTTACGGCCAGACCGACGGCGCGGACGTGGACGAAACCAGTCCCACCGAACCCGTTTCCGCCACGGCGCAGACCCTCGTCACAACCGAACGGGTCCTGCTCAAGACGGCGCGTGAACGTGACTTTCCGGCGATCGTGCTCCGACTCGCCGGCATCTATGGTCCGGGCCGCGGCTACTGGCTGCGCCAGTTCATCGCCGGCGAGGCGCGGATCGAAGGCGAGGGGCGTCGCATCCTCAACCTGGTTCACCGCGACGACGTGGTGAGTGCGATCCTGACGGTGTTCGAACGCGGCCAAGCGGGCGAGGTGTACAACGTCGTGGACGATGCACCGGTCACGCAGCGCGGCTTCTTCACCTGGCTGGCCACGCGGTTGAACCGCCCGCTGCCACCGGTCGTCCCGGAGGATCGGGCCGCCAAACCCAAACGGGGTCTGACCAACAAACGGGTGAGCAACCGCAAGCTGAAGGTGGAGGTGGGTTACCAGTTCCGGTATCCGACGTTTCGCGAAGGCTTCGAGCCGGAGTTGGAAGCGCTGGGGTTCGCCCGCCAGGCGTAACGGCCTGGGGGCCGGATTTCGCCGCGGCTCGGCGGTTCAGAACTTGATCGCCGCGGCGGCGATTTGGGCAAGGTTTAGAACGTTCGCCGGGAAGAGCCCGAGCCAAAGCATTCCGAACAGGCACAAGCCCAGCACCGCGCGTGCCGGCCAGGACACCGCGAGGGGTGAAACGTCGGCTGGGTTCTCGCCCCAATACACGGCGCGAATCACGCCGAAGTAGTAATACAGCGAGATCACCACGGCCACGATGGTCAACCCCGCCAGCCAGTACAGCCCAGGGTGGGTCGCGCCACCCAGGATCGCCGCTTTCAACAACAGGAACTTGCCGAAAAACCCGGCCAGCGGGGGCACGCCGGCGAGCGACATCATCGCCAGCGTCAGGCCGCCGGCCAGGAACGGCGACCGTTGGCAAAGTCCGGCGAGGCCCGGGATTTCGTCCGCGTCCGTGCCGCGCCAGGCCAGCGTCGCCACCAGGAACACCGCGAGCACGGCAAACAGGTAACCGCCCAAATAAAAGAGCATGGCCGCCACGCCTTCGGTGTTCCCGACGCAGACACCAATCAAGAGATAGCCGGCGTTGGCGATGCTCGAATAGGCCATCAGGCGCTTCAGGCTGCGTTGTGGGATGGCACACAAAACACCGTACAGAATCGTCAGCGCAGCGACGACCAGCAGGGCGTGGTTCCAGCGCGCGGTGACGGCTGGCGCGGCGACGAAAAGCACCCGCAGCAACAACACGATGCCCGTGGCTTTCGAGCCGACCGCCAGAAACGCCGTGGTGGGCAACGGCGCGCCTTGACACACATCCGGCGCCCAGATTTGAAACGGCACCGCCGCGACCTTGAAGCCGAGTCCTACCAAAACCAGCAGGAGCCCGATGGCCAACAGCGGGCTCTGCAAAATCTCCGGCGGGCTCGCCGTCAGGTGCAGAAAATTCATCGTGCCTGAAACGCCGAACACCAGCGCGATGCCGTAAACGAGGAACGCCGACGACAGCGCGCCGAGGATGAGGTATTTCACGCCGGCCTCGAGCGACGGCGTGCGGCGGCGCTGGTAGCTCACCAGCACGTAGAACGTGACGGTGACCAGTTCGAGCGCCACGAACAGCAGGGCGAAGTCGTTGGCCGAGGCGGCGAACATCATGCCGACCAAAGCGAAGAGCGTCAGCGCGTGGTACTCCGAACTGCCGGCGTCGAGCCGCTCCGCAAACTCGATTTCCGTCACGAGGACGATCACCGCGGCGAGGAGGAAGAAGCGTTTGAAGAACAGCGCCAGTTCGTCGAGCACGTACAGGCCGCCGAAGGCCAGGCGCGGCTCTGGCGCGCTGACCGCGAAGCTGGCGACGAAGATCGCGCCCAAGGCGAGGACCGCGCCGTACGCGAGCTGGCGGCGCTGACCAGGCTTCGCCCACAAATCGAGCAGGAGCAACGCGAGGCCCGTGGCGAGGACCGCGATCTCCAGGCCGATGGCGTTGAGGTGGCTCATGGTTCGATGGGCGCCGGCATGGTCTCACGCGCGGCCGTCGGCGAAAACCAGGTGGGTTTGGACCCGGCGGTGAGGATCGCGGGCGGCGCTCCCGCCTGTTGGACGATCGTTTCGACCACGGGCGCGATCTTGTCGGTCAGCAGCCGCGGGCAGCAGCCGAAGACCAGCAGCGCAGCCAGCAACAGCGCGAAGGGCAACTTCACCCAGAGATTCGGTGCGTCAGCCAGTTCCTTCCAGCGATCCGCCACCGGCCCGTGCCAGATGACGCGCACGGCCCGGAGCATGTACACCGCGGCGACCACCAAGGCACCCCAGGTCGCCAGCACGGTCACCGCGCGGTGCGTGGACCAGGAGCCGAAGAGCACCAGCGCTTCGCCGGGGAAGTTGGCAAAACCCGGCAGGCCGCAGCCGGCGAACATGGCCATGACCATGACCGCACCGATGAACGGCATCCGCCGGAGCAGGCCGCCCATTTGATCCATTTGCAGTGTGCCCAGCCGGCCGTGCAAGTAGCCGCTCACGGCAAAGCTCAGGGCCGCCAGCAGACCGTGCGCGATCATCACCAGCACGGTGCCGGTGACGCCGATCACGCTCAGGCTGGCGATGCCCAGGAAGGCGAAACCCATGTGGGCCACGCTGGAGTTGCCGATGAGCAGGTTGAGATCGCGCTGCCGCATTGCGACGAGTCCACAATAAAGGATGTTGCCCAGGCAGAGCAGCGCGAGGGTGTTCATCCAGTGCTGGGCGCCGGTCGGCAGCAGCGGCACGGCGATGCGGATCAGTCCGTAAAGCCCGAACTTTTTGAGCACGCCGGCATGGAGCATCGCCGCCGCCGTTGGCGCGGCGCTGTAGCCCAGCGGCGCCCAGGTGTGAAATGGCCAGAGCGACACCAGGATGCCGAAGCCGAAAAGCAGCAGCGGAAAGATGACGTTTTGCAAACCGGCCGAAATCGGTTCCACGGCCAGGTGCCGCGTCAGTTCCAGGAGGTTGAAGGAATGCGTTCCCGCGGCCAGGTAAAGCGCGATCAGCCCGATCAGCGTGATCAGCGCGCCGAGGCTCAGGTAGAGCGTGATTTGGAACGTGGCGTACTGGCGTCGATCGCCCCGGCCCCAGACGCCGATCAGGATGAACGTCGGCACCAGCGCCAGTTCGTGGAAGAAGTAGAACAGAAAGATGTCGAACGACGCGAACGCGCCCAGAATGCCGCCCGCCATGAGGAGCAGCAGGATGTAGTACAGTTTCTGCCACTGCGCGATTTCGCGGGAGACGCACGCGGCGGCAAACGCCACGATCGCCCCCATCAAGATCAAACCGACGTTCAGGCCGTCCACGCCCAGGTGGTACGAAATGCCCAGCGCGTCCACCCACCGCGCTTGTTGCTCGAACTGGAGGCCGGTTGCCGTCGCATCGAAATTGAGGAAAACGCGCAGCGCGCCGATGAGCGAGGCGAGCGTGCCGGCCAGTGCCAGCAAGCGGAACAGCACGTTGAACGTCCGCGGCAGCAGCGCGATGATCCCGGCGGCAACCAGAGGGGCGAAGACAATGAACGTGAGGTTCTCCATGGCTACCGGGCGACGACGAAATACAACAGGATCACCACCCCGGCCGCGAACAGGAAGGCATAGGTCTGAAGGTTGCCAGTCTGAACCAGCCGCAACAGCCGGCCCATCAATTCCACCGTGCCGTGGGTGCCTTTGACCAACACCCCTCCGATGATCCAACGGTCCACGACATCGGCGACCCGCGCCAGCGCATCCTGCGTCCACGCGATCAGGCGCTCGTAGATTTCGTCGAAGTAGAAGCGGTCGCGCATCGCGCGGGCGAGCGCGCCCAGCTTCGCCGGCAAGGGATCGCTCACGGCCCCGTGATAGAAAAACCACGCCGCCCCGAACCCGACCGCCACCGCCAGCAGACCGCCGAACGCCGCGACCGGCGCGTGCACGAACGGCTCGACGAGGTGTTGCAGCCACGAAGCCGCGGGTTCCGTGACGACGCCATACTGGCGTCCGAACCAGGCATCGATGCCCCAGAAGCCGGCCAGCGCGCTCGGTACCGCCAGCAGCACCAACGGCACGGTCATCACCGCAGGGGATTCGTGCGCGTGGTCGGGCGCCTGCGATTTCGCCGGCCCGGTGAACGCCACGAACACCAGCCGGAACATGTAAAACGTGGTCAGCACCGCCACCAGCACTCCGAGCGCGTACAACGCCGGATGGTGGCTTTCCCAAGCCAGCGCGAGGATGGCGTCCTTGCTGTAAAAACCGCTCAGCGGCGGCACCCCGCAGAGCGCGAGCGTCGCGATCAGAAACGTCCAGAACGTGAGCGGCATTCTCCGTGCCAGCCCCCCCATGCGCCAGATGTCCTGCTCGTGGTGCAGTGCGTGAATCACCGAACCGGCGCCGAGGAAAAGCAGCGCTTTGAAACAGGCGTGCGTGGTGAGGTGGTACATCGCGGGCGCCGGATTCTTCGCCTCGCCCACGCCCGCCACCCCCACCGCCAACACCATGTAACCGAGTTGCGAGAGCGTCGAGTAGGCGAGGATGCGTTTGATGTCGCTTTGCTGGATCGCGATGAGCGCCGCCAGGAGTGAAGTTACCCCGCCAGTCCAGGCGATGACCTCCAGCGCGGCCGAGCCTGGCACCGCCAGCAGGAAGAACACCCGGCACAGCATATAGACACCCGCGGCCACCATCGTCGCGGCGTGGATCAATGCACTCACCGGCGTCGGCCCCTCCATGGCGTCGGGCAGCCAGACGTGGAGCGGGAACTGCGCGGACTTGCCGACCGCACCGCAAAACAAAAGCAGGCCGGCGAGGGTGGCCACAGTGCCCAGCGCGCGCGGATCGCCCGCCAGCAGGTCTTTCAACTCGCCCAGGTTCAGCGTGCCCAGCGTGGCCCAGACCACGATGATGCCGAGCAGGAATCCGAAGTCGCCGACGCGATTGGTCAGGAAGGCTTTCTTGCACGCTTCCGCCGCGGAGGGTCGCTCGTACCAGAAACCGATCAGGAAATAACTCGAGACGCCGACCAATTCCCAAAACAGGAACATTTGGAGGAGGTTCGTCGCGAGCACGATTCCCAGCATCGAAAACGTGAACAAACTCAGGCCCGCGAAATAGCGCGGCAGGCCGGGATCGTCGTGCATGTAGCCCCACGAATAAATGTGGATTGCGCTTCCCACGCCGGCGACCACCAGCAGCATCAACAAGCTCAGCGGGTCGAGTTGCAGGCCGAAGTCCACCTGGAGATTGCCGAGGTCAAGCCAGGTGAAACTGGTTTCACCGGTGACGCCGCGGCTGAACAGCAGCAGGCTGCCGGCGAAGGCGAACAAGACCGCACCGATCGAAAGTCGAGCCGCCAACGTCGGACGTCGCAATGCGCCCAGTGTGATCACCGCCGCGGCGGCCAGCGGCAGAAACAGGACGAGCCAGGGCAGCGCGGTGGTCATGGCTGGGAATCACCGCCGAGGCGCGGAGGCGCGGAGAATTCTTGAATGCGATTCACCATCCGCTTGAGGTCTTGTTTGAGAACCGGGACGTGGAAATTGATGAGCAAGCCCACCGGTATCCCCGACAGTTTTAAATAGGTCAGCAACTGCGCCTCGTGAATCGGCAGGATTGCCTCTACCGCCTTGAGTTCGAGGATCAACTCGCCTTGCACGAGCACATCGATGCGGTACCCGCAGTCCAACTTGAGTCCTTTGTACGCAACCGGCAGCGCTTTCTGCCTCTCGAAACGCAGTCCGGCGACCGACAGTTCGTAACACAGACATTCCTCGTACGCCGATTCCAGCAAACCGGGCCCCAGGTGTCGGTGAATCTCAATGCAGAAACCGATGACCCTTTCCGTCAAGGCATCCAGCCTCAGCGTCTCGGTGTCTCGGCGGTTGGAGATTGCGCTGGTCATCGTCACAGCCGCAGCGAGGCCAGATCCTCGATGTGGGCGGACTGGCGTCGGCGGTACAGCGCCACGATCAACGCCAGGCCCACCGCGACTTCCGCCGCCGCCACGGTGATGACGAAGAACACCATGACCTGGCCGTCGAGGTTGTGGTTGAACCGCGAGAAGGCCACCAGCGCGAGGTTTGCCGCGTTGAGCATCATCTCCAGCGACAGGTAAATCAGCAGCAGGTTGCGCCGCAGCACCACCCCCAGAAGTCCCAAGCTGAACAGGAGGGCGCTGACGATGAGGTAGTGTTCGAGGCCGACCGTCACTTCAGATCCTTCTTGCTCAGCAAAATCACGCCGACCATCGCCACCAACAGCAGCACCGACAGGATTTCGAATGGCAGGAGGTACTGCCGGAACAAAAGTTCACCCAACACGTGGGTCGATCCCTCCAGCGTGGGCGGTTGGCCTGTGCCCGTCGGCGAACGCACGATGGCCGTGCCCACCAAAGCCGCGAAGGCCAGCGCCACCGCGCTGCCGCCAACCAATCCCAGCTTCTTCACCTGCCGGCGCTCCTCCACCTCGAGCGCGAGCAGCATGATGACGAACAGGAACACCACCATCACGGCGCCGGCACAAACGAGGATTTGCACCGCCGCCAGGAAGAAGGCGTGGAGCGTCACGAACAAGGCGGCCAGCGAGACGATGGTCAGCACCAGAAACAGGGCGCTGGTCACCGGGTTGCGACTGAACGGATTGGCCACCACGAGGAAGCCGAATCCCAACGTCAGCCCGGCAAAAATGTAAAAAAGGACATCCTGCACGGCAAAGTCACGAACACCCGCGCGGGGATTCAACCGACCTGCAAGCCCCGGCGCAAGCCCGGCGTTGGCGCCGCCAGGCTCCTCAATCTCGCTACGCAATTGGGATTTCCTGGTTCGGTATGGCGAAGCCGGCGGTTCGGCGTTAGGTTCGGGCCATGCCGCTGCAGCCGCAGTCCACCGGCACGCTGTTCTCTCCGGACGCCCCGGTGGCGTACGACTGGCTGTTCCTCGACATGAACAGCTATTTCGCCAACGTGGAGCAGCAAACCCAGCCGCGGTTGCGCGGATTCCCCGTGGTCGTCGTGCCGGCGGAGACCGACTTCACCTGCGCCATCGCGGCCAGCCAGGAGGCGAAGCGATTCGGCATCAAGACCGGCACCGGGATCCGCGAAGCCCGGCTGCGCTGCCCCGGCCTGGTCTGCGTGCTCGCGGATCACCGGAAATACGTCGAATACCACCACCGCGTGTGCGCGGAGGTGGACCGGCACGTACCCGTGGAAATGGTCATGTCCGTGGACGAAATGGCCTGCCGGCTCCAAGGCGATTGGCGCACCCCGGCCGGCGCCGTGGCGCTGGCCCAACGGCTCAAAGCGGGCCTCCGCCGCAACGTGGGCGAGTGGCTGACCAGTTTCATCGGCATCTCCACCAACCGCCTGCTGGCCAAAACCGCGAGCGACCTGCAAAAGCCCGACGGTTTGGTCACGCTGCACCCGACGGAGTTGCCCGCCCGCATCGCCCACCTGGAATTGCACGACCTGCCCGGCATCGGTCCCAACATGGAGCGGCGTTTGTGGGCCGCGGGCATTTACACCATTCCGCAACTCTGGGCCTGCGCGCCCAAACAATTGCGGGCGCTCTGGGGCAGCGTGGCGGGTGAGCGTTTCTGGTACGCGTTGCGCGGCGTGGAACTTCCCGAGGAGCCCACCCAGCGCCGCATGGTCGGCCACAGCCACGTGCTGGCCCCGGCGGAGCGCCCTGCCGAAGTGGCCGGGGCCGTCCTGCGCCGGCTGCTGCTCAAAGCCGCCAGCCGCCTTCGCCACCTGGGCTTTTACGCCACCAGGCTGGACATCGCCCTGCGCGTGGAAAAAGGACCGCGCCTCGAAGCCGGAACCCACCTTCCGCCCACCTGCGACAACTTCACCCTGCTGGACGCGCTGGCCCGGCTGTGGACCACCACCACGGCCGAAGCCGGACCGGTGCGCTTCAAAAAAGTCAGCCTCACCCTGCACGGCCTGGTGCCGCCGGACGAACTGCGCCAGTTGGAACTGTTCGATGCCCGCGGCCAAGTCTCCCTGCCGCGCGCCCAAGCCGGAGTCGAAGACCGCAAGCGGCAGCAACGCGAGCGCCTGTCCGAGGCCATGGAAGCGATCAACCGGCGTTTCGGACGCGACTCGGTCACGGTGGGCGTGATGCCCGGCGCGGCGCGCAACTTCACCGGGGCCAAAGTCGCCTTCAACCGGGTGCCGGAAGCGCGGGACTTTGATGATCTGGGCGAAAGGCGGATCTTCCCCCTTTCCCGGACCCGTCCCCAACCCCGGGAGCCCTGAAGCTACGGCGTTTGCGAGCGGTTGAAGAAACAGGGAGGCACGGCCGCACCATTTCGGCGATCTGGGCTTGTCAACTCGCGCAGGAGCCGGGATGGATTTTCTCCCTTCCAACCGCCCGCCCTGGCGCAAGTCCGGCACCCGTGCCCGGTGTCTGCGCTGTCGGGTGGCGTTGTGTGGGCGCATTCAATGGAATGCTTGACAATCGGATCATGCCGATCCAGCGTGGATGCACAGTTGAAAAAAAGTGGAAATGATGCTCCGACGGTCATTCGCACACCCAAGGTTTGTTCAATCCATGCCATGAAAGCGATCCCTTCTCTTCCCTTGCTGGTTTGTGTTTGTGCTCTTGGACAGAGTCCGGCCTTTGCCAATGCTGACGCGCTACCTGGCAGTCTGACCGCGTTGGCCCGTCCGGATTCGACGCTGGAAGTGCTCCAGCGCGGATAGAACCAGGCCCTGTGCCGGCGCGTTACGCGGTTGACCAGCGCTGACGGTGCGGTCGGATTCAAAACGAACGAGTTTACCGTCCTTGAGAACGGGATCTTTTACCTCCAGGACGGTGCTTGGCAGCCCAGCGAAGACCTTATCGAGAGCTTCCCGGGCGGGGCGATTGCCCGCCGCGGACCGCACAAGGCGATTTTCAGCCCGGACGCCGCCAGCGATGTCGTGTTCGACTTCCTTGCTTCAGACGGTCGGCGATTGCAGGGGGGCGTGCGCGAGGTGCGGTTGGCCGATCCAGCCAGCGGCCTGGCGTACATGCTGGGGACTGTCAAGCCGTCCGCTCCCGGCGAAATCGTGCCGCCGAACAAGGTGGTGTACCGCGACGCGCTCAACGGCTTGGCGGCCGACATCGTGTATGTCTGGCGCCACAACGGGATCAGCCAGAATGTCGTCCTGAAGCAGTGTCCGGCGCTGCCGGCTGATTTGGATCCGGCCACGACCCGGCTGGAGGTCTGGACCGAGTTCCTCGACGCGCCGGTGCCATCGGTGAACGAAGTGCGTTACCAGACAGCGGAAGGCGTGGATGCGGTCGAGCATCCCACCATCAGTTTTGGCGTCTTACTGATCAGTCCTTAGCATAGGCTACACTTGGGGCGCCAAAAAAGGAGCGCACCAGCTTGGCATTGGCCTTGATGGCTGATAGATCGCCCGCGACCCGTTCCTTGAGCGACTCGTTCTGCTTGA
>JAKANS010000177.1 GCA_021823625.1 bacterium | reverse complement strand
GGGGATGGGAACGGCGGGAACGCCCGAACGGGGGGAACGGGTGCAGACCGCAGGAATAGCGGTCGGCGCAATCGTTGTTGTCATGCCCCCAGCTTACACGACCCTGCAAGAAACTGAGATGCGCGCCTCGAAAGGTCAGTGTGCTTTTCCGGTTTGACGCTTCCCTGGCTTTAGTTTGGACTCACGGCAGCCCGTGATTCCCAAAACGTCAATTATTGAGCCCATGAAAACGCAGCTTTCCCGTCGCTCCGCCCTCAAATCCTTCGCCACCGGAGCCGCCGCCTTGGGCGTGGCTTCGGTCACCGGTCCGGTTTTCGCCGCCGAGGCCAGGAAGTGGAAAGGGAATATCCACCATTCCGTCTCCGCGTGGTGTTACGGCAGCCTGTTCAATCCGGGCCGGAACAAGCCCGCAAAGATGACCTTCGAGGAGTTCTGCCAGGAATGCGCCCGCCTGGGGCTGGAGTCGGTGGAATTGCTCGGGCCGGACCAGTGGCCCGCCGTGAAAAAGGCCGGGCTCACCTGCGCCATGTGCAACGGCCCGGACGGCATCGGCTACGGCTGGAACCGCGTCGAGCACCACGACGATCTGCTGCCCAAGTTCGAGACGGCGATTCCGGAAGTGGCCGCGAACGGTTTTCCGAATATCATCACTTTTTCCGGCAACCGGAAGGGCAAGGACAAGTGGGGCGAGTACGCGCTCAGCGACGAGGAAGGCCTGGAGAATTGCGTGAAAGGCCTGAAGCGGCTGGTGCCCATCGCCGAGAAGCACAAGGTGAACGTGATCCTCGAACTCCTGAACAGCAAGGTGGACCACAAGGGCTACATGGCCGACCAGAGCGCGTGGGGGATCGAGCTCTGCAAGCGCGTCGGTTCGGAGCGACTGAAATTGCTCTTCGACATTTACCACATGCAGATCATGGAGGGCGACATCATCCGTTCGATCCAGGAGCACGGAGAGTACTTCGGCCACTATCACACGGGCGGCAACCCTGGGCGGCACGAGATCGACGACACGCAGGAGTTGAACTACACCGCGGTGATGCGGGCCATCGTGGCCCGCGGGTACAAAGGCTACGTCGGGCAGGAATTCGTCCCGGCCCGGCCGGATGCCCTGGCGTCCCTGCTCCAATCGATCGAAATCTGCGACGTGTAGGCGTCCGGCCTTTTTGACGGAGCCGGGGGGCGCATGGTGCATCGATTGGAGCGCGCCACAGCTCCTGCCTGCGGCTCAGGCCGGACGTGAAGGACCATCCGTGAGCCTCTGGGAACGGAGTGGTTCAAACTGGACAGGTTGCGATTGCCGCGGGCTTGCGTTGGCGCGCAGTTTGTGCTGTTTAATTGAACGTGAAACCAGCGGCCTCCATCCCAGCGAAGCCGTCTGCCAGCCCACATCTGGCGTGGCTGACGGCGGTGTCGCTTCTGGCCAATCTCGCTCTGGCCGCGTGGCTGGTGCGGCCAGCGTCCTCGACGACGGCCGCCGTTTCCGCAAGCTCCACGAACCGCACCACGCCGCCAGTCGCCCTGGCCCAGCCAGGCGCAACTCAAAGCGAGACCGCGAACGCCGTCGCTTCGAACCCGCCGCCGCCGTTCCTTTGGAGCGCGATCGAGTCCGCCGATTACCGCCAATACATTGCCAACCTGCGCGCGGTTGGCTGCCCGGAGCAGACTATCCGCGATATTGTCGCGACGGAATTGTGCGCTCTGTATAGGCAACGTGCCGGGGCCATCTGGCAACCGCGAAAACGCGAGTACTGGCAGAAGCCATCGAGTAGCGATCGGCCCAACCCCGACCAGACGAAGCAACTTCAGGCGCTCGAAAAGGAACGTGACGCCGTGCTTCACGATCTGCTCGGCGGTCACTACCGCGAGCAGGAACTGGCCAATGCGCTGTTCTTGCAACTCGGCAGCAGCGAACGACAACTGTTGTTTTTGCCGGAAGACAAGCGGGCCGCAGCGCTCGAGGTTCTGGGCGACGCCGACGTCGACACGCGCGTAATGGAGCTGTTCAACCAAGGCCAGTATTCGCGGGAGAAAGAGGCAAGGCTCTTCGACGAAAAGTTGAAGCTCTTGGCGAAGGTGCTCTCCCCGGCGGAGCTCGAGGAGTTCCGGCTGCGCAACTCAACCGACGCCCAGATGTTGCGCGCCGAACTCCGGTACTTCGATTGCACGCCCGAGGAGTTCAAACAGATCTTCGACGCCCATGAGGCCAGCCAGGGCAAGGTGAGGACCAACGATCTCCTCAACCGCGGCCCGGCGACCGAGCAGATTCGGGAGCTGTTCGGCGAGGAACGGGCCAAGGAGTACGAGCGCGTCACCGACATGGAGTACCAGCAGGCCCGGCAGTCGGTGGATGCTTACGGCCTGCCGGTCGAACTCGCCGATCAAGCCTGGCAGATCAGCCACGAAGCCCGCGCGGCGGCTGACCAGATTGCCAAGGACACAACCCGCCCTGCCGCGGCACGCCAGCAGCAAGTGCAGGCTTTGCAGGAGCAGGCGGATCGGCGTCTGAGAGAGGTACTGGGAGAGAAAGCCTCCGTCGCGGTTCGCCGCGATCTTCGGGAGCTGCTGGGACTTACCAAGTCGAACATCAAGCCATGAAGCGGCTCCTGACATTGAGCCTGTTGTTAAATCTCGTCCTCGCCGGCATGGTGTGGTGGCGGGGCCGGCACGAGGCGCCGATTCCGCGACAACCGCGCGGTGCCGTCGGCGAGCCGGCCGCGCGTGGCGAAACGACGCGAGGGGTGGCGCGAGTCACCCGCTTCGCCCCGGCTGTGGCCGCGCCGGATACGCCGTGGGGGCGCATTGAGAGCCGCGATCCGGCCAAACTCATTGCCAACCTCCGCGCCCTCGGCTGTCCCGAGCAAACCATCCGTGACATCGTGGCCTTCCGCGTAGCCCGACGCTACCGGGAACAGGTGCTCGCCACGGAGGTGGCCGCGGCCCGCGCCCGGGACTACAGTCACTTCGAGAATCCGGGCGCGTACTGGGATCGGCATTACTCACGGCTTGAACTGCGGGAACAGATGATCGCCGAAATCGAGGACTTATTCGGTCGGAACGACTCGTGGCTTCAAGTCGTGATCGGACCCACTTACCGTGACGACCGTGAGTACCTTCCGGTGGACAAGCGGCGGCAGGTCCGCGAGTTGGACTTACGCTACCGGCGGTTAAGTCAGGAACTGGAGTCACGAGGAATTGCCGGCACCCTTGACGCTGAAGCCACCGCGCGGCTGGCTGAGTTGCAGCGACAGAAACAAGCCGAGTTGGCACAAATCCTCTCACCGGCGGAACAAGAGGACTACCTCTATCGCGAATCGCCGGCAGCCCAGTATGTCCGGCAGCACCTGCCGCAGGCCAAGTCTGAGGCGGAATTTCGCGTGATCGTCAAAGTGGCCGCCGAGACGGGCATGGACCCAAGTTCCGATTCTGGCCTCAATGCGCGCTATGGCATCGAACCGGCCGATCCGGCGGTGGCGAAGGCCGCGGCGGACAAAGAAGCGGAGTTTCAGCGTCGGCTCCAGGAGGCGTTGGGTGCCGATCGGGTGGCCGAACAGGAAGCGCAGAAACAGGCCGAGGCCAAGCGGGCGCGTCTCCAGGAACAGCAGCGTCACGAACAACAGGAGCGGGCGCGCCTGGCGACGATCGCGGAATCGGTGGGCGTCAGCGCCGACGCGGCCAACCAGTTCCTGGACCGGATCAAAGAACGCCAGCCCGAACTTCAGACCAAGTTCACGGAACTGGAACGTACCCTGACCGGTACACCCGAGGAAAAGCAGAAGCAGATGGAGGCTACCATCAAAGCGGAGATGGAAAAGCAGGCGGTCGAAATCATGGGCGAAAAAGGGCGGGATTTCGTACAGAAGGCAATGGACCACGGCCACTGAGTGCCGCCGAGTCAGCGGGGGATTCAGGCATTCCGCAGCGCGGTCAGCAACCGCCCGCGCAAGGCGAGTTCGCTCGCCAGCCAGGCCCAGGCCGCGCCGTTGAGCAGAATCGCCAGTAGCGTCAAGCCGAGCGAGCGATACGGCAGGTCACCACTGCCACCCAGCACGTTGGGGAGCACCGCCACCAACGCCGCCGCAACGCCCACGCCCAAACCGGCGAGCAGCAAAGCGACGTGTTCGCTGAGCACCAGCGTCCGCAAGGCGCGTCGCCGGAAACCGACCGCCAGCAGCAACGCCAGTTCGCCGCGCCGTTCCAGGACATTACGTAAGACCACCACGCCCAATCCCACGCTGCCCAGCAACAGGCCGAGTCCGCCAAGCACCTGGAAGGTGCCGAGGTAAGTGTTCTGCACCGCGTTGAAGGCCGCCAATCGCTGCGCCGCAGGCGTGAGTTCCAGGCCCAGATCGCGCAGGCCGCGGGTGAGTTCCGCCGCCACCGCGTCGGTCTTGCCTGGCGGAACATCGACCAGGAAGAACCGGTAGCCAGTCGCGGACGGAAACCGCCGGACAAACTCGGCTTCGTCGATCGCCAGGCTGCCTTGCAGGATCGAGTTGGCCAGCGCGCCGACCAGCCGCAGCTTGAACGGGTGCCCGCGCTCGTCGGTGTAATCGAGCGTGTCGCCGACCTTCTTGCCCAGCGCATAGACGATCGACGCGGCGTCGCCGATGGCGGCCACTTCATCCTCCGCCAGTGGTTTGCCATGCATTGGGTAGAATTCACCGCGCTTGAGGGTTAGCCAAGGGTGCTTCTCATCTGCGCCCTCAGCGAGCTTGGCGAACGTGAATGCACCGCGGTCGGCGAGCAACTCGGGCTTCACGCCCAGCAAGCGCGGCGCCTGTGCGCGGTTCAAGTTCAGGCAGCTCGCCTCGTCGCCGTCGCGCACGCGGAACGGCACCACAGTTACGCCGGCCAGCGTGTTGGTGTTGAGACCGTAGGCGTCCCGGCCGGCGGCGCTGTTCAAATCCTGAATCACCGGCTGGGTGGCGGAGCCGATGAGGGCAAAACCGCCGGTGCCTGAGTCGCGCCGATCCGCGCCGCGCACCGCGTCGAGCCGGAACACGCCGATCGACGCCACCAGAAAACTGCCGCACGCAAGCAAGCCAACCACCGCCAGGCTGCGCCGTCGCCGCCGCGTGACCCCGCGAATGCCCAGGCCGCGCAAAGAGAGTCTGGCTGCCGATTCCGATCCGGCCAGGTGCCGCAGCCAGGCCGAGGTGCCGGCCAGGCCGCCCACCAAGAGCAGCGCGCCGGCGCTGAAAAACAGCTCCGCGTCGGCGGTGTCCTTGCGCGCCAGCGCATCGCCGGCCATTCCGAGCGCACCGACCAGGCAGACCAAGGCCACCCATTTGGCGCGGCGTCCGGGCCGGTCGTTCCCCGACCATTCGCTGGTTTCGGCCGCGCCTTCGGCGAGGAGTTGCCGAGCGGGCACGCGCAAGTGCCGTCGCAACGCCAGCCACAGCGTCAGCCAACTGACGAGCGCGGCGGAGGCGATGCCGGTAGCGAGCGTTGCCGGCTCCGCGTGATAGCTCAGCGCGGCGCCACCCACGGCCTGGCTCCACACGGTTGAAAGCCCGTGCAGCACCGCCTTCGCGTAGCGGGTGCCGCCCCACGCCCCGAGCACGCAACCCGCCAGCGCGACCGCGCCGCTTTCCAGCAGCAACAGCCCGCCGGCCTGACGCGGCCGAAAACCCAGCGCCAGCAGCGTGCCCAGTTCGGTAGCGCGCTGCTCGACGCTGAATTGGAACAGCACCGCCAGCAGCAACAGCGCGGCGGCGATCAGGAAGAAGCTGAAGCCGAGAAACAGTTGCCCGAAATCTTGCGACTGGCTGCTGGCCGCGAGCGCCTGCGCCCGCACCGGTTGGAAGCGCAGGCCGAACGCCGCGGGGTCCAGCGCCCGCGTGAGCATCCCGCTGATCGACGATTGGTAGCCCGGCAACATGCGCGTCACCGTGGCGGCGTTCACGGTCACGGCACTCGGAAGCTGGAAGCGGATTGCCGTGAGGTTGCCCCAGCGGTTTTGCCACAGGCGCTGGCCGGCCTTGAGCGTGATGACGGCCTTGGGCGTGCCGCGGAACATCCGCCAGTAATCCTCGTCCTGCGGGCGGATGCGGCCGTTGTCGATCGGCAGGCCGGTGTCCCAGTCGCGGCAATTCTCCGCGCCGGTCATGCCCGGAAAATCGGGCATCAACTGCGGATCGAGTCCGCGCGTGTTCATGGGCAACACCGCCCGCACGCGGAAGCTCGCCGACCGCTCCTCGAGCTGTCGCAGGTCGCCGACGACAAAATACTTCAAGGTCAATTCGTCGCCGGGCTTCGCCTCCAAATCCTCGGCCAGCCACTGGTTGATGAAGATCTCGTCGTCGGCCATGTCGGGGGGCACGAGCGGCGCGCCGGTGGCGGTGACCATCGAGTACGGCGTCGCGTGGTCGCCGCGCCGGAGCTCGTTCACGAAATAGGTCAGCACGCCGGTCGCGGACACACCGGCCACCTCGCGTTGGAGGCGCGCGGCGATCGGATTGGTCACGCCCGCGCCGCCAAACACCGCTGCGCCCACCGCCGGATCGAGAAAGACCCGGTCGCTGCGCAGTTCGAGCGCGCCGGCCGGGACCAGGCCGCGCCATTCGAGTTGGGCGTCCGCGAGCTGCCAGCGCTGGGTGAGCACGAGTTGCACCAGCCGGGCGAGGTCCGGCAGTTGGGTGCCGGAGAAAACGATCCGCGAACCGGCCATCACGCCTTGCGGCATCGCCGGCGGCGGCGGCTCGGCAACCAACATCAGATTGGCGCGGTTGGTGACTCCCGTTCGGGCCTGTAACCACGCCAGCGACACGAAAGCGTTCAGCGGCGCCACCTGGCTGGCCTGCAGGCCGAACCGGCCGAATTCCTCGTCGGTGACCACCCTTTGCACGCGCACCCGCAACGCCACGGTCGAGTCCTCGACTGGCGCAAGCGGGGCATCGGCGGAGAGCGCCTGTGGTTTTTGGACGCGCAGCACCACCGTGTCGCCCGTCTGGGCGCGGAGTTGCCGGGCCAAGGCCTCGCTCAACACCACCGTCTCCGGCGGCAGATTGCCGAGCGGCGGCGGCTTGAGCGCGAACTGCCAGAACCGCCCGTCCACACCGAGCACCTGGGCCTGGTTGGCGCGGGCGGAGTCATCCGCGTTCACGGCCACGGCCGGGAGCTGCAGCGCCGTCGCGACCAAAGGCGCGCCCGGTCGGCCCAGACCGGCCTGGGGCAAAGCTTGTTGGAGCGTGAATCCCAGGAACGAGGTGAACAAGCGGTCGCCGGTGGCCATCGCCAGTTGGGTTTTGCCCAACCGGAGCAAGGCCAGGTCGCGCAGGCTGCCGCGCACCGAGTCGCCCACCACCAAAGCGCCCACCAGCACCGCGGCGCCGACCGCCGCGCCCAGGAACGCGCCGACGTGCGAGCGCGCGTGGAACCCCAGACTGCGAAGGATGAAGCGGAAACGGGTCATGGCGCAGAGAAGTTCAGCCGAAACAACGCGGTAGAGAAGCAACGTCCTCCCTCACCCCGACCTTCTCCCCAAGGAGAGGGAGAAGTCTTTGCGGCGTTGGAAAAGGCCCACCGTTGAGTCACTGACTTACGACGGTAAAGGGCGGTTCCATCTACCCGGGGGAGAGGGTTAGGGTGAGGGCGAGCCCCACTTTCAGCGACATTGTTCCGGCTTAGGCGCCGGACAAGGCCGTGTTCGGCGGGCCGCCGAACGCTACCTGCCGGCGGCAGGTGCTCCCCATCGCATCCGCATTGTTCCGGCTTACACTGCACGCGGCACCTCCTTGAGCCGGCCGTCCCGCAGCTCCAGCGTGCGGCCCATCTGGCGGGCCAGGTCCAGCGAATGCGTCACGACGATCAGCGTCACGCCGGTCTCGCGATTCAAACCGACTAGCAGTTGCGCGAGGTTCTCCGCCGAAGTGCGGTCCAACGCGCCGGTCGGTTCGTCGGCGAGCAGGAGTTGCGGCTCGTTGATCAGCGCGCGTACCACGGCCACGCGCTGGCGTTCGCCCCCGGAGAGCTGGCCCGGCCGGTGGTTCAGGCGCGCGCCCAGGCCGACGCGATCGAGTAGTCGCCGCGCGCGGTCCGGCGCTCCGTCCCGCAACACTTCGTTTGCGCTGGCGAGCGTGGGCAGGAGGACGTTTTCGAACACCGTGCATTGCGGCAGCAGGTGGTGCATCTGAAAGACGAAGCCGACCTGCCGGTTGCGCAGCTCGGCTAGCTGGCGTTCGTCCAAGGCGGTCAAGTCCTGGCCTTCGAGCTGGACCTGGCCGGCGGTGGGCCGGTCGAGGGTGCCGATGATGTTGAGGAGCGTCGTCTTGCCGCAACCCGACGGGCCAACAATGGCGAGCGATTCGCCGCGGGCGAGTTCGAGGTTGATGTCCGCCAGCACGGGCGGGGCGCTGGCGGCGGCCTCGCCGTCGTATCGCTTGGTCACGCCCGTCAATTGAAGCAGTGGTTCAGTGCCCGGCATCGCTCTCAGGATAGCCGCGAGCGTGGAGGCGTAAAATCGAAAACACCGGTGGCCGGCCGCGGACCCCGCGCAGTTACCGCTCCCGCGGTGCCCAACCGACCCCGTCCGTGCCGTCGAGCGCGGCGAGCAGGACGAATTCGAAATGACCGGCGATCTCCATCAACGGCAGGTAGCGCGCGGTCTCCGGCGTCAACCGCGGCGGCTTCGCGGCCTCCGGGTCCGGCGCGCCGAGTCGGAGCCAACTGCCGACGCGCACATCGTTCAGCACCTGGAGCAGCCACTCCATCTCCTCGCGGCTGAAGCTGACACGGTAACCGTCGGCGAGGACGGTGAAGCGCTGCGCGTTGCCCAGGAAGGCATCGAGGCGTTTGCGCGCGGCGGCCTTGACCGCCTGCAGCGAGTCGGTCAGGAGCGCCTGCTTGGAATCCGGTTCGGCCACGGCCGCCCGGCTCACCCGATGGTGTTCCAGAGGCGTGACCGGGTAGGCCGCGAGCACTTCGCAGAAGACTTTTTGTTCGCGCCGGCCGAGGTGGAATTCGTAGCGGTCAGCTTCCGCGCGGTGGAGTTTCATGCCTCGTCGCGCTCCAGCGTGGCTTGCAGGCCGTATTGTTGCAGGGTGTGGACGTAGAACTCGGCCCGCTCCAGGCCCTCCCGCGTGAGCACGCTCTTGCCCTGGTTGTGAACTTCGAGCATGTGCAATTCGGCCTTTTGCTTCTGCCAGCCGAAAACGACCATGAACACGTGGGTCACATACACCATGAGATTCACCGGGTCGTTCCAGCAAATTACCAGGTAACCCGGATCCAAGGCGCGCTTCGACTGGGTCTGCTCGTCGAATTTGACGCCGGGCGCTACCACCGGCTCGGCAATTTCCGGCATGAACGGAAGGTAGGACGCCGCCCGCCGCAGTTCAATGGCGGAGACGGGTTGCCTGCCGCCGCCACGCGGTTACTCTGAACGCCATGCACCGACGAATCTGCCTGCTTGTCCTGCTCGCCGCCGGCACGGTGGCCCTCCAGGCCGCCAACTGGCCCCACTGGCGTGGGCCGTTCTTCAACGGCGCCAGCACCGCCACGAACCTGCCGGCCAGCTTCTCGAAAACCGAGAACGTCCGCTGGACGGCCGACCTGCCGGGGCCAAGCGCAGCCACCCCGATCATTTGGGGCAACCGAGTCTTTATTTCTTCGACCGACGACGCGGACCAGTCGTTGCTCGCTCTGGCTTTCGACCGAGCCACCGGCAAGGAGCTCTGGCGCCAGCGTGTGGCCGACCGCAGTCGCCGCGACGAAATGAGCAACTTCGCCTCGCCGTCGCCGGTCACCGACGGCCAGCGGGTCTTCTATTTTTACGGCGATGGCAACCTGCTTGCCTTCGATCTGAGCGGGAAGCTGCTGTGGTCGCGCAGCCTCACCAAGGACTACGGCGAGTTCGCCTTTCAATGGACTTTCGCCAGCACGCCGCTGCTTTTCGACGGCAAGCTGTACGTGCAGGTACTCCAGCGCGACGTGCCCGTGAATGGCCGGGGGCGCAAAGACGGTCCCATCGACTCCTACCTGCTCGCGCTCGACCCGGCCACCGGCAAGGAGCTTTGGCGGCACGTCCGGCCCAGCGACGCCGTGGCCGAGTCGCATGAATCCTACGCCTCGCCGCTGCCGTTCACCTTCAAAGGCCGCACCGAGATTTTGATCGCCGGCGGCGATTGCCTGACCGGGCACGATCCCGCCACGGGCCGGGAACTCTGGCGTTGGGGCACTTGGAACCCGCGCAAGATTCCGCATTGGCGGCTCGTGCCCTCGCCGGCGGCCGGTGACGGCGTCATTCTCGCATGTGCGCCCAAAGGCGACCCGATTTACGCCATCAAGGCCGGCGGCGAAGGCAAGCTCGGCGACTCCGCCATCGCCTGGAAATCCGACCGCCAGCGCGAAGTCACCAGCGACGTGCCCACGCTGCTGTTTTACTTGGGCGATTTCTTCATCTTGAGCGATCTCCGCAAGAGTCTGGCCCGCGTCGAACCAGCCACCGGCAAGGTGAAGTGGCTCATCGCCACGCCGGGCAACGCCAAGTACGAAGCGTCTCCAACCGGCGCGGACGGCCGGATTTACCTGCTCAACTTTCGCGCCGAAGCGGTGGTGGTGGATGCGGCGGACGGCAAGGTTTTGCACCATGCCGAATTCGGCGACGCCAGCGATGACCGCACGCGCTCGAGCATCGCGGCGGTGGACCATGAGTTGTTCATCCGCACGAACCGCAAACTCTATTGCATCGGCGCGCCGTAAACTGCGAAGCTGCGCGCACCGCATGAAAGCCGCCTACATCACCGCCCCCGGCCCGGCCGAGAACATCGTTTTCGGCGACGTGCCGAAGCCCGACGCGCCCACCGGTTCGCGTGTGCTCGTGAAGGTCAACGCCGTCTCGCTCAATCCCATCGACACCTACATCCGCAGCGGCCTGGTACAGATGGACCTCCCCAAGCCGTTCGTCGTGGGCTGCGATTTCGCGGGGGTGGTGGAAGCGGTCGGGCCCGACGTGACCGCCTTGGAACCCGGCAACCGCGTCTGGGGCAGCAACCAGGGATTGCTCGGCCGGCAGGGCACCTTTGCCGAGTACGTCAGCGTGGATGAATGCTTTGTCTATCCCACGCCGCCGAACGTCACGGACGAGCAGGCTGCCGCGGTCGCGCTGGTCGGCATCACCGCGCACCTGGGCCTGTTCCGCGACGCGAAGCTCCAGCGCGGCGAAACGATTTTCGTGAATGGCGCCAGCGGCGGGGTCGGGTCCACGGTGGTGCAGATGTCCAAGCTCACCGGCGCGCGCGTCATCGCCACCGTCGGCAGCCCGCAAAAGGCGGAGGCGATCCTGAACCTCGGCGCCGACTACGCGATCGTTTATCGCGCGGTCGAACCGAACCTGGCATTGCGGAAGATCACGCCTGGCGGCGTGAACGTCTGGTGGGAAACGACGCGCGAGCCGGATTTCGACAAGATCGTCGCCGCCCTGGCTTCGCGGGGGCGCATCGTGCTCATGGCGGGCCGCGACGCCCGGCCGCCCTTCCCGGTCGGGCCGTTCTACGTGAAAGGCTGCTCCGTCCACGGCTTCGTCATGTTCACGGCGCACCCGGATGAACAACGCGAGGCGGCCGAAGACATCAACGAGTGGCTCGCCGCCGGGAAGCTCAAGCCGCGCATCGACCGCGTGATGCCGCTGGCCGAGGCCGCCGCCGCCCATCGGATTCAGGAAGAAAGCACCATCGGCAAGGTCGGCACGCTCTCGGGCAAGATCGTGCTCAAGCCGTAACCCGGCCAGAACGCATACTGAGGGAACCGTGAGCTAGACTACACTGTGGCGTGAATCCCCCTCCCCGTCCGACGGGGAGAGAGCCAGGGTGAGGGGGCCTCATGACGGACCGCAGATGGAACCTCGTGAATGGTGGCGCGGCTTTTCCCCTCCCCCCAACCCTCTCCCCATCGAATGGGGAGAGGGAGCCGCGCGCGCAGTCGTGGCA
>JAKANS010000176.1 GCA_021823625.1 bacterium | reverse complement strand
CACCGGCGTCCCGGCCACCGGCCGCGCCTGCGAGCGCGCCCCGCGTGCCTCCCGCTCCGCGGCCTTCCGCCGCTGCGGCCACGCACGCCGCACCGTCTCAACTGGACAACGTCCTGGCCATCCTGGCCATCCTGGCGGTCGTCGCCGGTCTGGCCCGCGTACTCATGCTGGCGTTGGCAGGCGACCCCTTTGCCGGTTCCTGACCTCGAAGAAACGCGACGCTTTCGGATTCATCCTTTTGCGCATCTGAACTCATGGCAGCTTCCCACATCCTTAAACTGACCGCCGAAAACTTCGCCACTCATGTGCTGCAATCGCCGGTGCCGGTACTGGTGGATTTCTGGGCCGAATGGTGCGGCCCGTGCCGCATGATCGCGCCCGTGCTCGACGAACTGGCCACCGAGTACGAGGACCGGATTCGCATCGGCAAAGTCAACGTGGACGACCACCAGCAACTCGCTTCCGAGTACCGCATCACCGGGATTCCCACCCTCCTGCTTTTCCACGGCGGGCGCGTGGAAGAAACCATGGTCGGTTTGAAAAGCAAGCGCGATCTCAAGGCAAACATCGAGAAGGTGCTGACCCCCGGTTGAGCGGAAGCCCGCCCGGGATGCCGGATCTTCGCTTCGCAGCGCGCCGCACCGGCTCCGCGAGCTTTTGGCGAGCCAAAAGACAGCGGCTGAGCCCAGGAGGTTCAGCCGCCTTTTTCGTTTGCGTGAGTGTTTCGATCCCTCGGAGAAGCCGGGGCCGGCCGCCGCTTTACCCAATCGCCCAGCCGGAGCGGTAGCCCTCTTTGAGGTAACGATCGGCCTCCGGAGCGTTGGGTGACTTCATCGCGACCGCGTCCCATTCCATCTTCTTGCCCACCCGCAGCGCGACCAGGCCGAGCAATCCGATCTCGGTCAGCGCGGCGCCGTACTCGAAGTTCGCACTGGCGGGCGAGCCGCCTTTGCACGCATCCAGCCAGTCGCGATGATGCCCCTTCGAGCGCGGCAGGGTCTTCGGCGGGCGCTTGAATTCGTCCATGCGGCTGCCCGGCAACAGGCGGGGATCGCCCGCCCAGCCCGGACAGGTGATCAGGCCCTTGTCGCCGACGAACAATGTGCCATTGCCACCGGCCCCCAATTGGTCGTCTTCCTCGAGCCCTTCCGGTTGTGGCGGGCGCATGCCGCCGTCATACCACGTGAACTTCACCGGCGGCATTTTTCCGCGCGCGGGGAACCGGTAGTAGTAGATGCCTCCCGGCGGCGCCATTTCAGAGTCCACGCCGCCCGCACCGTACGCCTCGATGCTGGTGGGCGCCTTGAGGTCCAGCGCCCAGCACGGCGCGTCGAAGTTGTGGCAGAAGAAATCGCCGATCGGTGCGGTGCCGAAAGCCCAATAATCGCGCCATGTCACCGGGGTGTAGGCCGAGCTGTAAGGTCGGGGATCGCGCGGCCCCAGCCAGAGATCCCAATTCACGCCCGCGGGTTTCGGTTCCTCGGCGGGCAACCCGTGCGTGTAGCGCTTGCTCCAACGACTGGCGTTCGTCCAGGCGTGCACTTCGCGCACGTCGCCGATGGCCCCGGACCAAATCCATTCGCAGGTCTGCCGGATCCCGTTGCCGGAGTGGCCTTGATTGCCCATTTGCGTGGCAACCCCGGTTTCCTTCGCCACCTTGGCTACCAGGCGCGCCTCCCAGACGTTGTGGGTGAGCGGCTTTTCGCAATAGACGTGCTTGCCCTGCCGCATCGCGAGCACGCTCACATAGGCGTGCAAGTGATCCGGTGTGGCGCACAACACGGCGTCGATGGCCTTCTCCTTTTCCAGCATGACGCGAAAATCCTCGTAAGCCGCCACCCTGTAGTTGGGAGTCTTGGCGGCGTACCGCTTCTCGGCTTCGGCTTTCACCGGCAGCCGACCCGCCACGCCCTTGAAGTAGAATGCCTCCAAATCGTCATGCTCGATCGGGTCGGCCACCGCCACGATCTGGGCGTCGGCCAGCGGGAACAGACCACGCATGTTCGTCCGCCCCTGGCCACCGCAGCCAATGATGGCGATGTTCACTTTTGCGCTGGGGGCCACGAACCGCGGTCCACCCAGGACATGCCGCGGAACGACGGTAACGGCCGCGGCCGCGGCGGAAGCGGTGCGGAGGAACTGGCGACGATTGAGTTCGAGCTTTCGGGTCTTCATGAAATGTCAGGCATTAAGAATCTAACGATGTAGTAGGGTGCGCTTGCTGGAGAAACAGGATGCAAGCGGCCTGCCCGGGATTCAATGGCAAACTCTGCTTTGGCAAATCCCGATTCTGTCGGCGGGTTTAGGCTTGCGGCAGGCGGCTGGATTGCTTAGTAGATTCCGCGTTGCGGCGCTGCAGCCCAACCGCGGTGCGCGCGTGGCGGAATTGGCAGACGCGCTAGATTCAGGTTCTAGTGGGTAACACCGTGCAGGTTCAAGTCCTGCCGCGCGCACCAATTTCTCACCCGCGGCCCGGCCCGCCGCACAATTCCGCGCTTTTCGCCGGTGGCCTTCCTCATTACCGTCCTGGCGTGATCGCGACGGACACCGCACTGGCCGATTTCCTGCCCCGACTTCGGACCGCCCCCTGGGTGGCAATGGACACGGAGGCCGACAGCCTGCATTCCTACCCGGAGAAACTCTGCCTGGTGCAGATCAGCCTTCCGGGCGCGGATGTGCTCGTGGACCCGCTGGCCGGGGTGGATTTGAGCCCGTTCTGGGCGGCGCTGGCCGGGCGCGAGATCATTTTGCACGGCGGCGATTATGATCTGCGGCTGCTGCATCGCGGGCCGAACTTCGTGCCTGCGTCTGTGTTCGACACGATGCTCGCCTCGCGGCTCCTGGGTTTCACGGAGTTTGGCCTCACCAGCCTGGTCCGGCGGTTTCTCAACGTGGAGCTGGAGAAGGGGCCGCAGCGCGCGGACTGGTCCCGGCGCCCGCTCACCGAGCGCATGATCGCCTACGCGCGCAACGACGCGCGGTACCTGCGGCCGTTGACGGAGGTCTTGCGCGCGCAACTCGTCGAAAAAGACCGGCTGGCCTGGCACACACAGATGTGCCGCCAGCTCATTGAGGACGCGATCCGCCCGCCGGCCGACGACAACGGAGACGCGTGGCGAATCAAGAGTGCGGATCTCCTGAGCCGGCAGGGCATGGCGGTGTTGCGCCATTTGTGGCACTGGCGTGAAGGCGAAGCGCGCGCGGCGAACCGGCCGCCGTTTTTCGTGCTCAGCCATGACACGTTGTTCTCGCTGGCGGTGGCCGCGGTGAACGGCGACACCGCGGACAAGCTCATCCCGCCGCGCTATTCGCCCCGGCGCCTGGCCAGCCTTTCGGCGGCCATCGAGCAAGCCTTGCGGGTCCCGGAGAGCGAGTGGCCGCACCCGCGTCGGCATCGGGGTCAGCGGCTGACGATGGCCCAAAAACACCAACTCGATCGCCTGCGCCGACACCGGGATCGGGCCGCCGAGCGACTGGGGATGGACCCCACCTTGATCGCCAGTCGGGGGACGCTCGTGCGCCTGGCCGCCGATTGGGAGCACGCATCCGCGGAATTGCTGCCGTGGCAGCGGGAATTGCTCAAGAGTTGAGCTGATAACCGCCGATTGCGGCGCGCGCCGACCCGGCGTGCAGCCCCGGGCACCCAGCCGGCCAGCCTACTTCGCCGGTCGGAATTCCTGCTTCGCCTGCGGCAAGTAGTGTTCGAGGTTCTTGATGCGATCCTGGTCGAGCGGGTGGGTGCGGAGGAACCAGACCGTGCCGTTGCCGCCGTGCTGTTGGTTGTAAGCGGCGAACCGCTGCCAGAAACCGATCGCGGCCGTGGGGTCGTAGCCGGCGCGGGCCATGTAGATCAAACCGATCTGGTCGGCGCGGGATTCCTGCTCGCGGCTGTGCGGCAACGCGCGCAGCAGTTGCGTGCCGAGGCCGTACGCCGAATCGAAGTAAGGCTGGGTGCTCGGCTTTTCCTTGCCCAGGTAGCTGCTGGCGAGCTGACCTGCCGTGTTCATCACCATGGCCTCGCTCATCCGCTCGGCCCCGTGATGCGCCGCGGCGTGGGCCACCTCGTGGCCGATCACCGTGGCCAGGCCGGCTTCGTCCTGGGTGATGGGCAGGATGCCGGTGTAAACGCCGACCTTGCCGCCCGGCAGGCAGAAGGCGTTGGGCTCGGCGTTCTCGAACAGCACGAATTCCCACTGGGCATTCGGCAGGTCCGCGACGGCGGCGATGCGTTTGCCCACGCGTTCCACCATCGCCTGCGCCGCCTTGTCTTTGCTGGCCGGCACCGAGCTTTTGAGCTTCGTGAATTCGCTCAAACCGAGCTGCATTTCCTCGCTCGCACTGACCAGCATCAACTGCTTGCGGCCGGTTACCGTTTCGGTGGCGCAACCGGCGAGGTGCATCCAGGCCAGGCTCAAGGCGATGATCGCGAGGAGCGACGAAAGAGCTTTTTGCATGCGGGCAGAATACACGAAGCGACCGGGCGGACAAGCGGAGGTCGCGTCGGCGGGAGTGGGACCCGTTCAAGGCCCCGCGCCGGGTTGCGCCCGCATCCCGGGCTTCAGTTCCGCGGGCAACAACCAGCGCAATAGCGGCCCGGTCATGATCGTGGTGAGCAGCGCCATGATCACGAACATGGTGAACAGCGGCCGGGACATCAGCCCGAGATCGTAGCCGACGTTGATTGCCACCAAACCCATCAACCCCCGCGTGTTCATCAGCGCGGCCACGCAGGCCGCTTCGCGGGCGGGTTGCCCGGTCAGGCGCGCGCCCAGGTAACACCCGCCGAGCTTGCCGGCCGTTGCCGCCGCCAGCACCACGCCACAGCCCAGCCAGGCCGCGGGCGTCGTGAGCGAACCGATCTCGGTCCGCAGGCCGGTGTTCGTGAAGAAAATCGGCACCAGCGCCACCAGCACGAAGTCGCGGAACCGTTCCCGCCACGCCTTCACCAACGTGACTTCCTGGTGGATCGCCACGCCCAGCAGGAACGCGCCGAAGATCGAGAAAATGCCCAGCGTGTTCGTGGTGACCGCGCAGCCAAACAACACCACCAGCAGCACGGCCAGGAACGTGGCCGGGACGTGCGTGACGCTCGGCGGTTGTGAACTCAGCCCGCAGCCCGGGCGCCCCGCGCAGTCGTCACCTGCCAGGCGCGGCGATTTCCATCCCAGCGTGCAGGCGAGGAGGCGGCCCGCCGATTTGCCGCGCGGGTCTTCCGGCGGGACACAGAAACTGCAACGCCAGAAGCGCCGCAGTGCCGGCCCGATGAGCCACAGCAAAATCAGGAAAAAAACCAGGACCCCCGTCACCTGCCACAGCAACGCACCCCAGGCGAATTTCGCCGTGACCAAGGCCGTGGCCCCGGCCAGCAGCACCCACCCGGCCACGTCGTCCAGCGCCGCGGAACTGATGGCGATCGCCCCGAGCGCGGTGCGTTCCAAACCCATTTCGAGCAGGATTCTCCCCATGATCGGCAGCGCGGAAATGGAAAGCGCGATGCAGACGAAGAGTTGAAATCCAAACCGGTTCGCCTCGGGCGCGAACTCGCGGTGCAGCCACGGCCCGATCGCCAGGCCGAGCAGCGCGGGCGCAAGAATTCCAGTGAGCGACACCGCGACCACCGTCCGCGACCGCGTGCGCAGGTGGCCGTAGTCGAACTCCATGCCGACTTGGAACATCAACAGGATCAAGCCCAGTTTGGCGAGGAGTTGCAGCGACTGGTTCGTTTCCGGCGGGAACAGCGTGCGCAGCGCTTCCGGCCAGACGAGGCCGAGGGCCGACGGGCCGAGCAGGAGGCCGCCGATGATTTCGCCTACCGCGAGTGGCTGGCCGAAACGCTGGCCGAGCCGGCCGAAGAACCAAGCCACCGCCATGATCACGATCCATTGGATCAGGACCAGCTTGAGGTGATGCTCGATGGCTTCTGGATTCATGCGCCAATTCGCTGTGAATGCCCGCGAATGGGCGACACTTTAGCGTGCGCTCCAGAGGCCGCAAATCGACTGCGGTCGGCTTCAGCGCAGCCGGTCGTCGCGCAACCAACCGGCGTGGCCATCGAGGTAAAGCCGGTTGCGGCCCAGCGCATGCGGCGTGCGGCCTTGCCAGGCGGGGTCCAGGCCGGCGGCCTTCGCCGGAAAGTATATGTCGGTCACGAACTCGACGTCGCCCGCACCGTTGACTGCGCCCACGTTGGGATTGCCGGCGAGCGGCAGGTCCGCCACCGCCTGGCTGCGCGTCTTGCCCCAAAAATTGTCCAGCGGCACGGGATCGTCCGGCCGGTCAAACCGCCACATCCAATAGCTCACCGCCACCGCGTTCGAGTCGGTGCTGGTAAACTGGCGGGCGGCCTCCATCGTCGCCCATTCAGGACGCCGCGTGGCCGGACACTGCCAGACTCCGGCGGTGGCGAGTTCGTTGGACAATACCACCGGCGCCCAACCGGCCCGCGGATCGGACTTGGGCCAGGCGCTCCACGGCTTGTAGCCGCCGGGAAGCGCGGTCTTCAGGTCGCGCCGGTCCGGGAAGCGCTCGTTGTGGTCGCCCAGGTACATTTCCCACGCGACGGCCATTTGGTGCAGGTTCGACTGGCACGCCGCGATGCCGGCCCGGCGTTTGGCACCGGCCAAAGCCGGAAGCAACAGGCCAGCGAGCACCGCGATGATCGCGATGACCACCAGCAATTCGATCAAGGTGAAACCATCGCTTGACCCGCGATGCTGGCGATGTCTCATTGCGCCATGCTCAATTTGGAAGTCATCCGACGCCGGCTGAGCGGGGGATTCAAGCCGTTCACGATTTTCTTGTCGGACGGCCGCAAGTACGACGTGCCGCACCCGGAGTTCATTTTGGTAACGCGCCGAGGCGTGGCGGTGGCGGATGCGGATGGTTTCATCGACACGTTGGATCCGCTGCACATTGTCTCTGTGAAGGACCTGGCCTCGGCTGAGCCGAAGGCGTGAGCTTCATTTCGGTGGCAGCGCGAAGGCCACATAAGCGTCGCCCGACTTCGTCCCCATTTTCCCGCCGCCGCACGCGATGACCACGTATTGCCGACCGGCCAACTCGTAAGTTGCCGGCGTGGCATACCCGCCGGCCGGCAGCTTCGCCTGCCAGAGCACCTGGCCGGTTTCCTTGTCGAACGCGCGGATGTGCTCGTCTTTGCTGGCTGCGATGAAGACGAGCCCGCCCGTGGTCACGATCGGCCCGCCATAGTTCTCCGTGCCGGTGGGCGGAATGCCTTTCGCGGTTAACTCCGGGTATTCGCCCAGCGGCACGCGCCACTTGTACTCGCCGGTGTTGAGGTCGATCGCGTTCAAGGTGCCCCAAGGCGGTTTGACCGCCGGGTAGCCTTTGGGGTCGAGCCAGCGGTTGTAGCCGGTGATCGTGTAGGGGATGACGCCGAGCGCGTCGGTGCCGGCGTCGGCCACCTTTCGACTGGCTTCGTTCCGGGGATCGGGCGGGGCGTCGGGGACCAGAATGTAATCCGCCAGTGCGTCCTTTTGCGGTGTGGACAAGAACGCGAACGACGGCATCACGCCCTTGCCGTTGGCGATCTGGGTGACGATGTCGGACCGCTTCAGCTTCTGGGCGATGCCGACCAAGGTGGGCACGTTCTGGGCCGCGTTGCCGGCGCGGTCCAGGCCGTGGCAGGCGGCGCAGATTTGCGTGTACAGGGCTCGCCCGCTGGCCGGCATGCCGTTGGCCTCGAACTGCGTTTCCACCATGTTCAGCACCCAGGCCATTTCGTTCGCGTTCACGTAAAGAATCCTGTCCGGGTCCACTGCTGCGCCGCCCCATTCCGCGCCGCCGTCGAAGCCGGGAAAGATGATGGTGCCTTCTCGGCTGGGCGGCAGAAAGGGCACGTGCGGCCGGATTCTCACAAACCGATCCAAGACCGCGCGGTGCGATTCGGGCGAGATGTCCGTGATTTCGTCGTACGTGAAAAGCTGACGCGCGAACGGCGCGGGTTTCACCGGGAACGGCTGGGTCGGCGAAGCGGATTCGCCTTGGAGATCGCTGGGCGGAACCTGTCGTTCTTCGATGGGAAACAGCGGCTCGCCAGTTTCGCGATTGAACACGAAGACATACCCGGACTTGGTCACCTGCGCGACCGCGTCGATCTTCTTGCCGTCGCGCGTGACGGTGAGCAGGTCAGGCGGCGCGGGCAGATCGCGATCCCAAAGGTCGTGATGCACAAACTGGAAATGCCAGAGGCGCCGGCCGGTGCGGGCGTCAAGGGCGAGCAGGCAGTCGGCAAACAGATTTTGGCCCAGACGATTGCCGCCCCAGAAGTCGAACGCCGCCGAACCCGTGGGCACAAACACGATCCCGCGCTGCACGTCCACCGCCATGCCGGCCCAGCAATTCGCCGCCCCGACATGTTGCCAGGCGTCCGGCGGCCAGGTTTCGTAACCCGGTTCGCCAGGCTGTGGAATGGTGTTGAAGCGCCAGGCGATCCGCCCGGTGCGAATGTCGTAGGCGCGGATGTGACCCGGCGCTGCCGGACCCGGGCCTTCGCCCAGACGTAGCGGCATGAACAGCAGATTCCCAAACACCGCACCGGGCGTGTTCGAGAGCACCGACAACTTGCTCACGTCGCGGCCGAGGCCGTCCTTGATATCGACGCGCCCGCCTTGGCCAAACGACTCGATCAAGCGGCCCGTCCGCGCATCCACGACGTAAAGGAAGTGATCGGCAGTGAACAACACGCGCCGGTCCTCGCCTTCGCTCCAGAAAACCACGCCGCGGTTTACGCCCAGCGAACTGTCGGCGCCGGCGCCGCCAAACGGGTCGAACCGCCACAGTTCGCGGCCGGTGGCGGCGTCGAGGGCGAAGAGCTTCAACTGCGGCGAGGTGCCGTAAAGCACGCCGTCCACGACCAGCGGGTTGCACTGGATTTGCGAGAGGTTGTTCGTGCGGGCGTCGCCGGCGTGGTACGTCCAGGCGACCTCCAATCCGCCGACGTTGGCGGGGGTGATCTGGCGCAGATCGGAGAACTGCGTGCCCGCCGGATCGCCCAGGTAAGTTGCCCAATTCCGGTCCGCGGCGGCGTGCGCCGGCGGCCCGGCAAGACTCAAGCCCAGAGCTAAGCAGGGCAGGGGACAAAGCCCCAACCCGCGCGTTGAAAATGACTGCATGGCGCAGAGAGTAGCATTGGCGTTGGCAAGTGCGAGCCGGGCGCACTGTGGATCCGACCGCGAGGGTTTGGCGGGGCAGATCATGCTGTGGAGGGCGCCGCGTGTGGGCTGGCTTCACACCTTCCCCAAGGTTTCTTCCACGGCTTCGCCGAGCGCGCGGATGACCCGCCGCGCCTGCGCCGGTGTGGTGCAATACGGCGGCATCAACACGACCACGTTCCCGATCGGGCGTGTTAGTACGCCGCGCTGCGCCATTGCTTCGCAGACCCGGATGCCAGCCCGCTCGGCCAGATCGAACGGCTCGCGCGTTCGCCAGTCACGCACGAGTTCCACGCCCACGATCAATCCCACCTGCCGGATGTCGCCAACGTGCGGCAGCGCCCACAGCGAATTCAATTCGTCGCGCAACGTGCCTTCCAAGCGTTGCCGGTCGCGGCGCGAAGCCGGGCTTTCAAGGACCTCAAGGCTCGCCAAAGCCGCCGCTGCGCCGAGCTGGTTCGCGGTGAAGCTGTGGCCGTGAAAGAAGGTCTTGAACTCCTCGTATTCGCCCAGAAACGCGTCGAAGACCGCCGGCGTGGTGAGCGTCGCGGCCATCGGCAGATACCCGCCGGTCAGGCCTTTCGCCAGGCAAAGGAAATCGGGTTGAACCGCTTCACGGTGCGAAGCAAAAAGGAATTCGGATTTCGAGTTTCGGATTTCGGGTTTGGCCGCGCCAGTGCGACCGAAGCCGGTCATGACCTCGTCCGCGATCAGCAGCGCGCCGTGACCGCGGGCAATCTCCGCCGCGCGGTTCAGCCAGCCCTCCGGTTGAGGGATCATGCCCGCCGCGCCTTGAATCAAAGGTTCGAAGACGAAACCCGCGTAAGGTTGGCCGCGCCGGCGTCGGGCGGCGAAGCGTTGCCCGACCTTGTCCACACATTCCCAGCGGCATTGGCGATACGTCCGCGCGTCGGCGCGCTCGGGCCGGGCGCGGTTGAAAGGACACCGGTAACAGTACGGCGCCATGACTTGGTCGGACCGGAACAAGAGTCCGGCGTAGGCGCTATGGAACAGGTCGATATGACCCAGGCTGACCGCGCCGACGGTGTCGCCGTGGTAAGCGCCGGCGAGCGACAGAAACCTCGGCCGTGCGCTAAGGCCAGTCCGGCGGGCGTACTCGTAAGCCAGCTTGAGCGCCACTTCGAGCGCGGTGGAACCGTCGTCGGAGAAGAACACTTTGGAGAGTGCTGGCGCGAGCTGTGGGGCGCGGGGTGAACGTGGATTGGCCAGCGTAACCAGTCGGGCGGCAAGCAGGGAAGCGGGTTCGTTCGCCAGCCCAAGCGCGGAGGAATGCGCGAGCTGGCCGAGCTGCCGCTTGATCGCAGCGTTGATCCGCGGATGGCCGTGGCCGTGGAGGTTCGTCCAGATCGAGGCGTTGGCGTCCAGGTACTCGCGGCCATGCGCGTCGCGCAACACGGCGCCCTTGCCCGAGACAATGATGATCGGCTCGTGGCTCAGCCAGTCGCGCATCTGTGTGAACGGATGCCAGACGAAACGTTGGTCCAGGCGGGCGAGGGGATGCATGGGCAGTTCAGAAAGGCTATAGGCTGGGAGCTAAAGGCCGTCAGCCGGGCGGCCGTCCGCCAGCGCGCGCACAAGGCTTTCCACGTCCTCGGGCGAGTGCGCCGCCGAAACCGTGACGCGCAGTCGCGCGGCGCTGCGCGCCACCGTCGGGTACCGGATGGCGGGCACGAAAAAGCCGGCTTCGCGCAGGCGGCTGGCGAGTTCGACCGCAGCCGCTTCGTCGCCGACGATCAACGGCAGGATCGCCGACGGTTCGGCGGGCACCGGCCAACCCAGGTTGGCGAGGCCGTCGCGCAGTTGCCGCACGCGCGACCAGAGCTGCGTGCGCAGTTCGTCGCCAGCAGGGCTGCGGACCACTTCGAGACCAGCAGTCGCAGCCGCCGAGGCCGCCGGCACCGGCGCCGTGGAAAAGACGAACGAGCGCGCGCGGTTGATCAGCAATTCCCTTAACTCGCGGCTCCCGGCGATGAAGCCGCCGGCGGCGCCCAAGGCCTTGCCCAGTGTGCCCATCTGCACCTCGATACGGCCCGCGACGCCCAAGGCGTCCGCCAGCCCGCGGCCCTGGCGTCCATACAGGCCGGTGGCGTGCGCTTCGTCCACCATGAGCCACGCGCCGAACTGGTCTTTGAGTTTCACCAAGTCGGTTAGTGGTGCCTGGTCGCCGTCCATCGAGAAGACGCTTTCCGTGACCACGAGCACGTTGCCAGGCGGTTCGCCGACGGGGCGGGGCCGCGTCTGCGACCAGCGCAAAATCCCCTCCAGATCGGCCAGGTTGTTGTGGGCGAAGACGCGCAGTTTCGCGCCGCTCAGGCGCGCCGCATCGACGATGCAGGCATGGACCAGCTTGTCCAAAACGACGACATCCCCTGGCCCCACCAACGCCGGAATCGTGCCCAGCGCGGCGGCGTAACCGGATGAAAACGCCAGCGCGGCCGCGGCGCCTTTGAAGTCCGCCAGTGCCGCTTCCAACTCGTGGTGGGGCGCCAGTGAGCCGCAGATCAAACGCGACGCGCCCGAACCCGCGCCGAACCGCCGGGCGGCCTCGGCTGCGGCTGCGCGCAGGACCGGGTGCGCGGCCAGGCCCAGGTAGTCGTTCGAGGCGCAGTTGAGCAGCCGGCGCCCGCCGGTCTCGATCCAGCGTCCCGCGGGAGAATCGAGCCGGCGCAACTCGCGCCACAAGCCTTGCTCGCGGATGCCGTCGAGCCGGCAGCGCAGCGTTTCGACAAAGGCCGTCACCGGGGACGAGCGTAGGCGAGCACCCACCGGCCCGGCAATGCGGCGTTGCGACTTGCGGCGTCCCGAAATGTGGCGTTCCGAAACGCTCCTTGACAAAAGGCCGGGGGGGGGTAGAACTACGTCAACTTGTGGAAGAAGGCGCCTTCGGCTACCAACGCCGGGGTTTTCGTGGACCGAGGACAGGCGGGGTACCGAAGACGCAGGTTCGGGTTATGAAGGCCGCTGAACGAACTGCCGATAGC
>JAKANS010000011.1 GCA_021823625.1 bacterium | reverse complement strand
TCTTAAAAGCTGTCTTTGCTTTTCCGGGCCGTTGCGGGCGGCGTCCAAGGTGCCATTCGTGCCTGTCATTTCGGTCGTTGATTCGGATGCAGTCCTCCCACCCGGGAGGCGATCCGTTCAGTCACCCATCTGGGTCCAGCGTGTCGCGTCCGGCCTGGGGGTCAGCCCGGTCTGCCGCGGGCGGACTTGCGTCCGCCCGCAGCGCACGCCCGCCTCCCGATCTTTCGGGAGCCAGAAAACATTCAGTGCCAAACCGGGTTCATTCAGTAGGGGAGGACTTGGGGCTCGCGCCGCCTCGCGGCCGCGCGTCCAACCTGTCGCAGACTCCCGGCTTGGTCGAATCGCCATAAAGTTTCACTTGGGGCCACTCCCGCCGCGGCGGGCTTGAAGCGGGGGGAGACCCGCCGCGCCCATTCAGTTCTGTTGGCTCGGGGGTCCAGACCCCTGGGCGGGTTCACGACCGGTCTCCCCAAAACCCTTCGTCTTTCCTGACCCGAAGACGCGCGCGGCGTCGTAGGGCACGTCCGCCGCCATCACATGCCAGGCGGCCTTGGCCAGTTTGCAGGCCAGCGCCTTGGTCGCGATGAGCGGATTGGTTTGCTGCTGCTTCCGATCGTAGAACCGGCGGCACTGTGCGTCGGCGCGGCCGGCGAAGTGCGCGGCTTCCACGAAGGCCCAGGCCAGGTGGGTGTTCCCGCACTTGCGGTTGTTCTCGCCCTTCTTCTTGCCGTTGCTTTGCCGCAGGCTTTTGACGCAGCGGCAATAGCTGGCGAAGTTCCCGGCGTCGGCGAAGCGCTTCGCGTCGCCGGTCTCCAGCGCGATGGTCAGCCCCAGAATCTTGCCGATGCCGGGCAGTTCCTGCAGGCGCTGGTAGGCGGGCCATTTCCCGGCGACGCCCAGGATGTGCGCTTCCAGCTTCGTGATGGCGTCGGTCTGATGCGCCATCAGGGTGATCTGTTCGCCAGCCAGGAGTTGGTCGGCCGGTTCGGCAAAGCGGGCTTGCGCTTCCGCGGCGCTCATCGTCTTGACGCGGGCCAGGGGCACGCGCTGGCCCAGGGTGCGCTCGTGGAGGCTCTTGAAGCTCAAGATCAGCGTGGTGCGCTGGCGCACCAGCGGCAACCGGCGGCGCAGCCGATCGCGCACGGGACGGGTCTGGCGGTCGCAGAGATGACCGGTGGGCAGGAGATTCAGGCGCAGCAGTTCGGCCAGGAAGCAGGCGTCGGAGACGTCGTCGGTGTGTTTCATCCCGCTGTAGGGTTGCATCGCGGCCGGGTTGGCCAGGACGACGTGGTAGCCGTGATCCTGGAGGCCGTCCACCAGCCAATACCAGTTGAAGGTGGATTCGAGGGCGATGGTGGCGATCCGCTGCTGGTAGGGCTGGAGCAGTTGGAGGATGGCGGCCAGATCGCCGGGCAGTTTCTTGTGGACGAGGCGGCGGCCGTTTTCGTCCATGAGGCCGCAGAGGGCGTTGTTGCTGTGCAGGTCAATTCCGACCAGGATCTTCATTGGGGTTCTCCGGTGGGTTGCAGGTTTGGGTTTGAGTTTGCTAACACACCTCAAACTACTCACCCGCCTGCCGGATAACCACGTTTCACTCCAGCGCCAGCTCACGCTTAATGCTCTACAGTGCTTGATATTGGCACATGAAGCGGCGCGGGCCATTTTCCCGAAATGGCGCGCAAGTTGAGAGTCGAGTATCCCGGCGCGATTTATCACGTGATGAATCGCGGCGACCGGCGGGAGGCGATCTGCAAGGACGAGGCGGATCGCCAGCGTTTCGTGGAAACCCTGGCCGAGGCTTGCGCCAAGACGGGCTGGCAGGTTCACGCCTACGTCCTCATGCCGAATCATTTTCATCTGGTGGTCGAGACGCCCCAGCCGAATCTGGTCGCCGGGATGAAATGGTTGCTGGGTACCTCCACCAGCCGCTTCAACCGGCGGCACAAGCTCTTCGGCCATCTGTTCTCCGGTCGCTACAAGGCGTTGATCGTGGACGGCAGCGGCAGTGGCTACCTCAAGAGCGTTTGCGATTACACGCATCTGAATCCGGCGCGGGCGAATTTGGTGGCAGGGGGCCAGCCTCTGAAAAGTTACGCCTGGAGTAGTTGGCTGGCGTATCTGCGGGCGCCGTCGCAGCGTCCGGCGTGGCTGCGGGTGGACCGGCTGCTGGGCGAGTGGGGCATCCCCAAGGACAGTCCGGCCGGGCGGCAACGGTTGGAGCAGGCGCTGGAGGAGCGGCGCGGGGCGGAGGAGGGCGAAGAATTCAAGGCGATCCGGCGCGGCGGGTGTCTGGGGGAGGAGGCGTTTCGGCAGGAGTTGCTGGCGCAGATGAGCGAGCGGCTCGGGAGCAGAACACTACGGTGAAGTGCGAGCAGGCCCAAACTCTCACTGGAACTTCGTCTGCCACCAACCCACCGGTATCGGCGCAGCCTGCTTCATTCAAGTCAGTTGCAAAAACTTTCGGAACACCCTCTAATAACCCCCAAAAATAATTTCCTATCAGTCGCTGCGAACGCTAGATTACGGGCAAAAAGTGGAGTGTGAAATGCCAAAAGAGATCGCGTCTGCCCTCGCGAGTCTGGCCGAGCGTCTGGTGGTGCTGGCGACGCAGGATGCCGAGTTGCGGACCGCGTTGCGGCGATTGGCCGATGCTTATCTGCAAGCTACGGAACAGCCTGGATCGGCGGCTCATGAGCAAGTCGCATCTGCTCCGGCGGCCCTAGAACTCGCAGAGCAAGTGCATGCAACCCTGCAAACGCTGGAGACAGTCGTTGCCAATGAAGCAAATGCACCAGCCGCAGAATCGCCGCGGGAGAAGCTTTCCGAATTGACGCTTGGCCGCGCAACAATCTCCGAGCCCCCTCGCCTGTCCTATCCGACAACCTTTGCCCCGGCCGACTTCGCGACCATCGAGTCTCGCTGCCGGCTCAAGGCAGAAGCGGCCCGTTGGGCGGCTGCTCGCCGGCGGCTGATGGCGGACGGAGCCAGCTATGACACTCAAATCGATCCGAAGGATCGGGACATCATTTCGCGAGCCAAGGCACTCCCCAATTGCTTCCTCTGGATGAACCATCCCAGCGGACCGTCCCCCTCCAACCTTGCTCTGTACGAAGACGTAGCCGCCGGATTTGAAGCCTTGGCCGAGGGGGTCAGTCTCATCAGCCAGATCCGGAATGAGCACATCCTGGACCAGACCGAATTCGAAGCCGCCCTCGATGTCCTCGCCGAGGCCCAGTCGGCCCTCCGGGTCGCCATCGCCACCATCGACGGCCCGATGGACTCCGACCAGACCGAAGTCTTCCGCTGGCTCAAGACCACGGCAGCAGAATCGCAGATTTTCATCCAGCGGTATATGCGGCTGGATGACCCTGCCGACCCAGCCCGCTGCCCCGAGATTCTGGCCCGCCTCGAGGAATTGCAAGCCCGCGTTCAAGAAGCTCGCCGCCGCGGCAACCTGCGAAAAAAACTGCTCGGCAAAGTGCGACACAAGGCGTCCCTGATTCAAAGCGATCCCGCGGGAGCACAGGATCACTGGCGAATCCTCGTGCAAACAGTGGATGAGCTCATCAGTGGCGGACTTCCCCACAGCAACCGCGAGCTGCGCGAGCTGCTGCTGCCAGTCCTGGATCAACTGCCGGAACTCGGGAACCTGCCGCAAAGCTTCACGCTGGTCCTCCGCGAGATGGACCGCTACATGGCCACCTGCCTTCCTCCGGAATCCCCGTCGCTCTCAAGAATCTCGCCGGAGGTTTGGGAAACACAAGCGCTGCTTCGTGGCCGGTCGCTGGTTCTGATCGGCGGCGAAAAGCGGCCCGGCCCCTATCAGGCGATTCAGGAGGCGTTCGGACTCAAAGATCTGATCTGGCTGGAAACTCGGGCACACGAATCGTTTGAGTCCTTCGCCCCGTACGTCGCCAGACCTGACGTAGCAGCCGTGCTGCTGGCTGTCCGCTGGTCCAGCCATTCCTATGGCGAGGTCAAGAACTTCTGCGAACTCTACGGCAAGCCCTTGGTCCGCCTGCCGGGTGGCTACAACCCCAATCAGGTCGCAGCTCAGATCATGGCGCAATGCAGCGAGCGGCTGAGGATGGGGAAGCGCCACACGGAGAACCTCCTCGCAAGGAAGCCTGACGCAGAAAACCCCCGCGTAGAAAACGCGTCCCCAGAGACACCGCAGTTGGCGAAGTCGTTATGACTCGGCTGGGTTCGCCCTCTGGGCTCCCCGCCCACTCGCTCGACCTTCGCCGCCTACTGCTGGTCGGTGTCGGCTTGCCGGTGGTCGTCGCAACCGTCACTTATCTCCTCCCCCGCGGAGCGTCAAAAACAATTTCCTATCGGTTCCACCACCAAGAGGCGTTCGGGCACACTGCGTGCAGACCTCCAGCCCGGATATTTCACACGCTGGTTGAGAAGAGCGCGGAAGGTCGCTTTTGCTCGGTCGGGTGGAGAGTGGAATCGTCGATCGGTAGTTCCACGCTCCCATCGTCGCGTCATGCCGCTGCCGCGCCGGCTTTCACCGCTTCCAAATCGCTCCTTCGCTGGGCCATGGATTTGAAGAACTCGTAGCCTTCGCGCAGGCGGCGCACGCAGACGTCCTTGTCTTCGAGCATGGTCTTGATGATGCGCAAGATCGGCTTCGGCCGCAGGTAATAGCGGTGATAGAACCGCTCGACCGCCTCGAAGATTTCCTCCTTGCTCAACCCTGGATACTCGAGCGCGCTTTGCTGGAAGCCATCGCCTTCCACGAGGTCGGTCTTGTCCTTCTTCGTGAACCAGCCGTTGAGCTTGGCCTGTTCGTAGAGCTCGGTGCCGGGGTACGGCGCGGCCAGGCTGACCTGCATGCTGAAGACGTCGAGCTCCTGCGCAAACCGGATGGTCTGTTCGATGGTCTCGCGCGTCTCGACCGGCAAACCGAGGATGAACGTGCCGTGAATGACCATGCCCGCGCGGTGGCAGTCCTTCGTGAACCGGCGCATCTCCTCGAGCGTGACGCCTTTCTTGATCCGCTTGAGCGTTTCCTCGTTGCCGCTTTCGTAGCCGACCAGGAACAGGCGGCAGCCGCCGTCTTTCATTTGCTTGATCGTGTCCGCGTCCAGGTTCGCGCGGCTGTTGCACGACCAGGTCAGGCCGAGCGGGCCGAGCTTTTTCGCGATTTCGCGGGCGCGCGGCAGGTTGGCCGTGAAGGTGTCGTCGTCGAAGAAAAACTCCCGGACCTGCGGGAACAGCCGTTTCATGTAGGCCATCTCGTCGGCGACGTTTTGCGCCGAGCGGACGCGGTACTTGTGGCCGCCAATGGTCTGCGGCCAGAGACAGAAGGTGCACTGCGCCGGGCAGCCGCGGCCGGTGTACATGCTCACGTACGGGTGGAGCAGGTAGCCGATGAAGTATTTCTCGATTTGCAGGTCGCGTTTGTACACGTTCGCCACCCACGGCAACGCGTCCATGTTGGGGATCATTTCGCGCTCGGGGTTGTGGCGAATCTTGCCCTCGGCATCGCGATAACTCAGGCCGGCGACGTCCGCGAGCGGGCGGCCTTCGGCGACCTCTTTGCAGGTGTAATCGAATTCCTTGCGGCCCACCCAGTCGATGGCGGGCGACGCCTTCAAGGTTTCGGCGGGCAGGACCGCGGCGTGCGCGCCGACGAAGCCGATCTTCGTGTCCGGGCGCTGGGCTTTGATGGCTTCGGCCACCTTGCAGTCATTGCGCAGCGAGGGCGTCGAAGTGTGGACGATGACGTGGTCGTAGCTCTCGGCGATACGCAGACATTCCTTCACGCCGACATCATGCGGCGGGCAGTCGAGGAGCTTGCCGTCCGACACGAGCGCGGCGGGCTGGGCCAGCCAGGTGGGATACCAATAGCTGGTCACCTCGCGCCGGGCCTGGTAGCGCGAGCCGGCGCCGCCGTCGAAGCCGTCAAAACTGGGAGGGGAGAGGAACAGGGTGCTCATTGATTTGACAGGGTTTCATGTAACGGATCAGCCGATCAAGAGAGTCTGAAGATGAAGAAGCCTGGCACTCTTGACGGTCAGCAATTCGTTCAGCAAACGCTGCAGGTTGGGCAGGCGGTGGTTGATGTCGGCATCGAGATCTCGGAGGCTGTTGCCAAGACCAAATCGTTGCAGCTCCAAACCGGAGGCCCTGGCGGTCTTCATCAACCACGGCTCCAGTCGGGGACAGATGACCACGAGCTGGTTGTTGCGCTCTTTATCGGTCTTGAGGCGGATTTCGTGCATCGAAGACAGCTCAGTGAATCGTCGCAGAGACGCGGGCTCTCGTTCCCCGAAATCTTCATCCACCATGCCGAGCACGCCGGTGTGTCGGGACAGACTCTTCGCCACGCGTCCCTTGCTGTGACTGTGAACAATGGCATTGGCCGGGAAGCCGAGGGCAACCGCAAGCGTTTCGTCCGGTTTGCATTCCAGGAACAACCTCATTCCTGCACCAGGCGCTCGAGGTTGAAGAATGCATCCGAATCCAGTTCGAGCAACTCCGGCAGCCGCTGATCCGGGATTGGCTTCAACTTCGTCTCGAAGTCCTCCATCCGGGCAACGAATACGGCGAGGTCGCCGGGCTTGGTCTTCTCCACGATCGAAGCCAGGAGATACGGATTGTGCGTGGTGATGAAGAACTGGTTCGTCTCGTCCAAGGCGATGCGCTCAGCGAGATACTTGGTGTAGAACGGGAAGGTGTTGGCCTCCGGTTCGTCGAGCAAGAGGACCGCATCCCGATTGGTCTCCAATACCGCCATCAGGAAGACGACGCGGCGAAGCGTTTCTGAGACGCTGGCCCAAGGATAACTGTACAATTCGTCGTTGACATCCTTGGCAATCAGCAACTCGTTCTCAGTCGGCTTCAACTGGAGTCGGAAGCCCTTCGAGCGAATCATGGCGCCAGCTCGCTGGCGCAGGCCTTCGTTTGAGTACAGTACCGCTACCAAGTTGTCGCCAAAGGGGGGATTCAAAACGCCGGGCTGCCCATTGGGGAAATTGGGCAGGGATTTAAAGGCATAGTATTTGAAAGGCATCTGAGGTCCCGCTCCCCCTTCCACCAACCCGGCGTGGTTCATTAGTAGTCCACCGCGCCCGCCCTGACCCTGCGAGAAGGCACCTTGGTACTGGGTACCTTTCAATTTTAGAGATAGCCGCCAGTCCCCCGCTTGAACCGAAAGTTCATTCGTAACTCTTTGATCGAAAAACAAGTCGGCCGTGGTTCTGAACCGAAACATTTCTTGAAAGGCCTTGAACACGCCAGGCGAGAAGAAAGCCAAAGCTTCAATCACGTTCGACTTCCCGGTATTCGGCTCGCCGATAAAGAGATTCACTCTCCGCGGCTGAAAACTCAAATCGCGGATGGATTTGAAATTCTTGATTTCAACGGAGCCGATCATGCCGGGAATGTCATCCTACTGTGCTTGGCTGCCCGTGCGGACTTTTGCCACCAGCGCGTCGCGCTCGCTGGAGTCGCCCGAGCCACAGAACGAACCCGTGTGGACGTGGCCGTTGCCATTGGCGCCACCGCCTTTCCCACCGGCCGCCTGCAGCACTGCCTTGGCCTCGGCCAGATGGCCCTTGCCGATGGAGACGCCCGTGAAAGCCTGAATCCTGTGACCGTTCGCGAACGGCTTGGGCCGCGCGCCGAAGTTGTAGGCGAAGTTTTTCCAGTTGTCGCCGCGCTGGTAATTCGTGCCCAGCGCACCGCTGGGATCGTAGCCGCAGTGGACCATGCAGTTTTCGCAACGCGGGTCGCGCGCCACGCCGTTCACCACGCCGTATTTGTTCCAGTCCACCTTGTCCAGCATCTCCTGGTAGCCGGCATAGTGGCCGTCGGTCATGAGATAACACGGCGCCTTCCAACCCTTGACGTTGTAAGTCGGGATGGCCCAGGCGGTGCAGGTGAGGTCGCGCTTGCCGGCCAGGAACTCCTGGTAAACCGGTGTGCCGAAAATGGTGAATGCCTTCCCCCACTCCTGGATCTTCGCGAACTTGGCGATGGTCATCTGACGCGTGAGGAAGAAGTCCTCCGGCTTTTTGCCGAGGCGCTTGACCATGTCCTTCTTGGCCGCGTCGTAATCGTAGCCGGGCGAGATCGTGTGGCCGTCCACGCCCAGCCAGGAGAAGAACTTGAACATGTCTTCGATCTCCTGCACGTCGGTCTCACGATAGACCGTGGTGTTTGTGGCGACCTGGAAGCCCAGCAGCTTGGCCATTTTGATCGCTTCGACGCATTCCTTGAACACGCCCTCGCGCTCGACGATGAGGTCGTGCGTGTACTCGAGGCCATCCACATGGACGTTCCAGTACATCCATTGGGTGGGCGTAATGACGGGCCGCCCGTCGGTTTTGCCTTTGCGGATCGTCTCCGCCTGTTTATCCGTGATGAGTCTCAGGTTGAGCAACTCGCCCAGCTTCGGCTCCAAGGCCGGCGAATACGTGGCGGCGAGGTAGTCCACCATCTTTTTGCGCATGAAGACGCCGTTGGTGCAGACATAGACGATCCGGCCTTGCTGGAGCAGACCATGCACCAACTCCTCGATCTTCGGGTAAATCAGCGGCTCGCCCCCGCAAATGCTCACCATCGGGGCGTCGCACTCGGTGGCCGCGGCGAGGCATTGCTCCAGCGGTACCATGTCCTTCAGACTGGTCGAGTATTCGCGAATGCGGCCGCAGCCGGTGCAGGTCAGGTTGCAGGTGTGCAGCGGTTCAAGCTGCAGAACCATCGCGAACCGGGGCGTTTTGCGCAGTTTGTGCTTGATGATACGTCGGGCAATCTTGACCGACAGCGCGAGAGGGAAACGCATATTGTTAGCGGGACTGAGCGACGACGACTGCCGGCTGGCTGGCTGGGGTCGCTGCGGGCGGGATGACGGGCGCCGGATCGGCCTGCATCAACCCGGGCAGGAAGAAACTGGCCGGGGAGATGCTTTTGGTGGCAGAGATGCCTCCGCATCCGGTGCCGAGCGCGGTGCCAGCGGCCAGCATGGCCAGCGATAACACACTGATACGATTACGTTTCACTGAATGCTGAATATAGGCGCCTTCCAAGCCGGTGCAATGTCGAAGTCGGCCGCGGTCCTGCTCGTCGGCGCGGCCGTTTGGCTGGGGGGGAGGGTGGCTTGGTGCGCGGAGGAGGCGCTTGCCGGGCCTGCCCACGAGCGGTTTGCGCGGCGCGCCGAGCGGCTGTATCGCGAGGCGCAAAGCCGGCTGGAACTTGCCGCGACAAACAACACGGCTGCCTGGCAGTTCGGGCGCGCGTGCTTCGACTGGGCCGAATTCGCCACGAACGACACCCAGCGGGCCGACATCGCCCACCAAGGCATCGCCGCGTGCCGCGGGGCCGTGGCGCGCGACGGCCAGCTCGCCGCCGCCGCGTACTACCTGGGCATGAACCTCGGCCAGTTGGCACGCACGAAAAACTTGGGCGCGCTCCGCCTGGTGGCGGAGATGGAAACCTTGTTTGAGACCGCCCGGAAACTGGACGAGCAATTCGACTACGCCGGGCCGGACCGAAACCTGGGTCTGTTGTACCTCGAGGCGCCGGGCTGGCCGGTGAGCGTGGGCAATCGCGGCAAAGCCCGCCGACACCTTGAACGCGCCATCAAGCTCAGTCCCGACCATCCGGAAAATCGCTTGAACCTCCTCGAAGCCCACCTCCGCTGGGGCGAGAAAGACCCGCTGCCCGCCGAGGTGAAGACCCTGACCGAACTGCTGCCCCGCGCCCGCAGCGAGTATGCCGGCGAAGCCTGGGAAGTGAGTTGGGCCGATTGGGACCGCCGTTGGCGGGGGGCGCAGGCCAAAGTCCGCGCCCTCCTCGGATCCCAATAGGCTGGGGCGCAACCTCGCGATTGCGCCCCGGCACGCCGCCTATAACCCAGTCGTTCCTCCACCCGCGACGCCGAACCCAAATCCTGCCCCGCGGCTAAAACAGCGCGGAAGTCACCCACTGGACGAACCCCGACCAACCCGTCACCAACTGCGTGTTCGCCGCCACCGCGCCTACCAACGCCGTGCCGGCGGCCACAACCAGCGGTGCCAGCGCCATCCGCTCGAACGGCTCGGCGTGGCGTGACTCGCCCTCCAACGCCCCCAGCCACAGCCGGCTCATCCATCCGGACTCGCGGAAGGGCGAGGCGGGTTCTCGGGACGCGTCGTGGCGGGGACCGCGTTCCGGTCCGTTTTCCGTGTCGCCGGTGTGGCCGCGCGCTGCGTCCGCCAGGCCGGCGGCGGAAGAGTCATCGTCGAGGTCATGCTTTCCAAGCGTTCCATTTTCAAAATCGGTTTCTTCGTTACCTGCTGTGATACCCGGATTCGGGCCGCGTTGTTTCAGAAAAATGGCTGCCCGGCCCTTCCCCCCGGCGAAATCGCCACGGTCACCGCCGGCGCGCGCACCAATTGGCTTTTGACCCGCCACCGCCCGCCGCCTTAGCTTCGCGGCATGGTAAAGGGCCTGGCGAACGTGCGCCGTTGGTTGACCTTCGACGCGGTGTTGGAGTCATCGCTGCCCCGTTCCTACACCCACCTGGTCGGCCGCTGGCTGCTCGGCGCCTCGGCCACGGCGCAACAGTTGATGGCCTTCAGCCTGATCACCCTCGGCGTGCTGGTCACCAAGGCGCGCACCGCGCCGGTCGTCATGCGGCCGCTGATCTGCCACCACACCGCCCTTGCCGGCGTCCGGCTCCTGCCGATGACTTCCGTGATCGCGGTCGCCATGGGTTGGGCGATCGTGGGCCAGACCGTGGCCTTGATGGCGGGTGTGGGCGTGCCGCACTTGATCGGCACCGCCCTCGTCATGGCGGTCGTGCGCGAACTCGGGCCGCTGGCGACGGCCTTGCTCGTGCTCATGCGCGTGGGTGTGCCGACGGTCATTCAACTCGGCATGGCCCGCGCCGCCGGGGAAGTCGAAGCGCTCGAAGCGCTGGGGATCGATCCGGTCCATTTCCTCGTGGTGCCGCGGGTGATCGGCATGACGGTGGCGGTCTTCGCCTTGACGGCCTACCTGATCCTTGGCGCGCTGCTGGCCGGGTATCTCTTCGCCTTCCTGCAGGACGTGCCGCTGGCGCCGGGCGAGTATTTCCGCCAGCTCGCGCTCGCCCTGACGTGGCAGGACTTCGTCCTGTTGGGGCTGAAATCGGTCGGCTTCGGTCTGGTGATCGCGCTGGCCAGTTGTTTCCAGGGCCTGGCCCGCCCGCTCGAATTGCGCGACGTCGCGCGCGTCACCTCGACGGCGGTCGTCGCGTCGCTGCTGGCCTGCGTCGCGATCGACGCGTTGTTCATCGTCGTTTACCTGTTCGTCTGAACTCGTCGCACTGTCCCACATGGAAGACCTTCCGCCTGTCATCGAACTCTGCGACGTCGCCGTCGAGCCGGCGGACGGCGCCGACAAGCCTGCTTTGCGCGGCCTGAACTGGCAGGTGGCGGCCGGGGATTTCTGGGCGGTGGGCGGGCTGGCTGGCTCGGGTAAAACCGCCCTGCTCGAGACGGCGGCCGGCCTGCGCGCACCGGCGGGCGGCACCGTGCGGCTTTGGGGCGAGGAAGTGGCGGCGTTGTCCGGCAAAGCGCAGGTGGCGGTGCGGCGGAAAATCGGCTTCGTTTACGGCGATGGCGGCCGGTTGTTGAGCCATCTCACGGTGGCGCAGAATCTGGCCTTGCCGCTCTGCTACCACCGCAACTGCCCCGGCGACGCGGTCGCAGCGGAGATCGAAGAATTGCTGGCGGCGTTCGCCTTGACCGGCATCGCCCACCGGCTTCCCGGGCAGGTCAACCCGGCGTTTCAGCAGCGCGCAGCCCTGGCACGGGCGATGGCTTTGGCGCCGGAGGTTTTGCTGCTGGACAATCCGTTCGCCGCGCTGAACACGGGCCACATGCGCTGGTGGCTCGATTTCCTGACCCGGCCCGCGGGCGAAGCCAAAGCACCCGGTGCGCCACCCGCGACCGTCATGGTGGTCTGCGATGACCTGCGCCCGTGGCTGCCGGCGGCGCGGCAGTTCGCGCTGCTCCAGGACGGCGGCTGGCAGGTACTGGGCGGGCGCGAGGAGTTGACGGCGGCCCGCGGGCCGTTGCTGCGCGAATTGCTCGCCGAATCCGCGCCGAACCGCTAGCGTCTGCCCGTGCAAGACCTTACGCCTCAGTTGCGCACCCGGTTGAGTCGCGTCGAGCGCGCGGTGGGACTGTTCGTGCTGCTGGCCACGGCGGTCTTGCTCACGGGCTTCGGCTGGTACCTCTACCAGACCGGCCAGCGCAAAGGCTGGTTCGTCACCAAGGTCCGGTACAGCACCTCGCTGTACAGCGCGGCCGGGCTGAAGGTGGGCGACCCCGTCACGCTCATGGGCTTCACCGTCGGGGAAATTACCCGGATCGACGGTCAGGAACCGGAGGAACTTTACAACGTTTATATCGAGTTCAGCGTGCGGGCGCCATACTACGGCTACATCTGGACCGGTGGCTCGCGGGTGCGCGTGAACCCGAGCGACTTCCTGGGCAAACGCGCCGTCGAAGTCACCAAAGGAACGAATTACATCCCGACGCACCTGGTCTGGAACATCGGCGAGTTCTCGCTCACGGAGGCGGAGGCCTTTGTCACGAACCGCAACCGGCTGCTGGTGGACTCGATCCGGAACCCCGATTCCTTCACCAACGCCAACGCCCCGCGCTGGCTCACGCTCGCGCCGGTGGACGCCGATTTGCTCGCCAAGGTGGCCTCGCTCGGGACCAACCGCATCCGCGTGGCTGAGCGCGTCGCGTTGACCGCCGACGAATTGAAGACGCGGCCCATCACGGTCATGTGGGATTTGAAACGCGGCGCCTATGTGCCGTACGCGGCCACAAATGCCTATTGGCTCCCGCCCGACGAAGCGCCGGCGCTGACCGATCGCCTGGACGCGATGGTCCGCGAAACCGAGCTGGCCTTGACCAACCAGCTCATCGCCATCCTGACCAACGTCGCCAACCTTTCGTCCAACGCCAACGCGGCGATCGCCGAGGCCCGCCCGCTCTTGAGCAACGTGACCGCCATCACCGGCAACCTGCGCGAACCCGCCGGCTCGCTCGGGCGCTGGGCGATTCCGCCCGACCTTTACGCGCAGGTGCTCGCCGCCACCACCAACGCCAACGTCACGTTGCTCAGCGCCAACTCGGCGCTCACGAACACGACCATGGTCCTCACCAACACGAGCGCGCTGCTCACCAGCGCCAACACCAACGTGGCGGCGATGGTGGCCCAGCTCGACGTGCCGTTGCGGCAGCTCAGCACGATCGTCAGCAACCTCAACCTCCAGGTCACCGCCAACACCAACTTCGTGACCACGCTCCACGCCTTGCTGGCGGACACCGACGACCTCATCCAGGGCCTCAAACGCCATTGGCTGTTCCGGGGCGCGTTCAAGGAGAAGACCCTGAAAGCCAAGAACACCAACGCCCCGCCGCGCGTCTTCATGAGCCCCAAAGGCGCGAGCCAGTGGCGGTAAGCGCCCTGGCCGCCCGTGGCCAGCCGCCATTGCCTGCCGCGCTTCGCCTCTGCTACACTCGCCCCACCATGACCCCCAGCCCGATGTCGCGCATTCTGATCGTTGACGACACCGTCGAGAACATCCAAATGCTCGCCGGCATCCTGCGCGCCCGCGGCTACCCCCTGAACGTGGCCCGCAACGGCCGGCAGGCCCTCGAAATCGCCCGCCAGACCGCCCCCGACCTGATCCTGCTGGACATCGTGATGCCTGAAATGGACGGCTTCGCAGCGTGCCGCGAGTTCAAGGCGGACCCGGCGTTGGCGGAAATCCCGGTCATCTTTCTCACCGCCAGCAACGAGAGCCAGGACCTTTTGAAAGGCTTCGAATTGGGGGCGGTGGACTACATCACCAAGCCCTTCAACGCGGCGGAGCTGCTGTCGCGTGTGGGCACGCACCTCCAGTTGCGCGCGGCGCGGTTGAAGCTCCAGGCCCTGGCCGGCAAGCTGTCGCGGTACCTCCCCCCGCCGGTCTATGCCTCGATTTTCTCGGGCGAACGCGAGGTCCGCGTCGAAACCTACCGCAAACCGCTGACCATTTTCTTCTCGGACATCGTCGGCTTCACGGCCAAGACCGAGGCCACGCCCGACCAGGAGTTGGTCGCCTGGCTGAACGGCTACCTCGACGAGATGGCCCACATCGCCCTCGAGCACAGCGGCACGCTGGACAAGTTCATCGGCGACGCCGTGATGGTCTTCTTCGGCGACCCGCACTCGGCCGGGCCGCGCGCGGATGCCCGGCGGTGCCTCCGGATGGCGCTGGACATGCGGCGGGCGGCGCGCCGGCGCGGCGTGGACATCCGCATCGGGGTCCATTCGGGCGAATGCACCGTCGGCAACTTCGGCAGCGAAGAGCAGATGAATTACACCATCATCGGCAAGGCCGTGAACGCGGCCTCGCGCCTGCAAAGCCGCTCGGAGCCCGGCCGCATTCTCATCACCGCCGCCACCCACGAATTGGTGGCCGACGCCGTGCCGTGTACGCTCCGCGGTCCGGTCGAATTGAAAGGCATCGCCGCGCCCGTCACGACTTACTGGGTGGCGGCCGAAGAACCGGGCCTCGGCCGCGCATAAATCCGTTCCGCAGTTTCCTCGCCATGTTCTCGAACCTGTCCATCGCCCGAAAGATCGCCCTGCTGATGTTCGCGCTCGGGCTCCTGCTCGTGGTGCTCATGCTGAACGCCTTTCTGCGCTTCCGCGCGTCCGAGCAGAACTACCTCGGCCTGCTGGGACGTGAAGAGTCGCAGTTGTACCTGCCGCGCGCCTTGGACTGGCTGCACGACCTGGAGCGGCTCTTGACCCTGCGCATCCAGACCACCGACCCGAAGAAAGGCCAGGCGCTGGACCTGCAACTGTCGCCGATCCGCGGGGCGGTTTTGGGTGAACTGGCCGGAGCGCAGCAGCGACTGCCGGACAAGCGGGCGGAACTGGCCGGGATCGCCAACCAGTTCGATCAAGTGATCCACCTCGCGGTTCATTTGCGCAACCTGGCCGCGGTCGGCAAAACCGCCGAGGCGTCGCGCCTGTACCAGGAGCAGTTCGACCCCGCCGTGCAAGGCCTGCGGCAGCGGATATTCGGTCTGCTGGGACAGGCGCGCCAGCAACTGATCGCCGAGACCACTCGGGCGCAGCACCAGAAGCGCCGGGTCGCCGAAGCGACCTTGTTCGCCAGCCTCGCCGTGCTGGGCGGCGGCCTCGCGCTGGCCTTCTTCGTGGTCTGGCGCACCATCAGCCACCCCCTGGCGCACAGTGCCGACCTCATGACCCGGCTGGCCCGTCGCGAAACGAACGTCATCATTCCCGGAACCGCGCGCGGCGACGAGGTCGGCCAGATCGCCCGCGGGCTGGTGGCGTTCCGCGACAACCTGCTGCAACAACAGAAGCTCGAGCAGGCGCAGCAGCGCATGTTGGACCGCGTCCAGTGCAGCGAACAACAGTTTCGCAGCCTGGTCGAAGCCGCGCCCGACGCCTGCGTCATCACCGATGCGAACGACCGGATCACGCTCGTGAATGAACGCGCCGAGACGCTGCTGGGCTGGCCGCGCGCGGAATTGGTCGGTCAGCCGCACACCCTGCTTTTCCCGGAGCGTCTGCGCGAGCGGCAGGCCCGCGACGTGCGGCGACTGCTGGAAACCGCAGCCGCGCCCGCCGGCAAGACGCTCGAACTGGGGCTGCGCCGCCAGGACGGCTCCGAGTTTCCCGCGGAAGTCAGCGTCGGCCCGATCGCCGACCCGGACGGCGGCGAACCGCAGGTCTGCGTGGCGATTCGCGACGTGACCGAGCGCCGGCGCGCGCAGCAGGCCCTGGCGGACCAGCTCGCGTTCCGCGCGGCGCTGCTGGACACCATCCCGTACCCGATCTTCATCAAGGACGCGGACGCGCGGTTCGTGGGCTGCAACCGCGCGTACGAGCAAGCCTTCAACGCCACGCGCGCGGCGCTGTGCGGGCGGACGGTGCTCGAACTGGAGTATTTGCCGCTGGCCGACCGCCAGCGTTTCCACGCCGAGGACGTGGAAGTGATCGCGCGCGCCGACCGCCGCAGTTACGAGTTGTCGATCGTTTTCGGCAGCGACGGTCGCGAACATGTCACGCTGTATTCGGTGGACGGCTTCCGGCTCGCGGACGGGCGGCCGGGCGGGTTGATCGGCCTGCTGGTCGATATCACCGACCGGCAACAGGCCGAGGCGGAGTTGCGGCGCAGCCAGCAACTCCTCCAAAGCATCATGGATAACTCGAACGCCATCATTTACCTCAAAGACCCGCAAGGGCGGTACCTGATGGTGAACCGGCAGTGGGTCGAGTTTCTGGGTCTCCCCGCCGGGGAGGCGCTGGGCCACACCGATCACGAGTTGTTCCTGCCCGAGACAGCGGCGCGTTTCGTCGAAGTGGACGAGCAGGTGCGCAAGACGTGCGAATCTGTGACCGCCGAGGAAGAAGCGCAGGTCGGCGGCCGGCGCCAGGTGTTTCTTTCGCAGAAGTTCCCCTTGCTCGACCGCGAAGGCCGGCTCTTCGCCACCGGCGGCGTGTCCACGGACATCACGCGCATCAAGGAAACGCAGGAGGAACTGGCGGCAGCGCGCGACGCGGCCGACGCGGCCAACCGCGCCAAAAGCGCCTTCCTGGCCACCATGAGCCACGAGATTCGCACGCCGATGAACGCCATCCTCAACATGACGTCGCTGGCGCTCGACACCGAGCTCACGCCCCGCCAGCGCCAATACCTGAGCGTGACGCGCTCGTCCGCGCGCGGACTGCTGGCGCTCATCGACGACATCCTCGACTTCTCCAAGATCGAGGCCGGCCGGCTCGAACTGGACCCCGCCCCGTTTCGCCTGCGGGCCTTGCTCGAAGAAGTCACCGACTCGTTTCGCGGGCGCGTGCTGGAGCGGCACGTTGAATTCGTCGTGCACGTCGATCCGGCCGTGCCGGACCCGCTGATCGGTGATTCGCTCCGGCTCCGGCAGGTCCTGATCAATCTGGTCGGCAACGCCTTCAAATTCACCGAACAAGGCGAAGTGGCGGTGCTGGTATCGCTCGCCGAACTCACGCCGCCCGTCGCGCCCGCCACCGCAGCCCAGGCGGTGCTGCGTTTCGACGTGCATGACACCGGCATCGGCATCCCGGCGGACAAGTTGTCGCAGCTCTTCGAGGCGTTCTCGCAGGCGGATTCCTCCATCGCCCGCAAGTTCGGCGGGACGGGGCTGGGCCTCGCCATTTCGCGGCGGTTGGTCAACTTGATGGGCGGCCGGATCAGCGTGGAAAGCGAGGCGGGCCACGGCAGCACCTTCAGTTTCACCGCGCGCTTCGGCGTGCCGGCGGGACCGGCGCGCACCGAGCCGGTCTTGCCCGCGAACTTGCGCGACCAGCACGCGCTCGTGGTGGAGGACAACGCCACCAGCCGCGAGTTGCTCGTCACGCTTTTCCGCGGCTTCGGCCTCGCGTGCGAAGTGGCCGAATCCGCCGAAGCCGGCTGGCAGCTCCTGATCGAACGCAACGCCACGGCGGGGCACCCGCAACGGTTCGATCTGATCGTGCTCGACTGGTTGTTGCCCGGCGCCGACGGCCTCGCGCTCGCGCGCCAGATCCGGGAACACCCGGCGTTGGCGGCGCTGCCGATCGTCATGATCAGTTGCTTCGCCGGCAAGGAGGAGGAGGCCCAGGCCCGCGCGCTGGGCGTGAACGCCTTCGTGCCCAAGCCGCTCACCGCCTCGCTGCTCCTCGACGCGATCATGGATGCCGCCGGCGTCAGGCATGTGCCACTGCACGGCGGCGTGCCGGAAGCTGTCGATCCGCAGGAGTTCACGGGCCGGCGGGTTTTGCTCGCCGAGGACAACGAGGCCAACCAATTCGTCGCCCAGGAACTGCTGGAACGCGCCGGCATCGCCATCGACATCGCCGAAAACGGCCGGGTCGCCATCGAAAAGGCCCGCCTCGGCAAATACGATCTCGTGCTCATGGACGTGCAGATGCCCGAACTCGATGGCCTGGCCGCCACCCGCGCGCTCCGGGCCGAGCCGGGTGCGCGGCGGCTGCCGATCATCGCCCTCACCGCCAATGCCCTGGCGGCGGACGTTCAAGCCTGCCTGGACGCGGGGATGGACGATTACGTGGCCAAGCCCATCGATCGCGCGCACCTGTTCGCCGTCCTGCGCAAATGGCTGCCCAGACTCGCCCCGGAACCACCGGTCACGCCCGCGGCGGTGCCGATTGCTCCCGACGAGCCCGAGACAGCCGCTGCGCCGGCCGAACCCGCGCCCAGCGAAACGCCGGCCGAGGTCGTCGAGCCCGCGCTCGCTGCGGCGGCCGAGTCGGACGCGCCCGCGCCTGAGCCGGCCCCGGCCGCCGAAACGGAAGTTTCGGAACCCGCTTCGAACGCTGCCGTCGAAACCGCGCCCGGCGTTTCACCCTCACCAACCGCCGAGCCGGCTTCACCGCCGGCAGAACCGGCCGCGCCAACCCCGGCGCCGGAACCGACCGCGTCCGGATCGTCGTCTGCACCCAAGCCAGCGCGCAAACCGCGCGGCTCCGGCAATCACCGTCAGCCGAAACCACCCGGCGGCCCCGAACAACAATTCCTGTTTGCTCCCCCCGCGCCGCTGTCAACCGAAACCGCCGGCGACAGCAACCTGCCCCGCATCGAAGGCGTGGACGTGGCGGATGCGTTGCGGCGTCTCGGCCTGCCAGTGGCAAGCTTTCTCACCATGTTGGGACGCTTCCCGGCCGGCGCGCGGCGCGAGTTGAACGACTTGCGCGAGGCGCTCGAACAAGGCGACGCCGAGGCCGCGCGCCGGCACGCGCACTCGCTGGCCGGCGCTGCGGGCAACCTCTCGGTCGAGACCGTGCGCCGCCTCGCCAAGACGCTCGAACTCGCCATCAAATCCCAGACCGGCAACTACGAAACGCTTTACGCCGAACTGGCCGGGGAAGCGGCGCGCGTCCTGGCGGGCCTCGAGCGAATCGTCGCCAACGCCGCGCGCCAGCGGGAACCAGTCGTCGAACCGCCGCCGGCGGCACCTCCGGGCGCAAAGGCGCAGCCCGCGGTGGACGCGGCGTCGGTGGCACTTTTCCTCGAAGAGCTGGCGGCACAGTTGGAAGGTGGCGATCCTGACGCCGCCGACCGGTTGCTGGCCGAGCTGGCGAAGACCGGCTTGCCGGCCGCCGCGCCTGACGAGTTCGCAAGTCTCAGACAACTCGTGGCCGACTTCGACTTCGCGGCCGCGGCCGCCCTGGCGCGGGACCTGGCGAAGCGCGTGGCCTAGCCGAGTCCCGCTTCCACGCAGTTGTCACCGACCGGAACGGCGCCCGAATGCCGGGCGGCGCCGGCTCACCGGCGGGTTCCTTGACGCTCGTGGGGGTGTCCGCTAGCTTGGCCACAGCATTGGTGCATTTACCATGAACAGCCCTGGCAGTTTTCTAATTCCGATGGTGGTCGAGCAGACGGGTCGCGGCGAACGCGGCTACGACATCTATTCGCGTCTGCTCGTGGACCGCATCGTCTTCCTGGGCACGCCCGTGGATGACATGGTGGCGAACGTCATCATCGCCCAGCTCCTGTTCCTGCAGATGAACGATCCCAAGAAGGACATTCACCTGTACATCAACTCGCCGGGCGGCAGCGTGTCCGCCGGCCTGGCCATTTACGACACGATCCAGTTTCTCACCTGCGACGTGAACACTTACTGCGTCGGCATGGCGGCGAGCATGGGGGCGTTCCTCCTGGCGGCGGGCACCAAGGGCAAACGGTACGCGCTGCCGAACTCGGACATCATGATCCATCAGGTTTCCGGCGGCGCGCAAGGCACCGCCAGCGACGTGGAGCGCTCGGTCGAGCACATGTTCAAATTGAAGAAGCGCCTGAACCAACTGCTCGCCCACCACACCGGCAAGACCGAGGTGGAGGTGGACCGCGACGCGGACCGCGATTATTGGATGAGCGCCGAGGAGGCCAAGGCCTATGGCTTGGTCGATGAGGTCGTGAAGTCCCGGAAGGAAATTCCGTCGCTGGTCAGCACGGACGGACGGACGACTCCGGCCTGAACCTCGCAGGTGCTGGTTTTCCTTCGCCCACGCCATGTCCCGTCCCACGCAAGTCACCTTGTGCAGCTTCTGCGGCAAGTCGCACGCCGAGGTGAAGAAGCTCATCCAGGGGCCGGGCGTCTATATCTGCGATACTTGCGTGGTGCTTTGCAAGGCGGTGCTCGACAAGGAGGCCCGCAACGAAGCGCAACGGCGCGCCTTGCGCGTGAACCTGCCCCGGCCGGCCGAGATCAAGGCCCTCCTCGACCAGTATTGCATCGGACAGGACGCGGCGAAGCGCACGCTCGCGGTGGCCGTGCACAATCATTACAAGCGCATCCAGACTGAAATCGGCGTCGCGCCGCGAGTGGTTTGCGAACAGCACGCCGAGGTCGAGCTGGAGAAAAGCAACATTCTGCTGATCGGCCCGACCGGCTCGGGCAAGACGCTCCTGGCGCGGTCGCTGGCCAAGGCGCTGGACGTGCCGTTCGCCATCGCCGACGCCACGACGCTCACCGAGGCCGGTTACGTGGGCGAAGACGTCGAGAACATCGTGTTGCGCCTGCTGCAAAACGCGGACTACGACGTCAAACGCGCCCAGGTGGGCATCGTCTATATCGACGAGATCGACAAGATCGCGCGCAAGACCGAGAACGTCTCCATCACCCGCGACGTTTCCGGCGAAGGCGTCCAGCAGGGCCTGCTCAAGATTCTGGAAGGCACGGTCTGCAATGTGCCGCCTCAAGGCGGTCGCAAACACCCCCAGCAGGAATACGTGCGGGTGGACACCACGAACATCCTGTTCATCTGCGGCGGTGCGTTCGTCGGCCTCGAGAAAACGATCCACCGCCGGCTGGGCAACCGGGTGATGGGCTTTGGCGCCGCGAACCAGGCGGCGCTGACCGCCGCCCTTGGCAGCCGCGAGGTGTTGAGGAAGGTCGAGCCGGAAGACCTGCTCAGCTTCGGCTTCATTCCCGAGTTCATCGGCCGCCTGCCGGTGGTCAGCGTGCTGGACGAACTGACCACCGACCAGTTGGTGCAAATCCTCCTCGAACCCAAGAACGCGCTGGTCAAACAGTATGGCAAGCTGATGGCCATGGAGGGCGTGGAATTGGAGTTCACACCGGACAGTCTCCGCGAACTGGCCGAGCAGGCCCTGCACAAAGGCACCGGCGCCCGCGCGCTCCGCGGCTTGATCGAACGCTTGATGACCGACGTGATGTACGAGGTGCCCGGCGCCAGCGACATTTCACACATCACGATCATCGGCGCGGTCGTGCGGGGCGAAACCACGCCGTTGGTGCGCCGCAAGCCGGCCCAGGCCGCCGCCTGACGCCGCCGCGGAGGCCGATTCACTTCGGGTCGATCCGGTACTTCCGCGAGGTGTACAGGTCATCGGCCACCTGGAAAATCGCGGTCGCGTTCCGTTCCAGTTCTTCTTCCCGCGCCGTGAGGGTGGTGAGCGGCGCCAGGTCCACCCGCTTGGGGTCGCCGGCGTAGAACTCGACGTGCTTTTGGAGTCCCAGAACGACCAGCCGCTCGTTCGAGTAGAGCCCGATGTCACGGTTGTGGTTGATCCAAACGTACCCCGGCGAGTCCGGGGTTTTCAGGAGGTCGCGTCCGAAGAACAGGCTTTCGTACGGGCGCCCGATCAATCCCAGGGTGGTCGGCGGCACGTCCAGCGAGCATCCAAGCGTCCCAAGCTGAGCCGGCGCCTTCACCACCGCCGGGCCGGTGATGATCACCGGGATTTCGTACGAGTGGATGGGGATGGTCTGGCTGCCGTAAACGCGCGCGCCGTGGTCCGCCACCACCACGAAAACCGTGTTGGTCCAAAAGGTTTCCTGCCGCGCCGCCTTGAAGAACTGGCCAAGCGCATAGTCCGAGTACTTCACCGCGTGCTCGCGCCGGCGGATCTCCGGGTCTTCTGGGATGCGGCCTTTCGGGTAGGTGTACGGCTTGTGATTCGACACCGAGAGGCAGGTGGCGAAGAACGGTTTGCCGCTCTTGGCCATTTCCCGGCACTCGACGATGGTCCGCGCGTACAGGTCTTCGTCGCACACGCCCCAGATGGTGGCGAAGGTCGGGTGGTCGAAATGCTTCTCCTCGATAAACCGGTCGTAGCCGTTCGCGAGCGTGAAGCGCCGCATCCCGTCGAAGAGCCCGCGTCCGCCGTAAATGAACATGGTCTCGTAACCGTCCCGTTTGAGGACGCGGGCGATCGTCTCGACGTTGTCCGACAGGTCGCGGGCGACGATCGAGTCGCCGGGCAACGGCGGGAAGGACGACAACACGCCTTCCATGCCGCGAATGGTGCGGTTGCCGGAGGCGTAGATGTTCGTGAACAGCAGGCTCTCGTTCAACGCCAGCCGGTCCATCTCCGGCGTGAGCGATTCGCCGGGCCGGCCCAAACAGCCGAAGAATTCCGATCCCAGACTTTCTTCGAGGAGGATGACCACGTTGAGCTTCGGCCTGGCGGCGTCGCCGGCCACGCGGCGCAGCGTGGAATCGCCGCCCGCCACAAACTCGGTTCCCGGCTCGGTTAAAATCCGCCGGGTGCGCTGGTAGGCTTCATCCCGGGGGATGGTCCGGTAAAACGCGGCGTAATCAAGGTGCCGGGTGAAGAAGGCGCCCACGAACGACAGCGGACCGTTGTTGGCGATCTCGTTCAGTTCCCGGTCGGTGCTGGCCTCCGGCGCGCGCAAATGGACCGTCTGCGACAATCCCAAGCAGAGCAACGCCGCGCCCGCGAACCACGCCAGCCGGGTCGGCAGCGGGATCCACACCTGCCACATCGGGCGGAACAACCGCCTCGCGACCACCACCCAGACGCCTCCCAGCACCGCGCAAGCCGCGACGATCCACACCACCGGATAGGAGTCCCAAATGTTGATGAAGACCTCGTCCGGATACAGCAGGTAATCCACCGCCACGGTGTTGAACCGCGAATGGAATTCGTCGAAGAAGAAATACTCCACCGCCAGCAGAAAAACCTGCGCCGCCCAGAAGACCAGCATGATTCCCCAGAACGTCCCGCGGTGCCAGCGCCGGCCGAACCATTTTTGCGGACAAATCAGAAACCACCCCAGCAACGGCAGGCTGTACGCCACGGCGACCAGAAAATCGCGGTGCAGTCCGTGGGCGAAGGCCCGCAGGAACTCGCCGGCCGAGAACGGCGGGTGAACGCGCAGGCTCAACAACAAACCCACCCGCAACACGCCCCAAAAGACGAGCAGTGTTCCGGTCCAACAGACGGCGAAGCCATACCGCGATCGACGCCACCAAGCCAGCGGTACCTGGTCGGTTGCTGCGGGCGTGCGACCGAGGTTCAAGTCGGGAGAATCGTTCACGAAAACGAAGTGGGGCGGTTGGAAAAACGGCGCGTCAGGAGCGAATGCCCCCGGCCGCCTGGGCCAGGTTCAGGTCGCTGGTCAACCGCCCGCCCAAGGCGCGCGACCGGTGGGCCAGGGTGCGGCTGATCGCCAAGAGGAACGGCGTGGCCAGAGCCGGCGCTTCCCGGATGATCTGGGCGAAGGCCTTCGCCGGCAGCCGCAGCAACTTGCTGTCCTCGTTGGCCACGATGTCGCTCGCCCGTTCGCCTTCGATCAACAGCGCCAGTTCGCCGAACGATTCGCCGACGCCCAGCGTAAACAAGGTGGTTTCGCCGCCGCTCTTTACTTCGCGGGCGCGGACCTCGCCTTCGAGGACCGAGTACATGGCGTCGCCGGCGTCGCCTTTGTGGAACAGCACGGTGAACTTCCGCACCTCGACCGGCTCGAGGTAGCCCAGGAGCGACGCCAACTGCGCGGTCTCCATGTCGGCGAAGGTCTTGATGCGGCGCAACTGCTCCGGCTTCAGATTCGTCGGACCGGCGGGCGTCGCGGTGACGCCTTTCGGGCCCAGCAACGGCTTGAGCTCCGGCAGGTCCGTGGCGCGCAGCCAGTCGCGCTGTTCGTCGCGGTACACCCACGACTGCGCGTTCAGGCGGCCTTGCCGGACCCAGCTCACCAAACCGGGAAGTTCCACCGGGCCGTAGGCGATGTTGTCAGGCCCCCAGATGCGGTAAGTTGGCGCAGTTTGCGTTTCCATAATCGTTGCCGGATGCCGGCAAAGTAACGGCGGGCAATCGCGGGTCAAAGCCAATTTTCGGAACCCCACGAGTGAACGGCGAGACCTCCACGGCCGTTGGACCGCCGCCCCGCGCGGTTCTGGGCCCGTTCGGCGTTCATTCCGCGGGCCGGTACTTGATGGCCACGCCCACGATGACGCGGGACTGCAGGCTGCTCACGCTCGGGCTCCAGCACGGACCGCTCATCCACCAGCCGGTTGTCTCCGCGCGGTCACTGACCACCACCACTGCGTCGGCCCCCAACCTGGCGGCTTCGCGGCGGAACCGCGCCTCGACCTTGTTTACGTCGGGCGGCGGGTTCAAGGAGGCGTCCACCACGATTTCACCGAGGCGCTCGTGCGGGCGGCTCGGCGGGGTTTGCAGGATTTTGACCTGTGCCGGGCTGGTGGCGGCCGGCCGCGGCGCGCCGAGATACGTGATGGTATGGGAGTCGTAATAGCTGCAGCCGGTGCCGCCAGCCATCAGTGCCAGGATCAGGATACCGCACGCACGAAGATTCATCACAGCAAGGTTGGACGGTCGTCCGGTTTGGGTGTTCAAGTCATCATCAGCATCTGCTTGGGCGTCAGCAACCATTCCAGTGTCGCACAACGACCCGCGTGCAGGCTTTCCACCGACAGCCGGCAAAGCCCGCCCTTGCGGAACGTGATGCGTAAATCGGGGCTCCCGGCCACCAGCAGGGAAGTCAGTTCACTCAGATGCGGCTCGTGGCCAACCAACAAAACCCGCTCCAAGGCCGGGTGATGCGTGGTGATCTGCCGCAACAGTTTCAGGTTGTCCGGCGGCACCGCCAGATGGTCGCTGAACTTGAGCCGCGATTCGGCTGCGAGCACCTCCGCCACGATCTCCGCCGTCTCGCGCGCCCGCCGAAACGGGCTGGAAAGGATCAGGTCGAATTCCAGCGCCATTTCCTTCATCGCCTGCGCAATCTGCCGCACGCGCCGGACGCCCTTTTTGGTGAGCCGGCGGTCACGATCGTCCCCGCTGGCGTGAATTTCCGGCGCCTCCGCGATCCCATGCCGCATGAGGTACAGGTCCATGACGGCTAACTTCCGCCGGCGGTCCGTCTTTGGCAAGCGTCGCGCCAACGACGCTTATCCACAAAAAAGCGGGGTGCTCGACGCCGCGCGCCGTCTAACCGTGCATGAACTTGCCCGCTTTGCTGACTCGACGGCTCGCGGTGGCCGCCCTTGCTTTTTTGGCCGCTTTCGGCGCCCGCGCCGACGGCCTCATCATCGTCCGCGAACCGATCATCGTCCCCGGCCCGCCCATCTGGCCGGGACCGCGTCCACTGCGGCCGCTGCCCCCGCCGCCGCGACGCCCGTTCACGTTTGCGCCGCTGGAGGTGGTCTATCACCACGTGAACGCGAAGATTCGCGACCAGGTGGCCACCACGTCGGTGGACCAGGAATTTTACAATCCGAACGACCGCCAGCTCGAAGGCACGTACATCTTCCCGGTGCCCAAGGGGGCCCAAATCGACAAGTTCAGCATGGAAGTCGCGGGCAAGCAGGTCCAAGCCGAACTGCTCCCGGCCGAAAAGGCGCGCGCGCTTTACGAAGACATCGTGCGCAAACACCGCGACCCCGCCCTGCTCGAATACCTCGGCCGCGACCTCTTCAAGGTGCGCATCTTCCCGATCGAGCCGCACAGCAAGAAGCAGGTGAAACTCGCCTACACCCAGTTGCTCCGCGCCGACTCCGGCCTGGTCAGCTACGTGTACCCGCTCAACACCGAGAAGTTCTCCGCCGCGCCGATCAAGGATGTCAGCCTCAAGCTCGACCTCGAAACCAAGCGCCCGCTCAAATCCATCTACTCGCCCAGCCACAAGGTCGATATCGCCCGCCACGGCGACCGCCGGGCCACCGTCGGTTTCGAGGCCCGCGACGTGCGGCCGGACACCGATTTCCAACTCCTTTTCGCCACCGACCAGGACGAAATCGGGCTGAACCTGATGACCTGGCGTGCATCCGGCGAGGACGGCTATTTCCTGCTGCTCGCCTCGCCTGGTTTCGAGGCCGACACCAAACAAGTCATCCCCAAAGACGTGGTCTTCGTGCTGGACACCTCCGGCTCGATGGCCGGCAAGAAGCTTGAACAGGCCAAAAACGCCTTGCGCTTCTGCGTCGAGAACCTCAACGACAGTGACCGCTTCGAGTTGGTCCGCTTTTCGACCGAAGCCGAGCCGCTTTTCAACCGCCTCGTCGAAGCCACGCGCGCCAATCGCGACCGCGCGCTCGACTTCATCAAGGACCTCAAACCCATCGGTGGCACCGCTATCTACGACGCCCTGCAGCGGGCGGTGGGCGTGCTCAGCGCGAAATCGGACCGGCCGCGCACGATCATTTTCCTCACCGACGGTTTGCCCACCGCCGGCGAAACGAACCTCGACCGGATCGTGGACGACACCGCCCGCAAGACGCGCGCGGCGGAGGGTCAGACGCGCATCTTCTGCTTCGGGATCGGCAACGACGTGAACACCCACCTGCTGGACCGCATCACCGAAGCCACCCACGCCACCAGCGAATACGTGCTGCCCGACGAAGACCTCGAAGTCAAAGTTTCGCGCTTCTTCTTCAAGGTGAAAGACCCCGTCCTCGCGGGCGTGAAACTCACGTTCCCCGATTCGATCAAGGTCACCAAGCTCTACCCGTCGCCGGTGCCGGACCTGTTCCGCGGCGAGCAAATCGTGCTCGTCGGGCGTTACGCCGGGGAAGGCAAGGGGCGGGTCACCCTCGCCGGCACCGTGAATGGGGCCGCGCGCAGCTTCGAGTTCGACGCCGCGTTTGCCGGCGCGTCCAAAGAGCACGAGTTCATTCCCCGCCTCTGGGCCACGCGCCGCATTGGCTACCTCCTGGACGAAATCCGTCTCCGCGGTGAGAACGCGGAATTGAAGGACGAGGTCGTCGAACTGGCACGCAAGTACGGCATCGTCACGCCGTACACGGCCTTCCTGATCCTCGAAGACGAAAGCCGGCGGGGCGTGCCGCTGGCACAGCAATCCGTGCCGCAACTCCGCGAAGACCGTGGCCAGTACATGATGTTCCGCCAGGCGTTCGCGCCTGACCAAGCGACCACGAGCGGCGCTTCGGCGGTGGCGGCGGCGCGATACGGCCTGTCGCAGAAGTCTGCCGACCAGGTGGGCGTGGCGCTCAGCGCGGGTGGTGTCGAAGCCGAGCGCATGATCGCCTCCGCACCCGCCGCGGTGCCGGTCGCGCCGATGCCAGCCAGAGGTGGCGGCGTGGCCGGCAGCGGCATCGTGGTGGCGCGTCCGGTGCCGACTGCGGTGCCGGCCTTCGACGCCGCCCAGCAAAGCCGGTTCGTGGGCGGAAGGACCTTCTTCCAAAACGGCAACCAGTGGATCGATTCGCGCGTTCAGAAGGCCACCAACGCGCGGCAGGTCCGAATTCAGTTCAGCTCTCCCGAATACTTCGATTTACTGGCGCAAAAGCCCGAAGTGCGGCCGTGGCTGGCGTTGGGACAGAACGTCCAGTTCGTCCTCGGCGAAGCCGTGTACGAAATCTACGAGTAAGGCTTGGGGGCAATCGGGACGCTTGCGCGAGGCTGAACTTGGTGGGGCGAGACTCTGTCGAGCCCTGCCATTTCAACCGCCAAGGCGCCGAGACGCAGAGGATAAATTTGGAACACAGGAAACCAGGAAACCCCGGAGCCCGATTCCTGACTTCCTGAGTTCCTCATTGGACCTCAGCGGCTCCGTGACTCCTTGCCAATCACATGGTGGGGCGAGACTCCGGTCGAGCCCTGCAATAGCAGCCACGAAGGCACCGAGGCTCGGAGCTTGAATTAGGAAGTCAGGAAACCTGGAAACCAGGAAACCTCGGACCCGATTCCTGACTTCCTGAGTTCCGTATTGGATCTCTGCGGCTCCGTCACTCCGTGGCTGTTCGGTGGTGGGGCGAGACTCCGTCGAGCCCTCGACAAAACGCTCCTTCGCAAGTCGGGGCGGGGATGCTGGTCCTCCATCCTACCGCAACCGCTTGGTCAACTCGTCATACTCCGCGTGCGTCCCGATCCAAAACCAGACGACCAAGCTGCCCTTGCGCCGCGCCAAGGCCCGGTACTGCTGGTTCACGCGCACCGACCACACCTCGCCTCGCAGCAGCTTGAAATGCAGCGCGGGGTCGAAAGCGTCCTCTTGCCAGCGACGGAACCGCTCCCGCGCCTGCCCCTGCATCTGCACCTCCGCTGGCAAGGCCTCGAAGCACCGCTAAAAGTTCTCCTGTGTCTTGGAAATCACGGCAGGTCACGCAGCTTCCCGGCCTCAATATCGGCGTCCACCTTCGCCAGCAAGCGGTCGAGTCTGCCGGCAGCGAGGTCGCGCTGCATCTGCCGATCCCAGGCGTCCTCCTCCCACTCGTGGAGACAACGCGCCACTTCGGCGCGCTCTTCCAAGCTGAGGCGGGAGATGGCGGCTTTGATTTCGGCAACCGTGCTCATGCGCGACAAAGTACCTTCCGGTTCGGCGACCGGCAAGCTTTGCCGGGGTGAACCATTCGCGCGGGCGGCGGGCGGCGCACGCTGGCCACGCCCTGCCCGCCGCGCGGCAGGCCTGTCTGCCGACAGGCAGGCGGGTCACGAAAGGACCAACCATGAAAACTCTGGATGGTGCCGGGCCAGACGCCGACCGGCGTTTGCATTTGCCGCAGGCGCGCAAAGCGCGTACAGAGAGGCCATGAAAACAGTCACACTTGCCGAGGCGCGGGCCAAGCTGCCGGCCCTGGTTAAACGAGCGCAGCGGGGTGAAGACATCGGCATTGTCGCCGGCAGCCAGGTGGTCGCCTTGCGCCTCGTGCCGGTGATTTCGGCGGACATTCAGCCGCTCACCCCGGAATACGCGGCCCAGGAATACGGGGTCACGCCGGAAGATCTGGCCCGGTTCAAGGACCGTCAATCCAAAGCCAATGCCACCGCCCGGCGGCAAGGCCGCATCACCCGGTACGAGGGCAGATTTGATCCCCGCACCTTCGATTGAAAGCCGTCGCCTTTGAGCCGTCGGTGTTGCGGCAAATCCGTTCGCTGGGCCGGTCGGAGCGGCAACTGGTCGGGCGGGCGGTTCGACTCGCGCAGGAGCTTTTGGGCCGGCCACACCGCCACGGGGGCACGGGGCTGCGAAAACTGACGGGTGAGTTTTATGAAGTCCGCATCGGCCTGGGGCAGCGCCTGGTTTTTGAGAACACGCCGGACGCGCTGCATTTCGTCCTGCTCGGAGGCCACGAGCAGGTGCGGCGTTTCCTGAAGCGACAGCGCTGAGGGCAACGACGTGTCGGCCGGAGGCAACATGGCCCGCAAAGAGCGGCGGCGAAAGGATTTGGGGTTGCGACTGGCGGCGGAAGGCGCAGGCTGGCCACGCTCTGCCCGCCACCCGGCAGGCGGGTCACAAAGGAAATGGCAATGACCAAGCAGACACATACTCTGCCCGCCACAGTGAATCCGCCCACCGTCTCCATTGACCACGCGATCCTCACGGTTCGTGGCGAAAGGGTGATTCTGGCCGGGGATTTGGCCGCGATCTACGGCGTGGAAACCCGCGCACTCAATCGGGCCGTCAAGCGTAACACAGACCGGTTTCCCGACGACTTCGTCTTCCAACCGACCGCCGCGGAGTCCGACGCGCTCCGGAAGCAAGGGACTCTCACGCCCGAGGGGCGCGGCGCTTTAAGATCACAGGCTGTGATCTTGAAGTCACAAATTGTGATTTCAAGATGGGGCGGGGCCCGATCGTATGCTTTCACCGAGCCCGGTGCCATCATGGCGGCCGACGTGCGGAATTCTCGGCCAGTGGTGTGGAAACTGAATCTCCATTCAACTTCTCACGCTGGAAGCACGATTCCCTTTTCGGCAAAGTGTTCGTCCTGCGCGATGGCTTCGGACAGACCGAGCCGGCGCATCATCTCGAACGAAACGCAATCGGTGAGGCTCAGCTTCCGGCGGCGAACCTCGCGGCAGTGTTGTGCCGCCAGCGCGTCCCACGCCTCGTTCACAAACTCCACGCGACACAACGGCAGCATCGCGTCCAGGAAGTCCTCCACCGCGTCCCACCCCAGCCGGTGTTGGACCAGCGCCCACGTCTCATGCACCACGTAATTCGTGGTCACCAATTGCCATTGCTCCCGCTCCGCGCGCTCAAACGCCGACCGGGCGGCCGGGTGAAATGGATCGTCCGCATCCAACACGGCGTAGAACCCCGACGTGTCCACGAAGACCGTTTTCACGAGCGGGCAAGGATTCAAGCCGCGGCGGCTTCGGCGAAACCGCGGTCATGGTCTTTGGCGTCCGGGTCGGGCTGCGCGTGGTACTTGCCAGCGATGTCGGCAATCGTGCGACGCGGCCGTGCGGGCTGCGGCCGTGCCAATTGGCGAAGCACTGAATCGGCAATCTCCCGTTGTTCCTTCGGTGGCAGATGTCGGAACGCTTCCAACACGGCTTGCGCTTTCGTGCTCATGCGGAAGAACCTACCGGCCAATCGCGCCCCCGGCAAGGGGCGCAGTGAACAATTCGGGCTTGCGGCGGGCGGGGGAACGCGCACGCTGGCCAAGCCCACGGACGGACAGCCATGAAAACGCGGGATGCCAGCGGACTGAATGACCTGCGGTTGGCGAGCGGTCCCGCCCGCCATTCCCTTGCCGTTCATTCCCCTGACTGCCGCCGCCGGATTGCGGCGCGGACAGGCGAAGGCAGAGGAATGAACGGCAGCGGAATAAAAGCCCCGTCGTTTCTCAACGACAGCTTTGCTGACGCCGGTGAACAATTTGGACTTGCGGCGGGCGGGGAAAGGCGCACGCTGGCCACGCTCACGAAGGAACAGTCATGAAAACGCGGGATGGTGATGGCGGACCGGCCTGTGCTCGGATACGCCGGGTTGCAGTCCGCTTGAAATTGAAAACCCGTGCGCGCAAAGCCGGTTGCAAACGGGAACCCCAGCTATCAGCCCACCCTTAACCCATGAAGCCGACCACCTCCGTCGTTCCGGTGCCAGAGATGGATCAACTCATCCGCGTCGTGCGGCATCGGCCAGTCATCTTGGATCGCGACTTGGCGCGCCTTTACGGCCTGGAAACCCGCGCCCTGAACCAGGCCGTCAAGCGCAACCCGGACCGTTTCCCGGAGGAATTCATCTACGAACTTGCCCGCAACGAGATCCTGAGCATATCACAATCTGTGACATCCTTGGCCAGCCTCCGCTTTTCCAAGCAAGTGCGCGCCTTCACGGAGCATGGTGCCCTGATGGCCGCCACGGTCCTGAACAGTCCCCAAGCCGTCAAGATGAGCCTCTTCATCATCCGCGCCTTCATCAAGATGCGCGAGGATCAAGTCGCCAACGCCGCCGTCCTGAAGCGCTTGGCCGAGATTGACGCCACCTTGCTCCAGCACGACACCGCGCTGCGGGACATCTACCAGAAGCTTCGTCCGCTGCTCGAACCAGCGCCTGAACCGCCACGCCGCCAAATCGGCTTTCACGCCAAGCCGGAGGCCTGATGCAAGGAGGGCACCGCTGAAAACATATTGGGCTTGCGGCTGGCGGGCGAAGGCGCAAGGCCGGCCACGCTCACGAAGGACCAGCCATGAAAACTCTGGATTGCGATGGCGCCCAAGGTAGCGCTGGCGTCGCGCCGGCACGGGAAAGCGGGAAGGCGCTCGTTTGCGCGCCGGGGCAATCGGGACGCCCGCGCGGGGCTGAACTGGGTGGGGCGAGACTCCGTCGAGCCCAGCCATTTCAACCGCCAAGGCGCCGAGACGCAGAGGATAAATTTGGAACACAGGAAACCAGGAAACCTTGGACCCGATTCCCGACTTCCTGAGTTCCTTATTGGATCTCGGCGGCTCCGTCACTCCGTGGCTGTTCGGTGGTGGGGCGAAGGGCGAGCGTTCGCCACTTTGGGCGGCGCGCCGCTTTCCCAAGCGGCTTACCTCGTTGCGAACCGGCGGCCCTGCTGGGATGCCATCCGCGGCTTGGTACGGTGGCATTAAGCCGGCTGGAAGCCGGCGCGCCGAAATGCCGGCTTGACTCAAGGGGCGGGGCGCGCAACAAGAAGCGGCAACTTCCCGTGAAGACGACGCCATGAAACCGTTCCCTCCCGGCTGCCCGGCAGCCACGAATCGTGTTCCCCAAGCCGGTGCGCCGCTCCGGCGCCAGCGACGATCGGGTGGGGCGAGCCTCCCGGCGAGCCCTGCAATTCCCCTTTCCTTGGAAGTCAGGGCTCCGCGGGAGCGTCGCCCTGCCGGTGAACAATTTCGGCAGGCGAACGGTTCCAGCGGGCCACGGTTCAAGATCACGCGACGGGCGGGTGCCGTGCTGGGCGCGGTGGGCGTTGCGGCAATGCTCCTGGCGTGCCTCACCGTCCACGCTGCTGGCCCAAATGTTTCCAACGTGCGCGCGGCGCAGCGGCCGGGCACCCAACTGGTGGACATCACCTACGATCTGGCGGACCCGGACAGCGCCACGCTGTCGGTCGCGGTGGCGGTGTCCACCGATGGCGGGGCCAGTTACAGCCTGCCGGCCAGCCACTTCACCGGCGCGGTAGGCGGCGGCGTCACTCCCGGTAGCGGAAAGCGGATCGTCTGGGACGCCGGACAGGATTGGCCGGGCCAATTCTCCTCGCAGGTGCGGTTCCGCGTCACGGCGGACGACGCGGGCGTGCCGCCGCCGCCTGCCGGCATGGCGCTCATCCCTGCCGGGCCGTTCACGATGGGGGACACGATTGGGGAAGGGGACCCCGACGAGCGTCCCACGCACACCGTGACCGTGAGCGCGTTTTACTTGGACCGGACGGAGGTGACCAAGGCGCTGTGGGACGAGGTGTACACCTGGGCGCTTGGCCACGGGTACGGTTTCGACAACGCTGGGGCCGGCAAGGCGGCGAGTCACCCGGTTCAGACCGTGACTTGGTATGACGCGGTGAAATGGTGCAATGCGCGGAGCGAGAAGGAAGGCCGGGTGCCGGCGTACTACACGAGTGGGGCGCAAACCACGGTTTATCGCACCGGCCAGGGGGACGTTCAGAACGACTGGGTGAAGTGGACCGCGGGGTACCGGCTGCCGACGGAGGCGGAATGGGAGAAGGCGGCGCGGGGCGGGTTGAGCGGCCAGCGGTTCCCGTGGGGCAGCACCATTTCCTGGAGCCAGGCGAACTACTACAGTTCCTGGAAGAACGGGAAACCTTACTTTGCTTACGATGTCAACCCAACGGAAGGTTACAATCCGGCCTACGCGACGGGCGACTTTCCCTTCACCAGTCCGGTCGGATCGTTCGCGCCGAACGGGTACGGGTTGTACGACCTGGCTGGGAACGTCTGGGAATGGTGCTGGGACCGGTATGGCGCGTATCCGAGTGGCTCGCAGACTGATCCACGCGGACCAGCAAGAGGCTTGTCGCGTGTGAATCGGGGCGGCAGTTGGGACCGCTACGCGATCTACTGCCGGACGGCGTACCGCCTCAACAGCTACCCGTCGCTCAGGAACATCAGCCTCGGGTTCCGTTCTGTCCTGCCCTCAGGTCAGTGAGCAGAAACGGCCAGAGCGGAGCGAGCGAGGCGGAGTGAGGGACGAGCGCAGCCTGCTTGCGGAGCGGGTGTGAGAATGTCGAGTGTGTGGCAGTGGAAAAATGAGCAGCCCGCGCAGCGGTCGCATTTTTTTGAAAAACCCGCACCCGGTGGAGGCACCGGGCCTACGGATGGCGGGGCGTCCGTTTGTAGTCGGGTCCCCTGACCCGGCGTTGAATGGTGATGTGGAATGCAACTGAAACTTTTCATCCTGCCGGTAAAGAACGTGGCCGCCGCCGAGGCGGAGATGAACGCCTTTCTGCGTTCACACCGGGTGCTGGCCGTGAAGAAGGAATTCGTGTCGGACGGCGAGAATTCGTTCTGGACGTTTTGCGTGGAATATCTGGAGTCCGTGCCCGGCGTCATCGGAGCCACCAGTCTGAGCGGCCGGCCCAAGGTGGACTACAAGGAGGTGCTCAAGCCGGAGGCGTTTGAGGTGTTCAGCCGGTTGCGGGAATGGCGCAAGGGCGTGGCGGAGAAGGAGGGCGTGCCGGTCTATACGGTGTTCACCAACGAGCAAATGGCGGAGATGGTGCGCAAGCGGGTGGCGAGCAAGGCGCAACTCAATCAGATCGAAGGCGTGGGCGAGGCCCGCGTGGAGAAATACGGCGCGGCGGTGCTGGAGCGGATGATTTTCAACCCGGTGCCCGCATGAACCGGCACGGACAACTGATGGCAAAGATCGCGGACGCGGAGAATCTGCGGCGGGCGTTCTGGAAGGCGGCCAAGGGCAAGCGCGGCAAGGCGGATTGCCTGGCGTTCCGCGAGCGGTTGGACGAGAACCTGGCGGCGCTGGGGGCGGAACTGTTGGCGGGCGACGTGCCGGTGGGGCAATACCACTATTTCAAGGTGCATGATCCCAAGCAGCGGCTTATCTGCGCGGCGACCTTCCGCGAGCGGGTGCTGCACCACGCGCTGATGAACGTCTGCGAGCCGGCGCTGGAGCGCGCCGCCGTGTTTGACAGCTACGCCTGCCGCAAGGGCAAGGGAGGCCTGCTGGCGGTGGAACGCGCGCAGGGTTATGCCCGGGCGCACCGCTGGTTTCTGAAGATGGACATCCGGAAGTATTTCGATTCGATTCATCAGGCGACGCTGCGGGAGTTGCTGGGGCGGAAGTTCAAAGACCCGGTGCTGCTGGGCGTGTTTGACCGCATCCTGGCCAGCTACCACACCACGCCCGGACGCGGCCTGCCGATTGGGAACCTGACCTCGCAGCATTTTGCGAACTTTTATCTGGCACCGCTGGACCGGTTTCTCAAGGAGACGCTCCGGCGCCGGGCGTATGTGCGTTACATGGATGACTTCGTGGTGTGGGGCGAGAGCGGACGCGAACTGCGCGCGGTGTGCGAGTGGGTGCGGACGTTTCTGGCGGCGGAATTGAAGCTGGAATTGAAGGCCAACACCGCCATCAACCGAACGGCTTTCGGGATGGATTTTCTGGGCTACCGGTTGTTCCCCGGCACGGTCCGGCTGGCGCGGCGGAGCAAGGTGCGGTTTACGCGCAAGTTCCAGCGGTATGAGGCGGCGCATTTGCGCGGTGAATGGAGCGAACTGGTTTTGCAGCAGCGGATGCAGGCGTTGCTGGCTTTCGTAATGCCGGCGGATAGCGGGGCGTTTCGACGGCATGTCCTGCAACGCTTTCGGGTGGCGGCCAAGAGGCTTGAACCGTGTGAATCGGGGCGGCAGTTGGAACAACAACGCGATCAACTGCCGGACGGCGAACCGCAACAACAACAACCCGACGAACAGGAACAACAACCTCGGGTTCCGTTCTGTCCTGCCCTCAGCTCAACCTCGACGCCTGTCGGTGTCGAGGCTGACCCGGCGGCCATCCTGTCCTGCCACCACAGACATCGGGCAGGCAAATACCGAGCCCCCCCCGCCGGGTGCCAGTAGCCTTGCCGGAGTGCAAAGGCGAAACCTCCCGGCGGGCCACTTTTCTGAAACAGCACAACTCCAATTCCCATGAAACATTCCAACCGCTGCCCTTCGCTTGCAGTCCCGGCGCGCGTGACCGCGCTGGCCGGCTTTGTGTTTGCTCTTGTCGTGACGCCGGCAATCTGGGCGGCCACCAGTTCCGCCGCCTCAAACATCATTGCCGTGGACACCCGCGCGGTCCTCACCGGCACGCTCACCGGCCTGGTGCAAGTCGGCGGCGCCCCGGTCGCCAACGCCCAGGTGCGGATCGACGGCACCGGCTTCGCCGCCAGCACCGGCGCAGACGGCCGGTTCACGCTGGCGAACGTGCCGGCGGGTACCGGCTACCTGCTCAAAGTGAGCGCGGCGGGGTATGGGTCCAAGCAAAAGCCCGGGGTCACGGTCACGAGCGGCACGCAGGATTTGGGCACGATCCAGCTCGCCCCGTTGAGCGGGCCGTATCGGCTGGTCCCGCTCCAGCCGGACGTGAATCCGCCGGTGACGCAGATCGAAGCCGGCGGCGTGGGCTATCGCTATTACAAACTCGTTCCGGTGAACGCGAATGAGAATCTGGGCGAGGTCACGGTTAGCTTGCGCATTGCTGGTGGCAGCCCGATTTCGCAGGCGGGTGACGTTTCGGATTCCTGGGCCGGCCGCGTGGCGGGCGTGTCGGACGAGAACGGGATTGTGCGGCTGCGCATTCCGACGAACGCGATTGGGGATCCCGGAGCAAGCGCGGCGCTGGAGGTCGTGGAGTCGGGTGTGGTCAAGCAGACGTTTACCGCGCAGGTGTTGCCGCGCAAATACGAGCAGGTCTGGAAGAAGAAATGGCACGGCGTGGCAGGCGTTAATTTGGGCGTCTTCTCTGCAGGCTTGGGCTTTGGCCACGAAACGACTGTTACTCGCGAGTTCGGGCGTGGGGCGAGCAGCGAAGAAGTCGTCGGACATTGGCGGGAGGAGGTGTACCAAGGCGGCGTTGGGGTCGGAACGTCGTTGCGCGTTAATCGGCTTGGGGGTGGAGTCGGCGGCCAGGGGCGTGGTCGGATCACAATTGGACTGGGACAGTCGTTTCACTTTGCCCCGCAGACGACCGATCCGCTCGATAACGCGATGAAGTTTTACGCCGCCTACGCGGACGCGTTGAACCTCGTTCCGTTCGGCGGCACGATCATCGAAGGCGTGCAGGAGGAGATCATGAACCTGGGCGCACCCGTGGAAGCGACTGAAGCCGCGTTGCGCGTGACGGGTTCGGGCGAGGCCGAGGCTGGGATTGGCGGGCTGTCGCCGCTGCCCGGCGACGTGGCGATCCATTTCTGGGCGACAGGTTCGGGCGATCTGGCCGTGGAAGTGGGCGCGGAGAATCATCCCAATCAGTACTTCGACCGCCATCTCGAATTTGGCGTCGGCTGGGGGCGCGACGTTCAGTGGAAGCTTGGTTCCCAGGCAGTGCCCGTGGCGATGTTCCAGGACCGCGACAATTCGCTCCGTGCAACGGTTCGCCGGACATCCGATGACCGCAGACCAGGCGAACTGATCGTGGAATCAACTGTCGAGGTGACGGCGGACACGCCGCGGACCGTTGGCGGCTGGTTGACGGATGACCTTGTTCAACTACGAAGCCAGGAAGTGGCCGAATACAAGAACACCTGCTCTTTGGCAGTGCCAGGCGTGTCCGACGCGTTGCCCATCGCATTCAACGCCTGGCAGGCCGTCAACAACCTCGGGCAGGGCAGCGTGTTCCGCTCCGGCGATGCGGCCGAGATGGTCAGCAGCCTGCTGAACGCGGGCCAGAGCGTGGCCTATGAGAAGTCCGCTTACAGCGCGGAAACAACGATTGGCAGTGTGCTGCCCAATTTCGATGTGGTTCTGAGTCTGGACACCTCGGCGGAGGACGAGAAGGGCGCGCAGATCAAGAAGGAGGCGGGCGTCATCTGGCAGAACCGGCTGTTAGGACTTGAAGCTTATGCCGACCAACCAAGGGAATTCTATCCGACAGCGACGTTGTCAGACCTGCAAGGCGTTTGGATGGCCAACGCGCGCGCACCGTTGAACAAGTTCTTGAACCAAGCAGGCGCAGCGATAGCTGGCGGCGTGGACACCGTCATTCAAATCGGGAAGGGGGCGGTGCTGCGCATCGGCAATGGCGTCATGGACGCGGGCTCATGGATCGTCACGAAACTCGTTGGCGGTCAAGCTGGTGGCGGTCCCTTGCTGGCCTCGGGTGGCCCGCGCGGCCGACAGCCAATGGATGGCTCGCTGGCGAATCTGGCTTACGGCATCGGCGGCATCTACCGCTTCGAGAGCACCAACGCGTTTCACGGGACCGCCACGTTGACCATTGCGTACAGTCCCGCGGAAGTCGCCGGCCTGAACCCGGCGGACTTGCGGATGTACTACCTGCCCGACGGCACGAATCGCTGGCAATGCGTGGGCGGCACGGTGACCGAGGCCGCAAGCACCGTCACCGCCACGATTTCCCAGTTGGGCACCTACACGCTCGCGCCGCCGTTGCCAACGGGTGACCTGGAACTGGTGCCGAGCACCCAAACGTTGGCGGCGGATGGGGCAGCGCAGATGACGGTCGTGGTGACGAACCTGATGCTGAACACAGGCAACTTGGCTGCCGGGCCGTGGATGTTCACGGCCACGGCCGTGGGCGTCAGCCTCCTGAACGCGGACCTCGAGGCGGCCACACCCGGCGTGCAGGTGATGAGTACCAACGGCGCGGTGACGCTTTCGGTGCAAGCGCCAGTCGGCGGGACGGGGGCGCTGGTCAGCCTGGCGTCGGTGGTGGGCGACGCGTTCGGCAGCGTGGCGATCAATCTCCTGGACGACACGCCACCGGCGACGCCTGTCGGTGTGAGCGCAACGCCGGGGCAGAGCCGCATCTGGGTTGCGTGGCCGACGAACCGCGAACCGGACCTCGCGGGCTACCGGGTGTATTACCGGCTGGACGCGAGCGGCCCGCCGTGGGACGGCACCGCCGCCGTCGAGGGCACGCCTTCGCCGGTGATGGTCACGGGCACGAATTGCCTGCTGCGCGGGCTGGAATTGGGGACAAGTTACTTCGTCGCCGTCAGCGCGGTGGATACCACCGGCAACGAGAGTCCGCTTTCCACGCCAGCCCAAGTCACGACCGTCCAGGCGCCGCCCACGCCGCCGACGGCCGTGGTCGCGCGGTTTGGGACGGATGGCACGAATATCTTGATGTGGGCGTTGTCCGAGGACGACGGCTACAACGATCGCGACGTGGTGCGTTACGAGGTGTGGCGCGCGGTGATGCCGGGGACGAACTGGTTCAAGGCGGGTGAAGTGCCGGCGGGCGTCGGTTTGTTCAACGAGCCGAACGTGAGCGTGGCAGCCACGCAGTATCTGCGTTACGCGGTGCGGTCGGTGGACAGCAGCGGGCTGGCGTCAGACTTGGCGCGGGCGAATCGCGTCCTGCCGAGCGGCGCCGGGGTGGATAACGACGGCGACGCAATGCCGGACGATTGGGAACTCGCGCACGGGTTGCGCCCGGACGATCCGAGCGATGCCGAAGACGATTCCGACCACGACGGTTTGACGAATTTGCAGGAGTATCTGGCGGGCACCGACCCGACCACCGTGAACCGGCCGTACTTGGCGGCGTTGGGTGTGACGGCAAACGGTGGCTTCGCTCTGGCCATCGGCGACTTGTTCGGCCGGAGCGCCACGGTGCAAGTGTCCACGAATCTGCTGGACTGGCAGACGATCGCGAATCTCAACGGCGGCACGAACGAGACGCTGTATTTCGAGGACGCGGAAGCGACGAACGCAACGCGGCGGTTTTACCGGGCGGTGTGGCCGTGAGTTGACCGCGAGATTCCCAGCCAATGGCGAACCGCGGGAAAAGACCTCCAGCCGAAACAGATGGAAAGGCCGCCGTCGCCAGACGCTCAGGAAATGACGTGCGCATTGCACCTCGATTGTCGAAAAATCCAGCTTGCGTGCCGGGAACGAGGCCTTTACGGTGTGCGCTCTTTTTCGACAGGACGATTTTTATGCGACGCCCCAAAGGCATCAGAACCCGAAAGTCGGTGGCCAAGCGGTTCAAGATCACCGCCACCGGCAAAGTCATGCGCGCCCACGCCGGTCGCCGCCACCTGCTGTCCACCAAAAACGCGAAACGCCGGCGCCGCCTCCGCGCCTCGGTGGAAATCGACAAGACCGACGCCTACCGGGTCACCCAGAGCCTGCCCTTCAGCCATCGCGGCTGACGCGGCGTCCCCTTTCCTTCAACCTCGAACCGTTCGCTGAACCATGCGTGTTACCAACGCCGTCGCCTCCCGCAAACGCCGCAAACGAATGCTCCTTCGCGCGAAGGGCTTCCGCGGGCGCCGCTCCAAGCTTTACCGGTACGCCTCCGATGCCGTGGATCACGGCATGGTGTACGCCTACCGCGACCGCAAGGTCAAGAAGCGCACCTTCCGCGCGCTCTGGCAGGTGCGCATCAATGCGGCCGTCCGGGCGGCGGGCATGACTTACAGCCGGTTCATCGAAGGTCTCGCCGCCGCCAAGGTGGCGCTCGACCGAAAAATCCTGGCGGACATTGCGGCCACCGACGCGCCCGCCTTTGGCGAAGTGATGAAGGTCGTGCAGGACGCGCTGAAGGCCAAGACGGCCAGTGCGGCCAAGGCGTGACCCGGCGGAGCGATCCGGTTCGCCAGCTTTCAATTCGCGCGGGCGGTCCCCAGGCCGCCCGTTTTTCTTTTTCTTCGTGCCGCGTTCCGGTACCGTCGGCCGCCAATCGTTATGCCGTTGCTGGATGACATCGAACCGCTGAAGCAGGCCGCGCTCGCGGCGTTCCAAAGCGCCGCGGACCTCGCCGGACTGGAGGAGGCGCGCACAAGTTTTCTGGGCGCGAACGGCCGGTTCACGGCCTTGATGAAACAACTGGGCGGCTTGCCCAAGGAAGAACGGCCCGCCGCCGGCAAGGGCATCAACGCGGCGAAGACGGAACTCGAAGCCGCGCTGGCCAGCCGCCGCGGGGAGCTGGAGTTGCGCGCGGCGATGCCCAAAGAGCCCACGGACTTCACCTTGCCGGGCCGGCGCCGCGTTTTGGGCAAGCTGCACCCGCTCACACAAGTCACCGAGGAAATCGTTCGCAGCTTCCGCAAGATCGGCTTCGTCGTCGCTGACGGCCCGGAGATCGAGGACGATTACCATTGCTTCGACGCCTTGAACACGCCGGCCGACCACCCGGCGCGCGACAGCCAGGACACCTTCTACCTGGACACTCCCGACCGGCGGTTGCTCCGCACGCACACGTCGTCGGTGCAGATTCGGGTCATGGCCAAGCAGCCGCCGCCGGTGCGGATCATCGTCCCCGGCCGCGTGTATCGCCGGGACAACGCGGACGCCACGCACAATCCGACTTTCCATCAAGTGGAAGGCTTGTACGTGGACCGTGGCGTCACCGTCAGCGATCTGAAGGGCACGGTGGAGTTTGTGTTCCGGGACTTGATGGGGCCGGAGACGAAGATTCGGTTCCGCCCGCACTACTTCAGTTACACCGAGCCGAGTTTCGAGATCGACTTCAGCAGCGCGCTCACCCGCAAGATGGGCAAGGAATGGCTGGAGATCGCCGGCTGCGGCATGGTGCATCCGCAGGTTTTCGAGAACGTCGGCTACGATCCGGAGGTCTGGACGGGCTGGGCGTTTGGATTCGGGATCGAGCGCATCGCGATGATCCGTTACGGGATCAACGACATCCGGCTCTTCTACCAGAACGACATCCGCTTTCTGCGGCAATTCTGAGGCCGCCGGAAACGGGAGCCGTGGCGGCGGGGCGCGGTCAGCGCGTCATCATTTTGGCGCGCGCGCGTTCCAGAATCTTCCGCTCGCGCTCGGTGAGGCTTTGGATGCCGTGCGCGGAGATCTTTTCGAGGATGGGATCCACTTCGCGGCTGATGAACTCGTCAGGCGGCAGGTCTTCCTCGACTTTTTTCTCCCGTCGCTTGCGGGCGGCTTGGGAGCGCGCTTGCGTGGCCACCAGTTCGCGTTCGTGTCCGACCGCGCTGTAGTCGCGCCAATCGAACAACCGCCGCTCCCGTCGCACGATCCAGTGCACGTAAGCCATGCCGCCCAGCAAGCCGCCCAAATGCGCGGCGTGGGCAATCCCCGGCTCCGCGGGCACCAGCACGAAGAACAAAGCCATCGCCAGCGAGATGTGCAGGAGCGTCCGCGCGCGGATCGGCAGGAAAAACATCAGCAGGATCGTGCGGTCGCCCAGCAGCATGGCGAAGGTCGCCAGCAGACCGCAAACCCCCGCCGAAGCCCCCAGCACGGGACCGCCAAAATAGGTCGGGATCGCCACACCCAGGAGCGCCTGGAGCAATCCGCCCAGAAAGCTGCTGCCAAAATAGACTTCCAGCAGCCGTGCCTTCCCCAACATGTCCTCGACCGGCCGGCCCAGGAAGTACAGGCCCAGCGAGTTCGCCAGCAAGTGTCCGCTGTTGGCGTGGAGGAACTGGAACGTGAACAACTGCCAGACGTAGCCGCTCTGCAAACCCTCGCGACTCAAGGCCAGGTAACGCTCGAGCGGCCAGCCGAAATAGACCGCGTTGATGCTTTGGAGGACGAAGACCGCCACGTTCACGACCAGCAGCCCGACCGTCACCGAGGGCAGGCGAAACTGCCGCCGCGGTTGCTCGCGCATGTAAGGCCGATCATAGATCACTGCAAAAAGAGGGTAGTCGTGCCCGGAATGATTTTCAACCCGAACTCCCAAGCCAAACCGGGCTTCGCTTGTCAGGTGACCGGGCTCGAGGCTAGCGTCCAGCCGTGTTCCGTCCGTGCATCGACCTCCATGCGGGCCAGGTGAAGCAAATCGTCGGGGGCTCGCTTGGCGAAGATCCCGGCAAGCTGCGGACCAACTTCGTTTCGTCCCAACCGCCTTTCTGGTACGCGACGCTGTACCGCCGCGACGACCTGCGCGGCGGGCACGTCATCCTGCTCGGCCCCGGCAACGAAACCGCGGCGCGCGAAGCGCTGGCGGCCTATCCAGGCGGCCTGCAGTTGGGCGGCGGCGTGAACGCGGACAACGCCCGCGCCTGGCTGGACGCCGGCGCGTCGCACGTGATCGTCACCTCCTGCGTATTCCGCGAGGGACGGTTGGACGAAGAACGGCTGGCCCGGCTGGTGAAGGCCGTCGGGCGCGAGCGCCTGGTGCTGGACCTGAGCTGTCGCCAGCGCGAGGCCGACTATTTCGTGGTGACGGACCGCTGGCAGAAGTTCACCGAGTTGCGGGTCAACCGCGCCACGCTCGAGCGCCTGGCCGCCGCCTGCGCCGAGTTTCTGATTCACGCGGTGGACGTGGAAGGCTTGTGCCGCGGCATTGACGAGGAGTTGGTCGCCCGCCTTGGGCGGGACACGCCGCTGCCGACCACTTACGCCGGCGGGGCCAGGTCGCTCGCCGACCTCGAACGAGTCACGTCGTTGGGGCGCGGGCAGGTGGACCTGACGATCGGCTCGGCGCTCGACATCTTTGGCGGCAGCGGCGTGCGCTACGCCGATTGCGTGGCGTTCAATCGCCGGCACGCGGAACCACCGACCGCAATGGCCGGCTAGTTGAGGCCGGGTCCGGCGGGCGGCGGGCGGCGCTTGCCGAGCAGGTGAATGACTTCCTTCGCCTCCGGCACGCGCAGCCACAGGGCGAGGCCCCAATAGACCAGCCCGGCGGCCAGCGCGGGCACGAATACTTCGCCCAGCCGGAGCGGCAGCGTGGCGTGGCCGGCCTTGATTGCCCACAGCCGCTGAAGTCCCCAAGCGACGCCGCCGGCCGCCACCGTGGCGCCGAGCAATGAAATGCTCCGGGTCCGGAACTCGCCGAGGTCGAGGGTCTTGAGCTTCCGGCGCAAGCCGCGGCTGAGCAGCCAGACGTTGAGGGCGGAAGTCAGCGTGTTCGCCGCGCCCAGGCCAGCCTGCCGGAACGGCCCCACCACCCACAACGAAACGAACAGGTTCAACGCCAGGCAGAACAGGCTGACCCGCATCGGCGTTTGGGTGTCGCCCAAGGCATAGAACGCGCGGGCGAGCAGGTTCACGCCTGAGAAAGCCACGAGGCCGGGCGCCAGGCAGGCCAGTGCGGTTGCCGTGCGGTGCGTGGAAGCCGCGTCGAATTTCCCGCCTTGAAACAGCAGGCGCACGATCGGTTCCGCGAGCACGACCAGCAGCACCGACGCCAGCAAGTTGATGAAGGCCATGTAACTGAGGCCCTGGCGCAACGTGGCGCGGAACTCGGGGTACTTCTTGTCCGCGGCCAGCCCGGAAAGCGTCGGCAGGAGGTAGGTCGCGAGCGAAATGCCGACGATGCCTTGCGGAAATTCCATCAGCCGCACCGCGTAGTCGAACGAGGCGACGATGTGTTTGTCCACCCAGTTCGAGACCAGCATGATCAGCAGCACATTGAGCTGAAAAGCCGCCACGCCGATGATGCCGGGGATCATTTTGCGGACGACTACGCGCACGGTTTCGTTGGGCCACGGCGCGACCCAGCGGTAGCGGTAGCCTTCCTTCCACAGCGCCGGCACCTGAAACGCGAACTGGGCGAACCCCGCGATGAGCACGCCCACCCCGAGCGCGAAAACCTGCGTGTCCAGCGTGGATCCGAATTGCGGCGCGAGGAACCACACGCTGGCGATCATGACCACGTTGAGCATCGTGGCGCCCAACGCGGGGATGATGAAATACCCGCGGGCGTTGAGCATCCCCATGCAAAGCGCGGCCAGGCACACCAGCACCAGGTACGGAAACATCAAGCGCAGCAGCCGCAACATCAGCACGGTGTTGTCCGAGAAGAGCGGGAACGGCAGCGGCGGAAACACCGTCTGGCCGCCGCGGATCCAATGCACCTGCGTCGCCGCCAGCGCCAGGCTGATGACGATGACCCCCAAGCCGACCAGCGCGGCGGTGACGATCACCAGTCCGGACAACGTGGCATTCGCGGCCTGCCACATCGCGGCTTCACCTTCGGCCCGCTCCTTGTGCTTGAAGATCGGGATGAAGGCGGCGGTGAGCGCGCCTTCGCCGAGCAGGCGCCGAAAAAGGTTGGGCACCTGAAAGGCGAGTTTGAAGGCGCTCGCCACCGGGCCGTCGCCCATGAAATGCGCGTACACCTGTTCGCGCACCAGGCCCAGGATCCGGCTCGACAGCGTGGCCAGGCCCAGGCTGCCGGATTTTTTCAGCATTTGCGACATCGCGCGGGCAGTCTAGGCAGCAGCGGCGGCGCGCCAAGGCGCAAACCTGTCATCGAGACCAGCGCGGGGTGGCGGGCCGCGACTCAGAAGTCGAGGCGCGCGCCGTCGCTGGGAACGTGGACTTGGATGGGGCGCAAAGCGCGCGCCGCACGCGCTTCAATCTGGGCGCGCCGGCGCCATTGCGCGCTGGAAAGATGGACGAACGCGACCTGCCGGATCGGTTTGCCGGCCAGGTGCGCGAACACCTCCGCAGGTTCGAGATGCGACAGTTCGCAGACCAGCAGGTCCAGCGGTTCCCGCGTCAGCCCCTCCAAGTCGGCCAACCCGCCCAGGTCCGCCGAGTGCGCCACCCGCCGGTCCTTCGTTTCGAGGATGAAGCTGAAGGCCTGGTTGAGACGCGGGTTGCGCGGACCGTGGATTGGCTGGAGCACCTGCAGATGGCTGGACGCATGCGGCGTCACAACGGCTTCCTTGACGGCAACCTTTTGCCCGACCCGCAGCGGACGGAACGCGAGCGGAAACGGCGTCCAGTCGTCGAACAGGCACGCCGTGCGCATGAGTTCGCGCACCGGCCGGATGCCCACCGCTGGCAGGTGAACGCTCAACGGATGCCGCCGCGGCGCCAGCCACAGACCTTGCAGCAACGTGAACAGCCCGCCGAGGTGATCGAAGTGCTGATGCGAAATGAAAACGTGGTTGAGGTCATCGGCGGGCACGCCGGCTTGGAGCAATGCGCGGGTGGCTGGCTCGCCGCAGTCCACGAGCAACCGGGCCCCGCCCAGGCGGTAGAGGAACGCCGCGTGCCCCCGATCCAGACTCGGGCGGCCGTCTCCGACTCCCAGACAGACGACTGAATGCGCTGCGGTGCGGCTCATGAACAGGCGATTGCGGCGCGGCTGGAGCAGTGCTTCAAGGCGCCGCGGAAACCAACTCGCGGATGCGGACGTCTTGGAAGCGGATTCGCAATTGATCGCCGGTGTGAATCTGGAGCGCGATGTGACCGCGCACGCCCACCTGCCGCTCGCGGTGGACGATGTCGTCGAGCGTGCCCGCGCCGTCGTAATCCGTGACTTGGAGGCCGTTGAGCGAGACTTGAACGCGGTTGCCGCGGGCCGTGATTTCCAAGTCGTTCCAATCGGGCTGGTCGGTGGCGAAGTGGAGCGCCAGCCCAGGTTTGGCCTGCGATTCGTTCACCCACTGGCCGCGGGGAACGGCGGGGAAAAGCCAGCGCTGGCTGCCGCGGGTTTCGTCCCAGATCATGCCGGTGCGCCAGGGACCGGGCGGGTTGATATCGACCTGGGGACCGTCGAGCCAACCGGCCGCGTCGTCGTACCGGCTGCGGATTTGCACGCCGGAATTGCCGGGACTGTCGCGGAAGGCTTGGAAGCGAAGGCGCAGGACGAAGTCGCCAAACTCGCGCTCGGTCAGGAGCCAGACGTAGTCGTGTTTCGGGCGGCCCAACGAATCGGCCACGAGCGCGCCATCTTCGACGCGCCACCAAGTCTGCGCGGCGTCGGCGGGCTTGCATTTGACGACCCAGCCAGTGAGGTCATGGCCATTGAAGAGCGGCTGTTCGGTGACCGATTCGGCACCGAGGATCGACCCGGTGGCGACCAGCGAAGTCGCCAGGAAGACCAGAACGCGCATGAGCTGGGGGTGGAGGGTGCTCCGGGGAAGCGTTAAATGAATGTGCCGTTGGGGATCACCGCGTTCTTGGGGATGATGACGATGCCGTCGCGCACGTAGTACAAGGCATGGTCAACGGATTCCGGCTTGCCGTGCGGCGTGATGACGCAGTTGTCCCCGATGCGCGCGTTCTTGTCCACGATGGCGGTGTCGATGCGGGTGTTCTTGCCGATGCCGATGCGCGGCGCGCCGGTTTCCGCGGAGCGCCGGATGGATTCGAGCGATTCGTAATAGTCGGCGCCCATGATCACAGTGCGCGTGATGTGGCTGCCGGCATCCACCAGGAAGCGCTGGCCGACGATGCTTTGGGAAATCTTGCAGTGATTGAGGATGCAGCCGTCCGAGACGATGGTGTGGTCGAGCGAGGCGCCGTTGATTTTCGAGGCCGGCAGGAACCGCGGGCGGGTGTAGATCGGCGCCGCCATGTCGAAGAAGTTGAACCGCGGCAGTTCCGAGGCCAGATCCAGGTTGGCCTCGAAGAACGACCGGATGGTGCCAATGTCCTCCCAGTAGCCTTGGAAAACGTACGAGAAGACCCGCTGCGTGTCGATCGCCGCCGGGATGATGTGTTTGCCGAAATCGGTGTAGTCGTTGTCCAGCAGCTTCGGCAGCAACGCCCGGTTGAAGACGTAGATGCCCATCGAGGCGAGAAACAGTTCCTGGTTGCCCTCGATGCCGAGCGGCCCGTAGGTCGCGCGGTCCAGACTCAACTGGTCAAGCAACGAAGGTTCCTTTGGCTTCTCGACGAACCGGACGATCCGCCGGTCGGCGTTGATTTGCATGATGCCCAGCGACTGGGCGGCTTCCCGGGTCACCGGCGTGGTGGAAATGGTCAACTCGGCGTCGGTGTCCACATGCTGCTGGAGGATCGTGCGGTAGTCCATCCGGTAGAGCTGGTCGCCGCTCAGGATCAGCGCGTAATCGAAATCCGCGCTGCGCAGATGGGCCAGGTTCTTGCGGACCGCGTCGGCCGTGCCCTGGTACCAGGAGGTGTCAGTGGCGCTTTGCTCGGCGGCGAGGATTTCGACGAAGCCGCGCGAGAAGTGGTCGAACTTGAACGACCCATAGACATGGCGGTGCAGCGAGGCGGACAGGAACTGGGTGAGGAGGTAAACGCGGCGTACCCCGGAGTTGATGCAGTTCGAGATGGGGATGTCCACCAGACGGTACTTGCCGGCGAGGGGCACCGCGGGCTTGGCTCGTTCGCGGGTCAACGGGAAAAGGCGGCTACCCTGGCCGCCCCCCATGATCATGCCAAGCACCCGGTTGGGATCGACCGCCGCCTGTTTCGTCGTGACCATGCTCAGAAGTCCTTTCTTGCGCGTGCTTTTCCATGCTTATAGCGTGCGTCCCCGTCGCGGCGCAAGCAGCATGTCCGTAAACCCGGTGACAAACAGTTTTCGACCATGTGTGGAATCGTTGGCTACGTCGGCAGGCAACAGGCCGCGCCCATCATCCTCGAAGGTCTGCGGCGGCTGGAGTACCGCGGCTATGACAGCGCCGGCATCAGCGTCGTCGCGGGCGACCGGCTCGAGACGCGGAAGCGCAAAGGCAAGATCGGCGAGGGGCTGAGCCCGTTGCTCGCCGAGCTGCCGCTGCCCGGCGAAGTGGGCATCGGTCACACGCGTTGGGCCACGCACGGCCCGCCCTCCGACAGCAATTCACACCCGCACGCGGATCAGACGGGACGCATCGCGCTGGTCCACAACGGCGTCATCGAGAACTACGACCGCCTCAAACAAAAGCTGGTCCAGGCCGGACACGTTTTTGCCTCGGCGACCGACACCGAGGTGCTGGCCCACCTCGTGGGCCTGGAGTACGAGCGCCTGAAACAGGCCGGCGACACCGCGCGCCCGCTGCTCCCGAAGGCGGTCGAGGCGGCACTGCGGGAGGTCATCGGCACGTACGGCATCGCGGCCATTTGCGCCGAGGAGCCGGGCGTAATCGTCGGCGCGCGGCGCGGCTCGCCGCTGATCGTCGGCTTGGGCGCGGGCGAGAACTTTCTGGCCAGCGACGCCACGGCGATGGTCGCGCATACGCGGCAGGTGGTTTACCTGAACGATTATGACGTGGTGACGCTCACGCAGGACAACTTCCACGTCACCAACCTGGGTTCGCAGACCGCCAAGGTCCAGATCAGCCAGATCGAGTTCGGCGTGGAGGACGCGGAACGGGGCGCGTTTCCGCACTACATGCTCAAGGAAATCTTCGAGCAGCCGGTGACGATCGAAAACGCCCTGCGCGGCCGCCTGGATCACGACGAAGCCACGGCGAAGTTCGGCGGGTTGAACATGACGGCGGCGGAGTTGCGCGCCGTGGACCGGATCGTGATCGCCGCCTGCGGCACAAGCTGGCACGCCGGCCTCGTCGGCGAGCACATTATCGAAGATTTTGCGCACATCCCCGTGGAGGTCGAGTACGCCAGCGAGTTCCGGTACCGCAACCCGCCGCTGGACAAACACACCCTTGTCCTGGTCATCACCCAATCCGGCGAAACGGCCGACACGCTCGCGGCCTTGCGGGAGGCGCGGCGACGCGGCCACAAAGTGCTGGCCCTTTGCAACGTGGTGGGAAGCACCATCGCCCGCGAAGCCGATGGCGGGATCTACCTGCATGCGGGTCCGGAAATCGGCGTGGCGTCCACCAAGGCCTTCACTTCGCAGGTTACCGTCCTGGCATTGTTCGGCTTGTTCATGGGGCGCCTCCGGGTGATGGCGCCCAGCCGGGGCGCGACCGTGGTCAACGCCTTGGAGCGGATTCCGGATCAGGTGCGCGCAGTGCTGCAGCTCAACGACGAAATCCGCCGTCTGGCGGCCAAGTATGCGTCCCGTCGCGACTTCTACTTTCTGGGACGCCAGATCAACTTTCCCGTCGCTCTGGAGGGTGCTCTGAAACTGAAGGAAATCTCTTACATTCATGCGGAAGGCTATCCCGCCGCCGAGATGAAACATGGCCCCATCGCGTTGATGGACCCGGAGAGTCCGTGTGTGATCGTCGTCCCCAAAGGCTTCCTCTACGAGAAAAGTCTCAGCAACCTGGAGGAAGTCCGCGCCCGCGGCACCCCAGTCATCGCCCTAGCCTCGGAAGGTGACCGACACGTCGCGACCAAGGCGAACGACGTACTCTACGTGCCGGAAACTCCCGATTTCGCTTTTCCGCTGCTGGGCATCATACCGCTTCAGTTGCTGGCATATCATATCGCGGTGCTCCGCGGCTGCGATGTGGACAAGCCGCGGAACCTGGCCAAGAGCGTGACCGTCGAGTGAGCCTATGAAGAAACATCACCGCGTGGGAATCATCGGGGGCAGCGGACTGTATGAAATCGAAGGACTCACCAAGCGCCGGTGGGTCAAGGTCAGCACGCCCTTCGGCGCGCCTTCCGACCAGTTGCTGACCGGAGAGTTGGCAGGACGCCAGGTCGTTTTTCTTCCCCGCCACGGCCGGAAACATCGCCTGTTGCCCAGCGAACTGAACCACCGGGCGAACATTTATGCGCTGAAGGAGCTGGACGTTGCCTGGATCCTCAGCGTCAGCGCCGTCGGCTCGCTTCAGGAACAACACCGGCCGTGCGATATCGTCCTCCCCAACCAGTTTGTGGACCGGACCAAGCGCTCCCAAGAGCACACATTTTTCGGAGGTGGCATCGTGGCTCATGTCGCCTTCGCCGAGCCGGTGTGCCCGGAACTCCGTGGATTGCTGCGGCGCGCTTGTGAGGAACTCGCCTTGCCTGCCCACGATGGCGGAGTCTATGTCAACATGGAGGGACCGGCCTTCAGCACGCGCGCGGAGTCGATCGCCAACCACACCCAGGGCTACGACGTGATCGGCATGACGAACCTGGGCGAAGCTAAGTGTGCCCGCGAGGCGCAAATCGCTTACGCAACCCTGGCGATGGTGACCGACTATGACGCCTGGAAAGACGATGAAGCCCACGTCACGGTGGAGCTGGTGATCGAGAACCTCAAACACAACGCCGAACAAGCCAAGGCGACAATCCGGCGGGTGCTACCCCTAATCCCCTCGGAACCGAACTGCTCCTGCCACTCCTCGCTGCGCCACGCCATTCTGACGCCGCGCGCGGCGTGGCCCAAGAGCGCGATCCGCCGCCTTGGGTGCATCCTAACTGATTACCTGTGAGGAGGCAGTGAAGCCGTCTCGGTGGCTTCGAGAGGCGGCATCTCAAGAGACCAGCTTCTTGTCGGCGTCGGCTGCAGTTTGCATGCTCTCATCTTTTGAGAGGGCCTCTGCCTTCGCGTGGTAGTAGCCCTTGTAGTACCGGTTCTGGTAATAGTAGTAAGAGTAGTAGTAGGCGTCGCGGCCCTCGAAATCGATGTCGTTGATCACCGCGCCGCAGATTTGCAGGCCGGCATCGAGGATTCGGTGGATCGATTTTCGGGCAACGTCGCGGCGCACTTTGTTGAATTTGGTTACCAAGACAATGCCATCGGCAAGTGACGCCACGATCAACGGATCGCTGACCGCGGAGACTGGTGGACAGTCGATGATCACGCGATCGTAACGGCGACCAATTTCCTGCACGAATTCGGCCATGCGCTTGGAACTGAGGAGTTCGGACGGTTGGGACGGCGTGCTGCCGCAACATACCAAGTCCAAATTCGGCACCTCGGCGGTTTGCACCGTTTCCTCGACCGTGGCAACCTTCCCTGCCAAATAGGCCACCAAGCCGGTCACGCCGCGCATCCCAAATCCTTGATGCAGGCTGGGCCTCCTGAAATCGGCATCCACGAGCAAGGTTCGCAAACCAGTCTGTGCGATCACGATCGCCATGTTGGCGGCGACCGTGGACTTGCCTTCGGCCGGAACATTGCTGGTGACCGTGAGAATCCGGAACTTGTCTCCGCGGCTTCCCAAAGTAATCGCGGCCCTCACAGTGCGAAAACTCTCCGCAGCGTTGGACTGCGGATGCATGTGCGCATGCTGGTAGCGCTCCGGGAGGCTGGCGGACTTGATGTTGGGCAAGTAACCCAGGAAAGGAAGTCGGAGGTAGGTCTCCACGTCATCCTGACTCTTGATGGAGTGAATATTCGGGAAACGAAGTGGCTAGAGCATTTCAACAAAAGCTGTAGCCACAATGGGCAAACCAATTCATCGCGTCCCGGGCAGTGACCGCTTGCCGAGTTCGGCCAAGGGCGAGGAGGAGTTGGGCTTGGGTTCGGGCCCCGG
>JAKANS010000175.1 GCA_021823625.1 bacterium | reverse complement strand
CGCCGCGCCGCCGCTCATAGCGTCGTTGTTCCTGCACGGTGGGTTCTTTCTTCGTCTTTGTCTTGGCCATGCGCCAATATTTTAACTGCCGGTTACCTTAATGCACGTACTTTCGCAACAATTGATATTTCGACTGGTTTCGCCAGCGTGAATCGCGGTAAAGCCGCCCGGTTTCGCCGAGCCGCGGGCCGGGGTTCCGCACCGAAACCCGGAAAAACGAAGGAATTTTGCGGATTTTTACCTTGCACCCGCGGGGGAGGTTGTTAAAAGGGCCGCGAAGTCCGTTGACTCACAACTCAGAATAACATCGCAAGAACCTATGGGAAAACCTCTCTCGAAGTCGCAGACCGCAGCCACGCTTGCCGAAAAAGTGGAGATCTCCAAGAAGCAGGCCGTGCTGGTTCTCGATACCCTGGCCGAAATGGCCTATAAGAATGCGAAGAACAGCTTTACGTTCCCGGGCGTCGGCAAGCTGGTGCTCGTGAACCGCAAGGCGCGCATGGGCCGCAACCCCAAGACCGGCGAGTCCATCAAGATTCCGGCCAAGAAGGTCGTGAAATTCCGCGTCGCGAAAGCCGCGAAGGACGCCATCCTTGGCGCCTGACCGAAGCCCCTTTCTCGCGGAGGCACTCTGGCCTGGTCAGAGTGCCTTTTCTTTTCCCAGGATCTCGCGGTGACAGCGCCAACGCGACAGCGCCTGAAGATCGGTGTGGTGGGGTGCGGTGCCGTCGGCAGTTTCTACGGCGCCCGCCTGGCCCGCACCGGCGCGGAAATGCATTTTCTCCTGCGCTCGGATTACGACGCGGTGCGCGCTCACGGCGTCCGCATCCAGAGCGTGGAGGGCGACTTCACCGTGCGGCCGCACGCCGTGCGCCGGCCGGAGGAGATCGGCGTCTGCGACGTGGTGCTCATTGGCCTCAAGACCACGGCCAACGACCAGTTCGGCGCCTTGTTGCCGCCATTGGTCGGGCCAGACACGAGGGTGCTCACGCTCCAAAACGGACTCGGCAATGAAGACCGGTTGGCCGCGTTGTTCGGTCCGGAACGAATCTTCGGCGGGCTGTGCTTCATCTGCCTCAACCGGATTGAGCCGGGTGTCATCCGGCACCTCGCGCACGGCGCGGTCGTGCTGGGCGAATATCGCCGGCCGCCCACTGCGCGCGTGCAATCGCTGGCCGCGCTGTTCGCCGAGGCGGGCTTGCCTTGCCAGGTCGCCGACGATCTCGAACGCGCCCACTGGGAAAAGCTGGTTTGGAACGTACCCTTCAACGGCCTGGGGGTTGCCGGGCTGGTCGGGTTCGAGAACTGCGTCGCGGGGCGCGTGCCGGCGAGCCTGACGCGGACCCGCACGCTGGCCACCGACGAACTGCTGGCCGACCCGCGTTGGGCCGGGCTGGTGCGCGAGTTGATGTGCGAAGTGATCCAGGCCGGCCGGGCGCTGGGTTATCTGCTGGCGGATTCGCTGGTCGAGGAAAACCTCGAACGAACACGCTGCATGGGGCCTTACCAGGCATCCACGCTGCTCGACTTCGAGCGCGGGCAGGCATTGGAAGTGGAAAGCCTGTTCCGCGAACCGCGCCGCCAGGCCCACGCCGCCGGCGTGGCGACGCCAAGACTGGATGCGCTGTGCGCGGTTCTCGGACAACTGGAGGCTGCCCAAGCGGCGCGGCGCAATCCTTCGTCGCGGTCAGGACCGGCACGAGGCTGAGCCACCGTCAACCCACGGTGCCAGTCGAGGCCAATAGTGGTACCGGCTGCTCGGCGGAGGAACGAACGCGACGCACCGACAAAGCGCATGACTGCGACGCCAAAGCCCGCGCCAAACCAGCGACGCGGATGGTCGTTTACGGATACATGACAATGATGATTGACATAGTAATGTATGACGCTAAGCTACCTGACCGAGCGGCGCAAAAACAGAGACGCAGCGCACGATGAACGATACCACCTTGACGCGACACCAAAGCGGCTTCGGTCGCTTCGCCGCCCACCTTGGGCGAGCGCGGCGGGCCTTGGCGTTCCAAGGTTCGGGCCGGGTGCGACGACTGCTCTTGACCGTGATCGTTGCTTTGCTCTCGGTGGGAACGCACGCCGCCGAGGTCGCGCTGTTGAACGTCTCGTACGACCCGACCCGCGAGTTCTACGAGGAGTTCAACGCCGCTTTCGCCAGGCATTGGCAGGCCCAGACCGGTGACACGGTGGCGGTCAAGCAATCGCACGCCGGCTCCGGCAAGCAGGCGCGCTCGGTCATCGACGGTCTGCCGGCGGACGTGGTGACGCTCGCGCTGGCTTACGACATCGACGCCATCGCCACGATGGGGCACCTGTTGCCGGCGGACTGGCAGAAACGGTTGCCGGACAATAGCGCGCCCTACACGAGCACGATCGTTTTCCTGGTCCGCCAGGGAAACCCGAAAGGCATCAAAGACTGGGACGATCTCGTGAAGCCGGGTGTGGCGGTCGTGACGCCGAATCCCAAGACCTCCGGCGGCGCCCGGTGGAATTACCTGGCGGCCTGGGCGTACGCGGCCCAGAAGGCCGGTGGCGACGAGGCCAAGGCGCGCGATTTTGTGACCCGCCTCTTCGCGAACGTGCCGGTGTTGGACACAGGGGCGCGGGGCGCGACCACGACCTTTGTTCAACGCGGCATCGGCGACGTGCTGATCGCCTGGGAAAACGAGGCCTATCTCGCCCGCGCCGAGTTTGGCGCCGGCAAGTTCGAGGTGGTCACGCCCTCGCTGAGCATCCTGGCCGAACCGCCGGTGGCCTGGGTGGATCGCACGGTGAAACGGCACGGCACCGAGGCTGTGGCCAAAGCCTACCTGGAGCACCTCTACTCGCCCGAAGGCCAACGTATCGCGGCGAAGCATTTTTACCGGCCCCGCCTCGCGGAAGTGGCCGCCGAATACGCCGCGCAGTTTCCGAAGATCAAACTGGTTACCATCGATGAAGCGTTCGGCGGCTGGGCGAAGGCGCAGCCGCGGCATTTCGGCGAAGGCGGCATTTTCGATCAGATCACCCGCACGCGCCGTTGAGCCGCCCGGCGCTTCAACCTCAACTCCGTTCCTGATTTATGGCACGCATCTACGACGACATCACCCAGACGATCGGCAATACGCCGCTGGTTCGCTTGAACCGCACCGCCCAGGCCCATGGCGCCGTGGCCGAAGTGCTGCTCAAACTCGAATTCTTCAACCCGCTGTCCAGCGTCAAGGACCGCATCGGCGTGGCCATGATTGAGGACGCGCTGCAATCCGGCCAGATCGACGCGAACACCGTCCTCATCGAGCCCACCAGCGGCAACACCGGTATCGCGCTCGCGTTTGTGGCGGCCGCGAAAGGTTTGAAGCTGATCCTCACCATGCCCGAGACGATGAGCCTCGAGCGGCGCAAATTGCTCAAGGTGCTGGGCGCGCGGCTGGTGTTGACCGAAGGCCCCAAAGGCATGAAAGGCGCCATCGCCAGGGCGGAGGAATTGCGGGCGAAGATTCCGAACAGCGTGATCCTGCAGCAGTTTTCGAATCCATCGAACCCCGCCATCCACCGGCGGACCACCGCCGAGGAAATCTGGCGTGACACCGACGGCCGGCTGGACTTTGTCGTGGCCGGAGTCGGCACGGGCGGCACGATCACCGGCGTGGGCGAGGTGCTCAAACCGCGCCTGCCCGCGCTCAAGATCGTGGCGGTGGAGCCCGCTGGCTCGCCGGTGATTTCGGGGGGCCAACCCGGACCGCACAAGCTGCAAGGCCTCGGTGCCGGCTTCATCCCCGAAAACCTGAATCGCGCGGTGGTGGACGAAACCATCACCGTGAAGGAAGAAGACGCCGCGGCGGTCTCGAAGCAGATCAATCGGACCGACGGCATCCCGGTCGGCATCTCCAGCGGGGCGAGCGCCTGGGCGGCGCTCCAGGTCGCGAAGCGGCCGGAGAACGCCGGCAAACGCGTGGTGGCGATCATTCCTTCGTGCAGCGAGCGCTATCTTTCCTCCTGGCTGTTCGCCGACGTCGGCCTCGAAAGCGATCCGGTGGAAGACCTCTTCCAAGGCGCATAAATCCTTTGCGCCACCGCTCCGCCCTCTTAAGCTGAGCCAGCGTCAACCAGTGCCGCATGGCTGCCCGACCCTTTAACGTGCTACCGGGCTTTCGCCGGACCATGGGCTACACGCTCGTTTACCTGAGCGTGATCGTCCTCCTGCCCACGGCGGCGTTGTTCCTGCGATTGCTCGGCCTGTCCTGGGGCGAGTTCTGGCAACTCGCCGCCTCCGACCGTGCATTGGCCGCGTATCGGCTCACCTTCGGCGCCTCGTTCGTGGCGGCGCTTCTCAACGCCCTGTTCGGCACGCTGGTGGCGTGGGTGCTGGTCCGTTACGAGTTCCCCGGCAAACGCCTGTTCGACGCGCTGGTGGACTTGCCGTTCGCGCTGCCAACAGCGGTGGCCGGTCTCACCCTCTCGAGTCTGTTCGCCGCGAACGGCTGGTTGGGCCGGTGGCTGGTGCCGCTGGGCATCCAAGGCGCGTACACGCGGTTGGGCGTGGTGATCGCGCTCACGTTCATCGGCCTGCCGTTCGTCGTGCGCACGTTGCAGCCAGTGCTGCAAGGCTTCGAGACCGAGGTCGAAGAAGCGGCGGCCACGCTCGGTGCCGGACGGTGGCGCACGTTCCTCACTATCATCGCGCCGACGTTGCTGCCGGCGGTGCTGACCGGCTTCGCCCTCGCCTTTGCCCGCGCGATCGGCGAGTACGGCTCGGTCATTTTCATCGCGGGCAACAAGCCGTTCGAGTCCGAGATCGCGCCGCTGCTGATCGTGATCCGGCTCGAGGAGTTCAATTATGCCGGCGCCATCGCCATCGCCGTCGTGCTGCTGGCCTTGTCGTTCGTGCTGCTGGCCGTCATCAACCTCCTCGAACGCTGGGCCAGCGCCTGGCAACGTTGAACCATGTCCGGCGCCGCCAAATCGCGTTTACTCGCACAGCGCACTCGCGGGCACGGCCCCGAGGAGGGCGGGCTCGCGCGGCGATTCTTGATCGGCGCGGCGGTGCTGTTCCTCACCGTGTTCCTGGTCCTGCCGCTGGTGAACGTGTTCTGGCAGGCGCTGGCCAAAGGCGGGCGGGCGTACCTGGCGGCGCTGGCCGAGCCGGACACCATCGCCGCGGCGAAGTTGACGCTGCTGGTGGCGGCCATTGCGGTGCCGCTGAACACCGTGTTCGGCGTGGCCGCTGCGTGGGCGATCGCCAAATTCCAGTTTCGCGGCAAGGCGTTTCTGATCACGCTCATCGACCTGCCATTCGCGATTTCGCCCGTCGTGGCGGGGCTGATTTACCTGGTCCTGTTCGGCATGCAGGGCTACCTCGGACCCTGGCTGGACGCGCACGGCATTCGCATCGTTTTCAACGTGTCGGGCATCGTGCTGGCCACGGTCTTCGTCACTTTTCCATTCGTGGCGCGGGAACTCATCCCGGTGATGCAGGCCACCGGCACCGACCAGGAACAGGCCGCGCTCACGCTGGGCGCCAGCGGGTGGCGGACGTTCTGGCAGGTCACGCTGCCGTCGGTGAAGTGGGGGCTGCTCTACGGCGTGATTCTGTGCAACGCGCGGGCGATGGGCGAATTCGGCGCCGTCTCCGTGCTGTCGGGCCACATCGCCGGCGAGACAGACACGCTGCCGCTGCGCGTGGACAAGCTTTACCACGAGTTCAACGCCACCAGTGCCTTCGCCGTGGCCAGCCTGCTGGCGGTCATCGCGTTGCTCACCCTCTTCGTGAAGACCTACCTCGAATGGCAGCAACAGCGCGCGTTTGCCCGAGCGGAGCAAGCCGGGTCCGCGCCCGCCGACAACGAGCTTCCGACCCGCGACGATTGGCTATGAACCGCACCCGCGCCGCCGCCCACGAATGAACGCCCCGGAAAACCCTGAGTTGACACCGCCGCCGCTCCACCTGATTCGTGTGCCTTGGTGTGCCTTCGTGGTTGAGCACCTTGGCCACCGGTGAGAGTCACACGCGACGAAAGGAACCCCATGCCCCGTATCTTCAACGACATCACGGAAACCGTCGGCAACACGCCGCTGGTCCGCCTTAACCGCACCGCGCAAAAGCACGGTGCCCGCGCGGAAATCCTGCTCAAGCTCGAGTTCTTCAACCCGCTCTCGAGCGTCAAGGACCGCATTGGGGTGGCGATGATCGAGGACGGCTTGCGCAGCGGCCGCATCAAACCGGACACCGTCTTGATCGAGCCAACCAGCGGCAACACCGGCGTTGCGCTCGCGTTCGTGGCCGCCGCCAAAGGCCTGAAACTGATCCTCACCATGCCCGAAACCATGAGCCTCGAGCGGCGCAAGCTGCTGAAAATCCTCGGCGCGAAACTGGTTCTCACCGACGGCGCCAAAGGCATGAAGGGCGCCATCGCCCGCGCCGAGGAGTTGCGCGCGCACATTCCCAACAGCCTGATCCTGCAACAATTCGCCAACCCGGCGAACCCGGAGATCCACCGGCGCACCACGGCCGAGGAAATCTGGCGCGACACCGACGGCCGCGCGGACATCCTCGTGGCCGGCGTCGGCACCGGCGGCACACTCACCGGCGTCGCCGAGGTGCTCAAGGCCCGCAAGCCCGGTTTCCGCGTGGTGGCCGTCGAACCCACGCGCTCGCCCGTTCTTTCCGGCGGCCAACCGGGGCCGCACAAACTTCAGGGCATTGGCGCCGGCTTTGTGCCGCAGGTGCTCAACACCCAAGCCATCGACGAAATCATCCAGGTGCGCGAAGAAGACTCCGGTCCGATCTCGAAGGAGGTCAACCAGCTTGATGGCATCCCGGCGGGCATCTCCAGCGGCGCGGCGGTCTGGGCCGCCCTGCAATTAGCGCAGCGCCCCGAGAACGCCGGCAAACAAATCGTCACGATCATCCCGTCGTGTTGCGAGCGCTACCTGTCCTCGTGGCTGTTCAGCGACGTGAGCGTGGACAGCGACCTGGTGCCCTGAACCTCATGAGCGACCAAACCAAAGATGGATTCACCACCCGCGCGGTTCATGCCGCGCGCGGTTTCGCGGGCTCGACCGGCGCGGTGATGCCGCCGGTCTTCCTGACCTCGACGTTCGCGAGCAGCAACGCCGACGGCTTCGATTACACGCGGTCGGGCAACCCGAATTTTCGCTTGCTCCAACAAAGCGCCGCCGCGCTCGAGGGTGCCGGGTTCGCCACCTGTTTCGCCAGCGGCGTCTCCGCCATCACCGCGGTGGTCTCGACCTTGCGGAGCCGCGATCTGGTGCTCGCCGAGGAAAACGTCTATGGCTGCACCTACCGGCTGTTCGACAAGGTCTTCGCCAAGTTCGGCGTGCGCGTGGCTTACCTCGACCTCAGCCAGCCGGCCAACTGGGAGGAAATCCGCCGCCAACGCCCGACGCTCGTTTGGCTCGAAAGCCCGACCAATCCGCTGCTCAAAATCGTGGACATCGCTGGCATCACCGCTGTAGCCCGCGAAGTCGGCGCGACCGTGCTGGTCGATAACACTTTTGCCTCGCCGTACCTCCAGCGACCGATCGAACTCGGCGCGACGCTCTCGTTGTCATCGACGACGAAATACGTCAATGGCCACAGCGATTGCCTCGGCGGCATCGTGGCCACCAACGACGCCGGCTGGCAGGACAAGATGATTTTTGCGCAAAAGGCACTCGGTTTGCAGCCGTCGCCGTTCGACGCCTGGCTGACCGCCCGCGGCCAGCGCACCCTCGCGCTTCGCATGGAACGCCATTGTGCGAACGCGCTCGAACTCGCGCGCTGGCTCGAAACGCGCCGTGGCGTGCGCCTGGTTCGTTACCCGTTTTTGCCCAGCCATCCGCAGCACGATCTGGCCCGCCGGCAAATGAGCGGCGGTTCCGGCATTGTCATCGCGGAACTGGATTGCTCAGCCGAGGACGCGCTCCGGTTTTGCCGCCGGCTGCGCCTGTTCACGCTGGCCGAAAGCCTCGGCGGCGTGGAAAGCCTGATCTGCCATCCGCCCACCATGACTCACGCCTCCGTGCCGCCGGAAGTCCGGCGCCGCGTGGGCATCGGCGACGGCTTGTTGCGCTTCTCGGTCGGCATCGAAGACATGGCCGACTTGATCGCCGACATCGACGCGGCGTTGCGGGAGGTGGTGCGATGAGTACCGTCGATCTGCAACGTGAACCCGCCTGGCAGGCCGCCGACCTCGGCCGGCCGCTCCCCGACTCGCCGCACGCGGTTTCGATGGCGCTCCCGCGCTGGCAGGACGTGGTCGGTTACGAGGAAAAGTGCCCGGAGGTGATCGACCGGCTCCGCAACGGCTACCCGCGTTTTGTGGTGCACCCGCTGGTCCAGCAGGTCGCGCGCGAGCTGGGGGACGGCCGGCCTTGCCTGCCGTTTCCGTCGGCGCGCGTCGCCCGCGAATGCGTCGCCTTCATCGAGCGGAACGGCGGCAAAGCGACTGCCCTGCCGCCGCAGCGCGGACTCCACGCGGTCGCCATCAACGAAGCTGGCACGGTGGCGTTGCGCGCGTTTTGGCAGCACACCGGGCTGATCGTTTCCAGCCGCCAGGCCGAGGCTTGGCTGGCGGGCCGCGACGACCTAGCGGAAGCGGTTGCGGTCCGCCAGTCGTTGCGCCGGCAACTCGCGGGGTTTTACGACTGCGCCGAAGACGACGTGTTCCTGGCCCCGACCGGCATGGCCGCGCAATTCGAGGCTTTGCACGCGGTGGCGGCGCGCCGCCCTGGCCGACGCACCGCGCAACTGGGCTTCCCGTACGTGGACACGTTCAAGCTCCAGCAAAAGTTCGGCGCGGGCGGGCACCTTCTCCACGACCTCGACCGCATCGCGGAGGACTTGGAGGTGCTCGCGCACAGTGAACCGCTGGCGGCTTGCTTCGCCGAAATCCCGGGCAACCCGCTGCTCGGCTCGGCGGACCTGCGGCGCATCACGCCCATTTTGCGCCGGCACGGCGTGCCGCTCATCGCCGACGACGTCGTAGCCACGCCCTTCAACGTGAACCTGAATGGCCACGCCGACTTGATCGCGACCAGCCTCACCAAGTACGTGGTCGGCACCTGCGACGCGATGGGCGGCGCGGTCATCTGCAACCCGCGCTCGCCGTACCACGCTGAGTTGAAGGCAACCGTGCGCGCCCGCCACGAGGAATTGCTTTGGGGCAGCGACGCCCAAGTGCTGGACGCCCAGGCCGCCGGTTTTCCGGAGCGGATGGGGCGGCACAACGCCAACGGCCTGCGCATCGCCGAGCGTTTGCGCGCGCACCCGGCGGTGGAGCGGGTCTGGTACCCGCGCTGGGAATTCAGCGAGGTGTACGAAGCAGTGCGCCGGCCCGGCGGCGGCTGGGGCTCGCTCATCACGTTCCTGCCCAAAAACGCAGAGACGACGTCGCCGCGGATTTACGATCTGATGGCCGTGTGCAAAGGCCCCAGCCTGGGCACGGTGTTCACGCTGGCTTGCCCGTTCACGTTGCTCGCCCATTACACGGAGCTGGACTGGGCGGAGTCCTGCGGCGTCTCGCGGCACCTGATCCGGCTTTCCGTCGGCTTGGAAGACCCGGACGATTTGTGGCGCCGGCTGGAAACCGCCCTGGCCGCCGGCATCGCGGATTCACCCAACGCATGAGCATCGAGTTGCGCCACGTCAGCAAGCGCTTTGGCAGCACCGCGGCCGTGAACGACGTGAGCTTCACGGTGCAAGACGGCGAACTGGTCGCGCTGCTGGGCCCAAGCGGCGGCGGCAAGACCACCGTGCTGCGCATGATCGCCGGGCTCGAGCGGCCGACCGACGGCGACCTGCTGGTGCGTGGCGAGCGCGTGAACGACGTGCCGGTCCAGCAGCGAAACATCGGCTTCGTGTTCCAGAGCTACGCGCTGTTCAAGAACATGACCGTGTTCAAGAACATCGCCTTCGGTCTCAAGGTGAAGCAATGGAAGCGGCGCGACATCAAGGCACGCGTCACGGAACTGCTGGCGCTCTTCGGCCTCGAGGGTCTCGAGAACCGCTACCCGCACCAACTTTCGGGCGGCCAACGCCAGCGGGTGGCCATCGCCCGCGCGCTCGCGCCCAAGCCCAGCGTGCTGTTGCTGGACGAACCGTTCGGGGCCGTCGATGCCAAGATTCGCCAGGAATTGCGCGAATGGCTGGTGCGCCTCCACCACGACCTCAACGTCACCACCCTGTTCGTCACCCACGACCAGGAAGAGGCGATGGAAGTCTCGAACCGCATCGTGATCTTCTCCCGTGGCAACCTCGAACAAATCGGCACACCGCGCGAAGTCTATGAGTCGCCGGTCAACGAATTCGTGGCGCGGTTCATCGGCGTCATGAACGTGCTCGAATGCGAGGTCTGGGGCGGCACCGCCACGCTCGGCGAGCTCGAGTTTCCCGCGCCGGGCATCCCCGACGGCCAGCGGATGCGGATCGGCTTCCGGCCTTACGCCGTGCAGATTTCGCCCGACCTCGCGCAGTACCGCCATCTGGCCACGCTGCGGCACACGTTCTTCTTGGTGGGCGTGTTGCGCCTCGAACTCGAGTCCGAGTCGGGTCTCGTCATTCGCGCCCGCATGACCAAGGAAGAGTACGCCCAACTCGGTCTCGCCGATGACTGCCGGGTGTCGTTCCAAATTCGCAACTACCGCGTGCTCGCCACCGAATCCGCCGCGCTCGGACCGGAACAGCACGTGCCGTATCCCGAGGTGCCGAGCATCGGCGAGAACATCTGATGCCGAAGGCGCTGGGGTGTGGCGAATGGCGGCTCCGCAGCCCTTGATCGCGTCGCAGCCGGATCAGCGAGCCTGGGTTGAGTCGTCCTGTGACCTCAAAAACTCTCGGGCTGCACTCAGTTCGGTGGTGGGCACCTCAAGGTGAAAGGAAACGTCCGCTCCGGCGAGGGAGCAGTGGGACGCGGTCTCCAAGTCCAGCGGGTGAAGACCGGCGCTGCGCAAACCCGCGATGAGCAGGTCGGCCTCAATCGCGGTTCGCGTGGTCCGGACCACCGAGAAAACGGGTGGGTTCATATTCAGATGCGTTTGATGCCTTGTTCGGCCTTCGCGTTCCATTCAGCCCAGTATTCTTTACACACCTTTTCGATCGTCTAGTATTCGATCTGTTGACCAGTGTCCATGCCCAAACGGATGCCCTCGAAATCCAGGATCGACTGACCCATTGTCGTCTCGATCCTGACTGGCATGGCCTCCGACTCGGTCGAGAGAATCCCGGGTGTGCTGATGTCAATCTCCTCTCGGAGGGGTGTTGTGGTGCCATCGAAATTGCGAAACTCAAGACGCTTGAGGCCCCCCAACGTCAGGACGAAACTGTCGCCAAGAGGCTCCGACCTCCGCCTGAGGTAGGGAATGCTCACGAACATGGTGAGGGTCTCGCCGTCTTCCCCTGAGATGGCGGTGATCTCACCGTCGTGCAGGACGTTCCAGATTTGAATACGCGGGTCCATATCCTTGGGCCGAACGTAGAAAGCTGAGCCACCGCCGACTCGTGGCGTGAACCGCGATAGCGGAACGGACAGCGCCAACGGCGGTTCGCTGCCGGGTAGGGGCCGGGGTTGCCCCCGGCGCCCCCCACAGACCCGGACGTGAAGTATTTCCCTCATACGGTTCGTCCGCACCGACCTCGCGGCCGGTGATCCGGGCCGTTCCCAGCCCAGGCGCATGACGCGTTGCCGCCCCCCCTCAAAACGCATGCACGATCCTCGGTTTCGGCAGCGGGCAGATCGCCTGCCACCGCCCCACCCACTGCTCCCAATTCAACCGGGGCTTCGAACTCCGACGACTCAGCCACCGCTTCCCCACCCTTTCAGTGTGCTCGTACGCAACCTCCAGCATCTTGAAGTTGCCGCGCACACCATAATACTGATAGTGCCCGCGCCGCTTGCGCTTCAAGGTCTGATATTGCTCCACGATGTTCAAGTGTCGGTTCTTTTGGCCCCCCGCGTGTATCCCGCTCAGGAACCGGCGCCGCCGTTTCCCTTGCGTCTTGCGCTTGATGGTCCAACCCCCGTTCAAGGTTTTACCCCAGTAGTGGTCGAACCCAAGGAACGCGAACGGTCCAGGCCCTTGGCCTTGCCGCCCCAACGGACGACTGAACTGCACCAAGAAATGGACCCCCAAATTCGGACCAGTAGCTAAGTTAGACTTTTCGGGTTCTGCCGGGCATGAGAGAACGGCAGAACTATGAGCAAAACAAAACGGAAACGGTATACCGGCGCCTTCAAGGCCCAGGTCGGGTTGGAAGC
>JAKANS010000174.1 GCA_021823625.1 bacterium | reverse complement strand
GGGGATGGGAACGGCGGGAACGCCCGAACGGGGGGAACGGGTGCAGACCGCAGGAATAGCGGTCGGCGCAATCGTTGTTGTCATGCCCCCAGCTTACACGACCCTGCAAGAAACTGAGATGCGCGCCGCCGCCCTTTCGTCCCTCGACTTCGCCCGGCGGCTTTGTTAGTCACTCGCCATGCGACGCAAGTTGCTCAAAGGCGCGACCCGCATCGTGGTGAAGCTCGGCACCGGCGTCCTCACCGACAGCCGCAAGCAACCGGACTTCCTGCAGTTGGTCCAGTTGGTCGCGCAGGTGGCCGAGCAGCGCAAGGCCGGCCGCGAAGTCGTGCTCGTCACTTCGGGCGCGGTGGGCGCGGGCATGGGCATGCTGGGGCTCGACCGCCGCCCCGCGCGCCTGGAGGAATTGCAGGCCTGCGCCGCCGTCGGCCAGTCCCGGCTCATGGCGATGTACGGCGACTTGTTCGAGAAATTCGGCCTCCAGGTCGCGCAAGTTCTGCTGACCCATGCCGACCTCGCCGACCACGACCGCCACCTCAACGCCCGCAAAACCTTGCTGACCCTGCTCGCCCGCGGCGTCGTGCCGATCATCAACGAAAACGACGTCGTCTCGGTCGAGGAACTCAAGTTCGGCGACAACGACCGCCTCTCCGCGCTGGTCGCCACGTTGCTGCCCGCCGATCTCGCGGTGATCCTCACCACCGTCGGCGGCGTGGTGGAAAACTACGGCCAGCCCGACGCCCGCGTGCTTTCGGTGATCGAGCAGGTCAACGCCTCGGTGACAAAGCTGGCCGGCGGGACCGCCAGCGTCACCGCCGTCGGCGGCATGAAAACCAAGATCGAAGCGGCGCGCATCGTGATGCGCTCGGGCATCCCGATGGTGATCGCCAGCGGACGCAAACCCGACGTGTTGGCGCACGTGCTGGCCGGCGAGGACGAAGGCACGATCTTCGTGCCCCAGGCGCACAAGCTCCCGAGCCGCAAGCGCTGGATCGCCTTTTTCAACCACCCCCAAGGCACGCTGTTCGTGGACGACGGCGCGCGCGCCGCGCTTTGCGAAAAAGGCCGCAGCCTGTTGCTGCCGGGCGTGGCGCGGTGCGAGGGCGATTTCACCGCCGGCGACGTGGTCCGCATTTGCGACCCCGCGGGCACGGAATTCGCCCGCGGCATCGCGGGCTTCGACGCGGCCGCCGTCCGCGCGGGCAAAGCCGCCGGCAGCGAAGTGGTGCATCGCGACAACCTGGTGATCTTGTGAACCGTTCCTCCGTCCAGAAACCTTCGCCGCCGGTCAGGGACTCCAACTCACCCGCCCGCCAGCAACGCCAGCCACCCAAGCGCGCGCGCGCGCTTGACCAACTCCTCGCGGTCATGGCCCGGCTCCGCGCACCGGACGGCTGTCCTTGGGATCGCGAGCAGGACCACCGGACCTTGCGCCACCATGCCGTCGAGGAAGTCTATGAACTAATGGACGCCATCGAAGCGGGTGACGACGAGGAGATGGCCGAGGAACTGGGCGACTTGTTGCTGCAAGTGGTTTTCCACTGCCAGATGGCGAACGAACGCGGCGCGTTCGATTTCGACGGCGTGGCGCGGCGATTGGTCACCAAGCTGATTCACCGCCACCCGCACGTCTTCGGCGACGCCCAAGCCCGCACGGCCGCCGCGGTCTGGGAGCAATGGGACCGCCTCAAGCACGTCGAGAAAAGGGGCACCCGCCACGAACGCGCCTCCGCGCTGGACGGCATCCCCGCGCACCTGCCGGCGCTGATGCGCGCCCAGAAGCTCTGGAAAAAGGCGCGCCGCGCCGGACTCGCGGCCGAGCGCGCCGGCTCGGGGCACCGCGCGAAGAGCAAACGCGAGTTGGCCGAGGCTTTGTTTGGCTTCGCCGCACTCGGCCAGGAAAAAGGTTGGTCCGCGGAAGAACTGCTCCGCACCGAGGCCAAGCGCCGCGAACGCCGGTGGCGACGCGAGGAAGCCCGCCGCGCGCGCCAGGCCAAGACGGCGTAACCGCAGCCCAGTTTGCCCAGCCTTGCCGGTTCAATCGGCCGCCGCCGACTCGACGGGCGGTTCGCCGGGTTCCTCTTCGTCGTCCTCGCCGGTTTCCCACTTCGGATAGACCGCCGGCGGCACTTCGCCGCGCCGGATGAGTTCCTGCAGATCGCGAATGATCGTCCGGCGGGCGACGCGGAACTGCCGCGCCAACGCCGAAATGTTCGGCCGCTCCGGCGAACTGGCCACCAGCTTGCGGATCTCGGTTTGGCGGCGCAGCCGGTCGGTCGAGCGGCTGAGCAAGTCTTCCACGTCCACGCGTTTCGAGCGCTCCAGCGCCTCGAATTGCCGGACGATTTCCGCCTCGCCGCACTGTTCGAGCGCGGTTGCCACCGTCCGCTTGAGTTCGTTCAAGTCGATCGGCTTCACCAGGCAGTAATGGGCGCGACGCGGCCCGGTGAGCGCCTCGATTTGTTGGTGGGCTTCGAGCGCGCCGGACACCACGATGATCGGGACGTAAGGCAGGAGGTCCTTGAGTTCGGGCAGGTAGGCGAGGCCTTTCTCGCGCCGGGCGAGGACGTGGTCGAGGATGATCAAGTCCGGGCGTTCTTTGGGCAGCCGGGCGAGGGCGGCGGAGGCGGTCGTGGCGCGGATCAATTCGTAGTCTGCGAGTGCTTCCTCGTAGAGCTCGAAATGGAGGTCGTCATCTTCCACGACCAGGATGCGTTTGCGAGCCATACCTGCCGGAAGATGGCCCGCCGGCCGTCGCAGAGCAAGCGGGGCGATTCGGGGATGGTGTCCTGATTTCAAATGGGTGGCTGCGCCGCTGCGGCGGCGCAGGGCGGTGCGGCAGCATCGCCACCACCAAACCAAAGACACTACCGATTCGTGAGTTCAGCGGAAGTCAGCCGGGCGACACGTCAGGCTGCCAAGAACGGTCGTGCCCAGGGGCTACGGACGGTTCGCCACCACGCTATGGCTGGGTCGGAGTTTGCTTGCCGGCGCTCGGCGCGATCCTCAGAGTCTGTCTTGGGCAGACTCGGCGGGACTGGACGCGCAGCGGGACATGGTGAATGACCGGACAGGCGCCAAACCGAACGCTGGCGGTGAAAGACTGCTCCGTCGTCGCGATCCGCGCCGGAGCGCTGCCTCTACCGTGGAAGTGGCTTGAGAATCGTCGAGTACATCAACTTCACCCTGAGCGAGTGGGCGAAGTCAGGGATCACGCTGTGGAGCGTCAGTATCCTCCTGGCACTGGGTGGTCTCGTGTTCCTCCTTTTCTTCAGCCGCCGCTCCGCAATTTCGCCTCGGTTCGCCTGGTGTCGGCTCTTGAGCCGCCTGGGCAACGTGTAAGCGTCGGTGAAGCTCGCCGCCGCGTGCCATACTTCGCAACGTCCAGGCACGGACGAAGGTCGCCGCCCCCGCAATCGAAAGGCCTACCACAAATACCTGAAGCGGGGCGATGCTCGGTGTGACGCCTGCTGTTCTCTGCGGTTCCGCAATCGAAAGGCCCGCAAATACCTGAAGCGGGCGGCCAAGGCGCGTCATGCCGAGAGCGCCCTCGCGTTGGGCAAGGGATACGTTGACGGCACGCTCGGTCGTGTGGATCTCTTCCAAGGCGAGAGGTACCTGCGCATCGCTTCCGAGCAAGGCCTGGCGGAGGCGGATTATCGATTGGGCCTGCTGCTCGCTCATGGAGGCGACTTCGAGGGCGCTGACAAATGTTTCCGGCGCGCCACCGAACGCGGCTACACGCACGCCCTCGGGGCGGCGGCCGAACTCGCCGAACGCCATCTGCTCCCGAAAATCGGACGCGCTGCGGTCCTCGATGCTTACCGCAAGGCCGCCCAAGCGGGTATTGCGTCCGCCGCGATCCGCCTGAGCGAATTGTTGACCGAGGATCAGCCCGTGACCTCGAATTACATCGAGGCGCTGAGCTGGCGGCAATCGAAGACTTGTCGCCATGACCGGCGGGCGCAGTTTCTGACCAAGACGCTGCAGGTTTCGGGGCATGACCCCGCGACCGTGGGCCCGCGCCTCACCCGGGCAAGGATCGACGTGGCCGTGACTTGCTGGCACGGGAAAGGGGCGGATCCCGATTGGCCGGCCGCCTGGCGCTGGGCGAACCTCGCCGCGGAAAGCCGCGACGCCGAGGCCATCTACCTACCGGCAAATTCCTGCTTGAAGGTGTGGGTGTGATCCCCGATCCGGAGGAGGCGTGCAAGCGCTTCGAAATCGCAACCCTGCAGGGCCTTCATGCCGCCCAGTTCGAACTCGCGCGGCAGCTCTCGGCGACGGGAAACACCGAACCTGAGCTGGAGAACGCCTATGCCTGGGCAGCCGTGGCCGCCCTCGACGGCGACGCTGAGTGGGTCGCGTTACGCGAAGAACTTTCGGCAAAAATGGACCGGGCCGCGCGAGGCCGCGCCATCGCCAGCGCGCGCGCACTGGTCGTGACTCTGACCCTACCCATGAACCTCCCGTGGGCTGCGTTGATTTCCAACGACTTGCAGAAGGGGGGGGGTCAGGGGCACAATTCGTGAGCCTCGGCGGCTCATGGAATCTCTCCCACTCCGTACCGGCAGGCTAGACCGCCCCGCTCAGGTCCGCCAACTGTCCGGGCATCTCCTTCCCGGAGGCTGTCTTGGAGACGGCTTTGAACTTGCCACCACCGGAGAGTTGTGGGATTTTTCGTATCGGTATGAAACTGATCGTATGGATTTTCCTGGCCGCCGCGGCGATCGCGCTTGGGTCGCCTTCCGTGTGGGCTCAGTATCGCTCGCCCCGACAGTACATGCGCCGAATTGCCCCGCCACGACCTGCGCCAGTGCAACAGCCATCCGTGGCTCAGCCGCCCCCTTCAGCCGTAGCTCTGCCGCCCGGTCCGGCCGTGATGGCGCCCCGGCCCGCTCCCGCCCCGACGGAGGCCGACCTCGCCAAAATCGCCGCCGAGAAGAAAGCCGCCGACCAGCGCGTCCTCGAGTTTCAAATCAAGCGCGCCGAGGCCGGCTCCCCGACCGCGCAGTATGAACTCGGCATACGCTACCTGACCGGCAAAGGCGTGGAGAAGAACCCGGTCGATGCCAGAAAGTGGCTTGAAGCCTCCGCCAAGCAGGACAACGTCTGGGCGAAACGAAAACTGAAGGAATTGGACGAACACCCGGAAGCCACCGCCAAGCCGGTCGAGGTCAAGACAAGCGCGAAAGCCGCGGATCCGGTGACAGGCGCAGCACCGCCGGCCGTTCCGCCACCGGCCACGCCTCCGCCCGCCCCTCCGGCGCAGACCGGCCCGCCTACTGCCCAGTAAGCGCGAAATCGCCGCGACTATTCGATGATCGCAGCCCGGGGGCGGCCTTGAGGCCTGCAAAACCCGCGTCTCGTCCTTGCTTTCCGAAACTGCTTGCCGCCGCGCTTGGCCACCGCGTAATACGTGCCGACGGGGTTGCGCGGCGCGAATGGCCGGCGCTCTTGAACCGATGCGGTGCCGGCGAGAATGCCGCATACCCACGGCTCGCGATTCGGGTGTTGCCCCCATAGCTCAAATGGATAGAGCGCCGGTTTCCTAAATTAAATCAAGGGGTGATCCGAAATTTTTTCTGTGTTTGGCTATCGTTGATTCCCTTTGATTCTGCGGGAGATGCGACGCCTTCGGCCCGAAAAATTTCCGAGCGACGTTTGGCTGGTTTTGGCCCGTTTTGGCCCGAAAAAATCAAAACGGTATCAAATGCGGTATCAAACGGAGGGGCGGATGGAGCGAAAGTTTTTTGAACCGGCGACTCGCCCGAGGTGACAATGCAGCCTCAGATTTGATACCGGCAGTATCAGATTGCGACCGAAAGAGCGGTCATACCTTCGGGCCAGTTTTCCAAACGGCGCGCTCCAACTCGATCATCGTGGCCTGAAAATCGTCAGCCGCCCGTTGAAGATCCTGCATCGCGCCACCAAGACGAAACGACTCGCGCAGGGCTTCTGACCGTGCTTCTTCGAGTCTTTCGCGCAGGGTTTTCCGTCCCGCACGACGGGTCCGATTTCTTTTGGGCGTTATCTCGTGCGATCATCAAAGGCCGCTTACCCGCCATCGGTCAAGCCTGCCACGTGCCGAAGTGGTGACCCCACCCGGAATTGAACCGGGATCGGCCGCTTAGGAGGCGGCGGCTCTATCCATTTGAGCTATGGAGTCGCTCGTAATTTTCTCAGGATACCAATCGCCCTAGCACTTTACAAGGTCGTCGAGCGACGAGCAAATCCAGCCCAAAGCTGGAACTCAAGCGCGTTGTCCCACGCGCCAGCGGGCGCGAAGCCTCGACAGGCGAAACGGCCTGGCACTGCTCCGGCTGAGACACGGATGCGGCCTGGGCGCAGTCTTCGGAGATGGCGTTGATGACCCGGACGGGACTCGTGTTGGCAAACCGCGCCCAAACGATCTTGTGCGCCTTTGCGATGAGGTTGCCCGCAATCAACTGCAAAGTGTGCTGCGCGGCGATGGCGTAATCCTGAACGAGCGCCACAGCGTCCGGCCCGGCCATCAATATCTCGGTGTCGCCGTTGGCCTGGGCATACGCCGAGTTGGTGGGGTAGGTCTGGATGACGGCGAATTCGGTGACGCCGGCGACGACCCGCTTGCAGAGAAACCCCCGGCTGTTTCGCAGCGTGAGAAGCCCGGAGCAAATCTCCCAGCGATCCACGGGCACGTTGCGCGTTTCGATGATCGCGCCGGCTGCGGGGCCGCCGGGAATCGTGAAAATCACCGGGTCGTTCATCATCTCGCGCACATCGTCGCGGACGCGCCCCAACCCGTCCAATTCCGCTTTGATGCTCTCGAACGCCTCATTGTAGGCGTCGGTCTCGCCGCGATTCAAATTCCGCGCCGCGCTCTGCTGCAAAGGCTCACCGTTCCGTTTCAGCATACGTCAGATCTCCGTGTTGGCGCTGGCCGGTGGGAATTTCGCGTGGTCGCCCAAGACGCGGCCAAACTCGCTGCGCGAAATGACAAGTTCGCCCAAAAGCGTGCGGTCGGCGTTCAGCTTGCGGCGCTGAATCAGCGAATAGACGCTGAACGGCTCCAAGCCAAGAATCTGCGAGGAATCCGCTACCGAGAACTTTTCTTCATCTGACAGCGCGACCGCATTCATCGCCGAACGATAGCGCAGTCGCGCCATCTGCTTTGTCCGCAATTGTGGACAAAATCGCGTCGTCCCCGGAGCGGCGCAGGCGATTGGTTCAGAGGGCGAACAACCGCGCCAGCCGCAAAGCAATGTGAACTTGGCGGAGGCGTTTGCCCTTCTCCCAATCCGAAACCGTCTGCTGGGAAATGCCCAGTCGCTCCGCGAATTGTCCCTGGCTCAAACTGAGCCGCGTTCGCACTTGGCGGATCTCTGCCGCCAAGGATGCGATTTCCTGCTTCGCAGAGTGGCGCTGTGAACGTTGCCTCATGGCATCCTCTCGAAGCAGTGAAGGGCGCTCAACAAGCCCGGTAGAGGCGCAGGCTTGGACATGATGTGATCCACGGCCAGCGCGCGATACGCGCTGGCTTCCGCTTCCGTCAGGTGCGAGCTGTGAACGACGATTAGCCCTGAAAATTCTGTATCGCGCAGTTTCGAGACAAGGCCGAGACCGGAAAGGCGCGGCATCTGGTGGTCCGTCACGAGCACGTCGAAGAACTTCAAATCTGAAGTGATTCGTTGCAGTGCTGTTTCTCCATCTTCGACGCATTCGACAAAGTGCCCCTGCTGCTCGAAGGCGTATTTTACAATTTGCGACACATAGGAATCGTCCTCAGCACACAGGATGCGAAGCGATTTTCTGCCCGGTTGCTGAGGCGAAACGGCTTTGGCTGTATCGAGACTTGGCATGGCGGCGCTTGTTGCTTTGCCAGTGTCGCAGCGATTGCCGCGCCGCGCAATAACCGATTTTGGGATAACCTGCTTTGGGTTGGTATCCTGCGCTACTTTCGGGTGCAGAAAACAATTCATAGCGATGAGCACGTTGCTTTGCGCGAGTTACTCGTGGCGAAACGCCGTGAGAACGACCTGACGCAAACCGCGCTCGCCGAGAAACTGCGAATGCCGCAATCCTTCGTGTCGAAGGTTGAGCGCGGCGAACGGCTGCTCGACGTGATTGAATTCGCGCGTTACATGGCCGCTCTCGGTTGCGATCCCGTGCAAGCGTTCTCGGAACTGGTTCGCGACAGCAAGGTGCTCGACCGCCCGAACCCGCCCAAAACGTCAAAGAGGCAAGGATCGCCGCGACGGTAAAGCGCGCCCGGAAACGAAAAGCACCGGACACCCAAATCCCTATCCGGCATTGCAGAGACCGAGCGTGTCTCATAAGTGCCGGTCTTTGGCGCAGCGGGCGCAGTCAAGGTGGAGCACAGAACCCGCAGGGCGCGATAGCGTGGCGTCAGCCATTCGAGCAATACCTTGACGGCGAACGCTGCGCCATACCATCGAGGCACGAGGCACGCCGGTTCGACAGCGCGATAGCACAGCATCACGAACGAGATTCGACGTGACGAACGGAATGGGCGGAATGAGAGCCCACACAAAGAACCTGCGTCATACGAAGGAGCGGGAAAAGAGTGTGACGGGCCATTCGGTCCTATCCCCCATCCCCAAACAACTTGCCCGTCCGGCAATGAGGACAGAAACAGGCTCATACGCGCACGGCAGCCAGTCGGCGGGTGCGAGTCTCAGCGTGATTGACGGAGACTGACGCCGAAACGGTTTCGCCTTCTGACGACGGATTCGCGGCGTCCATATTGTTTGCCGCTTGGTTTTTCGTGAGGTCGAGAGACTTCACGATTTCCTGCTGGCGCAATGCGAGCGATTGAAGTTTTTCTTCGTGCTCGTAGGGTTGGCCGATTTTCGACTCAAGCTCGCGTTTCCGTTTTTCGGCGTCGGCGAGTTCGCGGACGCAACGCTCCTGACACTCGTCCAGATTCTGAACGGTGTATTCCATCGAGCGAATCGTGCCCAGTCCGGTTTCGGAGAGATTGGCCGGGTAGGTGTTTTTGCCTTTCAGCAAAATCTCGGTGTGCTCCAAAAACGCGATGCGAAGCACGAGGCGGAATCCGGCGAACTCGCCGATTTCCTTTTCGGCGGAGCGTCCGGTGAGTTGTCCGGCCATCCGATTCAGCGCCTCGCCAGCTTGCACGCGGTCTTTGAACGTGGCGTTTGCGATTCGGATTTCAAAGGCGTCGCCGCGCGTTTCTTTGCGGGTGGCGATGTCGAGTTTCACGTTTTCCAACCGCTGGCTGATAATCGGAATTTCTTCGCCGAGTCGCCGCACGGTGGAGCGGATGCGGTATTGGGTTTCCGCGTGCTGCGAGCGCAACCGAGTCAGCCGCGCAATCTCCGCGTCAATGGATGCCTTCTCGATGACAAGCGGGTTGCCGGACGCGATGGCCTTTACTTCCGCATACGTCAGCGCACGCGAGTCAATGTCCTCGACGCGGCGAACGTGGGTGTCGCCGGTCATGATTTGGTTGATGAACTTCGCCTTGGTTTCGAGCGTCTGCCACATATACGCATCGAAACTGCCCTCGGTGACATAGCGGTAGATTTGAACCGCAGCGTGCTGGTTTCCCTGCCGGAGAATTCGGCCCTCGCGCTGCTCAACGTCCGCCGGTCGCCACAGCGCATCGAGATGGTGCAACGCGATGAGCCGTTCCTGGACGTTTGTTCCGGTGCCCATCTTCTGCGTGCTACCCATCAACACGCGGACTCGCCCCGCGCGGACTTCTTTGAACAGTGCGAGCTTTTGCGCGTCGCTGTCGTAGTCTTGGATGAAAGCGATCTCGCTTTCGGGAATGCCGAGTGCGGCGAGCTTCCGTTTGATGTCGTCATAGGCGGAGAAGCGTCCGCGAAAATGCGACGGTGTGGAGAGGTCGCAGAAGACGAGTTGAGTCGCGCGGTTCTCGGCGGTCTCCTTCCAAATCTCAAAAATCTTCTCGACGGCTTTGTTGACTTTGCTGTCGGGATGGTCGGGAGCGCGAGAATGCAACAGGCGCAAATCGAGCGCGGCCTTTCGCCCTTCGGACGTGATTTTGAGCATATTTTCCTTTCCACTCGTGGCGATGGTTCACCACTCGTCTGTTTTGGTTTTGTCGTTTGTGCCGACAAGTGCGTCGGCCTGTTTCTTCCGCAACTCCTGTTCAAGCGCATCGAGCCGCTTCTGAGCGGTGGTGAGTTCATCTCTCAGTTGGCGGTTCTGCTCGCCAAGTCGTGCCGTGACTTGGAGTGCGCCTGAGAGCTGCGAAAGTGTTTGGTCGAACCTGGTTCCTTGATCCAGCAACGCCTGAGTCGCGGTCTTCTGCCGGTTGACTTCGGCGACAACTTCGGCGTTTACCGGCGCGTCGTGCCGCGCGGGGTCAATCAGCCCGACCGGCGGGCCGAGTGGCACCGCGACGGGAGCGTTGGGGTTGAGGTTCCATTGGGCCGTCGTTTCGACGCGATAAACGGTGTGGCGTTCGTGCATCACGAGGCCGTTGTTGGGGTCAACGTAGCGGCCAACGGGGTATGCCTTGAGGTTTTCGGGATAGCGCACGGATTCGATGCTCTGCGTCGGTTGCGGTCTGGCTGGCATCGTGCTTATCACGGACACGCGCGGCTTCTGGTTCGACGCGCACGCGGTGAGAAAAACGAGCGGGATGAAAAGATATGCTTTCATGGCTTCGCCTGTTGCTGCGTTGGAATCGCGTGAGGTGTTGCCGACACGTAGGGAGGTGGGTGCGCGGGCGTGTAAAGACCCGGTGGCGGCATAGGTGTCACTTCGTCGAGAGCGTCACCCTCGGCGCGACTGCCGCCGATGGTCGCGTCGTCCCGGTCAATCGTCTGGGTAACGTAGAGGTAGAATTGCTTGCCGGCGGGAACGCGGACGTAAAACCCATCGCGCTGAATTGAATCGAGGATCTGCTACAGCTTCTTTTCGCTGGCGTAGTCACCGGCTACGCGGTCGTGTTCCCGTTCCTCCTTCGTGATTTCCTCGCGGATTGGCAGCGGGTCAACGTTGACGGTGATGGTGAAGTCCAGAAGGTGGAGGTTCGTCAGCCGGTGAATCAGGCCGGGATAGGTCGTCTTTGGCCAGCGGGTGAGCACAATGATCGAGTGATAGTGCCCGTCCATGAAGAACCCGAAGTCCTCTAGGCCCGCCGCTTCGCTGTGCCAGCAATTTTCCTGAATCGTCAGTTCGGGGTCGAATGCGTCGAGCGGGTCGTAATCGAATCGTGTCGAGATGGACGGGTTGAGGAAAGATTTGAAATGCCGGAAGTGGTCGGCGTCCGTCATCGGAACGATGCGCGCGCCTTGGCCGCTGAATATGGTGCAAAGAACCTCGTGGACTTGGGCGAACTCGGCGCTGAGTTGGTCGAGTAGTGCGTTGTAGTAGTCAGTCAGCGCCTTTTCCGACAACAACCCCTTCGGTCCTTGTTCGATCTTCCGGGAAATGTAGAGAACGAGTCTTTGCCGCCGAAGCCGCCTTTCTATCATCTGCTGCCAATACCGCTGGAACCGCTCGTTGCGAGCTCGTCGTGTCCAAGGATTCGTGACGAGTTTTTCGGTTTCCTGGTGATAGCGCAAAAGCTCGGTGCGGTAGTCGGAATCACAGAAGAACTGAACTTGCAGCCGCTGGTTGTCATTGAGCGATGCCAGCAGTAAACAGAGTTGGTCCTGAAACTCGTTAAGCTCGGAAATTTGGGCGTTGGTAAGATCGGGTGGCTGGAAGATGAACCCCTTCGAGACGTATCCATTTTGCGCGAGGCCGTTGAAAACAACCATGTCGCGCGTGAAAAATCCGTTGGGCGCTTTGCTAAACATGACGGTGATTCAAGGGATGTTACAGTTGCGGACGCAGCTCAGGCCCGAAGCCCCTTCCTGCTATCCAGTATTCGAGACAATCCACGTCGTAGCCGGGCGGTTTGCCCTGGCGGAATCAGAAGACATAAACGAGCGCCAGCAGCAGCGGAACTCCGGCGAGGAAACCCGATGTGGAGAAACTCAGCCGATAGACGCTGAACAGAAGCAGCATCAGCACGACGGAAACGAATGCGCCGCCGGCGAGATACCAGAACAGATTCACACCCATCCCACAAGGCTTTAGGACTGGGGCAAAGTGCATGTCTTTGCTTGCGGTTTGAAGCGCTGGCGGGAGTGAGGCATTAAGACTTTTTTTGGGGGGGTTCACATGGCTTGTCTTGGAGAAATTGTGGTGGGTTCACCGGGCTGTCCCACAGGCTCAGCCCCTTCCGGGCAGAGAGGCCTGCTCCGGGCGGGC
>JAKANS010000010.1 GCA_021823625.1 bacterium | reverse complement strand
TCCACCGCCGCCACCCGCCATGCTTCGCCCAACGCCAGGATTTGCTGAAACATCTTTTCCGGAATCATCAGGCCGCCGATTCCTACCCTGTCCCCATCCTTTTACCCACGAAAACTGTCGAGGAACCCAATAAGATTGCTTTTTCAACAAATTCACTCTTCCCCAAGCCGCGAGCGACGACTGAAATTGGCTGAAAAGAATCTACGAGCCGCGCTCTGACTCGGGTTCTCGATCCAATTACGCCGCTGATCGGCGTGCCCTGGGCAGTCAAGGTCTTCCATCCCCAGGGCTTGAAAAGCCGGGCGGCGGTTGCTTCACTATCGGAGTTGAGCGTCGTGCCTGCCATTCGTCCGCCAGTCATCTCCGTGGTGATGCCCGCCTACAACGCTGCGGGCACACTGCCGGCGGCGGTGGGGAGCATTTGCGCGCAGACTTGGGCTGACTGGGAACTGATCGTCGTGGACGACGGCTCAACCGACGACACGACTGAAATCCTCGCAACGCTTGCCCGCACCGAGCCGCGGCTGGTGCTGGTCCGGCAATCGCACCGCGGAATCGTTTCCGCCCTGCACGCCGGCCTGGAGCGGGCGCGCGGCCGGTTCGTCGCCCGCATGGATGCAGACGATCTTTCGCATCCTGACCGGCTCGGCGAGCAAGTGAACTATCTCGATCGCCATCCGGAAATCGGCCTGGTGAGTTGCCTGGTTGAGTTCGGCGGCGACGCGCGCGCCAGCGAGGGTTTCGCCCGGCATGTCGCGTGGTTGAACTCGGTGGACACGCTCGACGCGATCGCGCTCAACCGCTTCGTCGAGTCGCCGGTGGCGCATCCGTCGGTAATGTTCCGGCGGGAGTTTCTGCTCGCCCACGGCAGTTATTGCGACGGCCCGTTTCCCGAAGACTACGAACTCTGGCTGCGCTGGCTGGAACGCGGTGTGCAGTTTGCCAAAGTGTCCCGGCGCTTGCTGACTTGGCGGGATTCACCCACCCGGCTGACACGGTCCGACCCGCGCTACGCTCTGGCCGCTTTGTACGAGTTGAAGGCCCCTTTTCTGGCGCGGGCCATAAAGGCCGCGCTGAAGGAACGCGAAGTGTGGGTCTGGGGCGCAGGACGGGTGACGCGCGGCCGGGCGCAGTTGTTGGCAAAGGAAGGGTTGGCCGTGCGCGGGTTCATCGACGTCGATCCCAAGAAATGGGGGCGCCACCGCGACGGGCGGATTGTGGTGGGGCCGGAGGCCGTGCCGGATCCCGAGCGGGCGCTGATCGTCGTGCTGGTCGCCAAACGCGGAGCGCGCGAATTGATCCGCGCGCACCTCCAATCCCGTCGCTACGTGGAAGGGCGCGATTTCTGGATGGCGGCTTGAGCGCGCGCCGGCCAGGGCCAGTTCGGCGTGGACGCCCACCGGGCCGTTTGCCTACGCTCCGCGCGTGACTGCGCGTTCCAACCCGGCCGAACGTCTCGCCTCCCGCGTGATGTGGGGGATGATTGTGGGTTTGGTCTTCGGGGCGGTGTTGCGGCTGACGGGGAACCGGGTGCCTTCGACGGCTCCGGCTACCGAATGGCTGGCGACGCAGGTCTTGGATCCGCTGGGGCTGGTCTTCCTGCGCCTGCTGTTCTTCGTGGTCGTGCCACTGGTCTTTGCGTCGCTGGCGTTGGGGGTGGTGCAACTGGGCCGGCTCGAAGCGCTCGGTCCGCTGGCCGGACGCACGTTCATGCTTTTCGGCCTGAACATGGCGGTGGGCGTGGCGTTGGGCTTGCTGGTCATGAACGTGGTTCGTCCCGGCCAGCGAATGGACGAGCAGACACGCACGGTTCTGCTTGAGAAATACGCGCCCGAGGCGGCCAAGACGAAGGAGCGCGCGGAGCAACAACCGCGGTTGAGCCTGCGCTCGCTGGTCGAGATGTTCATGCCGGGCAACCTGCTCCGGGCGGTGGTCGATTTCCAGGTGCTGCCGCTGATCGTCTTCGCGTTGCTGGTCGGCGCGGCGGGCACGCAATTGCCCGAAGCGCGGCGCCTGGCGTTGGCGGATTTTCTCGAGATCGTGACGGAGCTGATGACACGCATCGTCCACTTCGCGATGACGCTGGCGCCTTACGCCGTCGCGGCCTTGCTGGCGAGCATCGTCATCAAGGCCGGGCTCGACATCATCAAGGCGCTTTCGCTGTTCGTGGTGTGCTTGCTTGCGGTAATGGCGGTGCACCTTTTCGGCACGATGTCGCTGCTCTTAAAACTGTTCTCGAAGCGCTCGCCGGTGGCGTTTTTCAAAGCCATCCGCACGGTGTTGGTGACCGCCTTTTCCACCAGCTCGAGCAATGCCACGCTGCCCACGTCGATTCAAGTCAGCCGCGAGGAACTGGGCGTGTCGGCCAGCACCGCCGGTTTTGTGCTGCCGTTGGGTGCGACGATGAACATGAGCGGCACCGCGCTGTACGAAGGCTGCGTGGTCCTGTTCGTCGCCCAAGTCTATGGCGTCCCGCTCGACCTCGGCAGCCAGATCGTGCTGCTGGTGCTCGCCGTGCTGAGTGCCGTGGCGGTGGCGGGCATCCCGGGAGCGTCGCTGCCGCTCATCGCGGGGCTGCTCGCGTCGTTCAAAATCCCGCCCGAAGGGATCGCGCTGATTTACGGCGCGGACCGCATCCTCGACATGGCCCGCACCACGTTGAACGTGGCCGCGGATGTCGTGACTGCCTGCATCGTGGACGAGGCGGCGGCGAAGGCCGCCGCCCCGGACCCGCCAACGTGAGCCGCCGACCCTCGCCGGCATGGCAGATATAAAATCGGTTCGGTCCATTTCAAATCCGACACCCGAAGACCGAATGCCGAAAGAAATCCGAAATCCGAAGTCGCGAATTCACAGCTCCCCCCAGCGGAGCCGCCGCCCGCAGATCATGTAATCTCGGATCTCGGATCTCGGGTTTCGGATTTCAGGGCTGCCGGCATTTTTCCCCATTCCACCGGCCGGACTTTGGACCAGCCCTGCCTCGCCGCTCCGTTCGTGACATTTCGCGGGCGCGGCGCACACTGCGCGCCTGATGAGTCAGAAGCTGTTCTCCGAACTGGGTCTCGCCCCGGAACTGTTGAAAGCCGTCGAGCGAATGGGCTTCGAGCAGGCGGCCCCCGTGCAGGCCGAAGCCATCCCGCCGTTGCTGGCCGGGCGCGACGTGGTGGGCCAGTCGCAAACCGGGTCTGGCAAGACCGCCGCGTTTGGCGTGCCAGCAGTGCAACTGGTCGATCCGGCGCGGCGCGAGGTGCAGGTGCTGGTGCTTTGCCCCACGCGCGAACTGGCCACCCAGGTGGCCGAGGAAATCGCCAAGCTGGCCCATTTCAAGCGCGGCGTGCGCGAGTTGCCGGTCTATGGCGGGCAAAGCTACGACCGCCAGTTTCGCGGCCTGGAGGCCGGGCCGCAGATCGTCATCGGCACGCCCGGCCGGGTGATCGACCACCTCGAACGCGGCACGCTCCAGTTGGGCGCCGTCAAAATGGTGGTGCTCGACGAAGCCGACCGGATGCTCGACATGGGTTTCCGCGAGGACATCGAGCGCATCCTCGAAGGCGTCCCGCAGGAGCGGCAGACCGTGCTGTTCTCCGCCACGCTGCCGCCGCCCATCCGGCGGATCATCGAGCGTTTCACGCGCGATCCGGTGCAGGTGCGCATCGAGGCGACCACGATGACCGTGCCCACCATCGAACAGAGTTACCTCGAGGTGGATTGGCGGTCGAAGACGGAGGTGCTGGCGCGGCTGATCGACTTCCAGGATGTCCGCTACGGGCTGGTTTTCGGGTGTACCAAGGTCCAGGTGGACGAACTCACCGAAGCGTTGTTGGCGCGCGGTTACAGCACCGACAAGCTGCATGGCGACATGGCGCAAACGATGCGCGAGCGCGTCATGCGCCGGTTTCGCGAACGAAAGATCGAACTGCTCGTGGCCACGGACGTGGCGGCGCGCGGCCTGGACGTGGACGACATCGAAGTGGTGTTCAACTACGAACTGCCTTACGACGCGGAGGATTACGTCCACCGCATCGGCCGCACCGGCCGGGCCGGCAAGAGCGGGCGCGCGATCAGCCTGGTGAGCGGCCGCGAGTTTGGGCGCCTGCAGCAGATCATGCGGTTCACCAAGGCGCGGATTCAGCGCCAGGCCGTGCCGCGCCTGGACGAGTTGCAGGAAAAGAGCACCACGCGGTTGCTCGAATCGCTGCGGGCCACGCTGGAGAAAGCCGAGTACAAACCGCAGGACGAGGTGCTGGAGCAACTCACCGCGGCGGGGCACCTGCCGGGCGACATCGCGTCCGCGTTGATCCACCTGCTCAACGCCGAAGTCGCACGCGTGCCCCAAAAAATCGCCGAGGACGAACCCAAACGGGCGCGCGCGGAGCGTGCCACACGTCCGCGCCGGGAATGGACGGAGGCGCCTGAGGAGGATTGGGGCGAGCGACCGCCACGGGCCAGGGCGCATCCGAAGCACCGGGGGCCGGAGGGCGACACGGTCTGGCTGCGGTTCAACCTGGGCGAGAATGCCGGCGTGCTCCCGGGCGATTTTGTGGGCTGCATTGCCGGCGAAACCGGCCTGCCGCGGGAAGTGATCGGGTCCATTCAAATCCTGCCGACGATCAGCCTGGTGGAAGTCGCGGCCGAGCACGTGGAAACCATTCTCGATGCCGTGAACCGCACGCGGCTCAAAGGTCGCCGCGTGGGCGCCTCGGTCGGCACGCCGCCGGCGCCGGAACGGCCGCAGTTCGCGAGGCCGTCCGGCCGGAAGTCGCCGTTCGCCAAAAACCAACCGCCCTGGCGCCGCGACTGAGTTGAGCCGGGCCGAGCTGCTTCGCCGGGATGGGGCCGTCGTTGGGTGGAAAATGGAAACGTCGCAACCGCCGGATAGACAGGTGATTGGCCCGGCGCCCGGTCCGTTGCATCATAAATATGACGATAGTCGCGTCCAACTCCGAGTCGCTCAATTAACTGTTAGGGTCATGGCAATTTCGCGAAGATACCGCGTCTTTTTCGTCGCTTGTGCACTGGCGCTGCTTGCGTGCTTGTTTTGGTGTGGACTGCGGAAGGGTTCTGCATCGCCCAGGCTCAGTGTGGCCTTCGTTGGTGTTACGAATAACCCCGCACCTCTGATGAGTCCAAGCAGGATATCACTGGCTCAGGGTGCAACCGGTCTGTGTGCGATGTTCGAGGTGGCCAATATTGGGAAGCATGGCTGGATCTGGTTTGATACGACCTCAGTCGAACAGAAGACCGATACAGGATGGAAGCGGGTCGAGACCGCTGGGACTCCTTGGTCTGGTGTTGAAGGCGGGCGGTGGACTCCTGGGTACGACTGCTTGATAGCGGTGGGATGGCCGCCGGGCGTTGCTACCAACTCGACTTGGCGTCTTCAAGTGCGTTACGGACCGGAGCCGTCTGTGGTGGGAATCGTCGCGAACGAACTTGTCGGGCGCACTTTGTTCCTGAGGGGCAAAGAAGAAGGGACAGTCGCGAGTTCAGAGGTGAAACAATGATTCCTAACAAGCCGGATGCACTGAACCCCGCGTTCGCGCTGCGGTTTGCAGGCGGGAGTCTCTTGGCGCGGGGCCGGTGATCCTGATCGTTGAACAGGAAGGGAGCAGGGCTCGTGCGGCCGGTTGGCGCTCAGGACGTGTCGCGCTTAAGGACGACCTTCTGCTCGACGTCATAGTCCTGGCCCTCGCAAGTCCAGCTCACCCGCACGCGCCACAGGCCGGGGCTGAGTTCGCGCGCGCTGAGGATCTGGCGGCCCGCCGCGTCGAGTTTTAGATCGAGCTTGCGGTCCTGGCCCGCCGCGGACGGCCGATACAGTTGGATGGTGCCCGTCGGGTGCTGGCTGGCTTGCAGGGGCGGAAGCGTGATCGTGATGGTTTGCGTCGGGGCGTCGTAGGCGATGCGCGCAGGCTCCGGCAGCGCGCGCGCACGGTCCTGGCGTTCCATTTGTTGTTGGTAGCGCAGTTCCTGAGCGTAGTAGTCGGCGCTGACCAGTTCCTCACTGTGCAGCGAGGCCATCACGATCAGGCCCACCGTGCCGCCCACAAAGAGCACGAAGGCGAGGATGATCCCCAGCGGCCAGAGGTTCCGACCGGGGCGAGGCTTGAGAGTGCTCATGTCAGGGTGAGGAGGCATCGTTGCGTGGCCCCACGAAACCGGTCTTCACCCGATCCAGCAGCCGGCCTTGCGAATAAACGCCGACCACCACATCCATCGTCGAGGCCGTGAGCTTGTCGGGGGCGAGTTCGAGCAGCACGGAGCCTTGCGTGAGTTGCTGGGCCGGCACCGTGGGGTTGCCGCCCATGACGGTCAGTTTGCCATCGAGGTTCTCAAGCTTCAGTTCCACCGGCAAGTCGTGGACGGTTTTGTTGACGAGTTTCAGGATGTAGAGGTTGCTGATCTTGCCGTCCGGGGATTGCTGGAACAGCGAACCCGGCGCGCGCAGCAGGGTGGCGTCCACGTCGGAGCGCGTGAGCAGCACCGCCGCCAGGATTCCACCCAACGCGAGCAGCACGGTACAGTACCCCAGGATGCGTGGGGTCACGCGCAGGCGGCGTTCGCCTTTCTCGATGCCGTCCAGGGACGCGTAACGGATCAGGCCGCGCGGGCGCCCGACCTTGTCCATGACGCTGTCGCAGGCGTCGATGCAGGCGGTGCAGTGGACGCATTCCATCTGGGTGCCGTTGCGGATATCGATGCCGGTCGGGCAGACGCTCACGCACTGGCGGCAGTCGATGCAGTCGCCGGCGCCGCGCGCGTGGCGCTGGTCGAACGGTTCGCGCCGGTGCAGGTGGTCGCGCTTCTCGCCGCGCTTGTGGTCGTACGCCACGACGATGGAGTTCTCGTCGATGAGCGTGGATTGGAGCCGCCCGTAAGGACAAATGAACGTGCAGGCCTGCTCGCGAAACAGGGCGAAGATGCCGTAAAAGATGAGCGTGAAGATGGTCATGAACGCCAGGCCGACCAGGTGCTTGGCCGGATTGTCGGTAATGATCTTGAACAACGCGTCGCTGCCGATGATGTAAGCCAGCAGCGTGTTGCCGATCAGGAAGGAGAGGGCAAGGAAGATGCCATGCTTGGTCACTTTCTTGGCGATCTTGGACGCCGACCACGGAGCGGCCCGCAGCGCGCGTTGGCGGGGTACGTCGCCTTCGATCCAGTACTCGATCCGGCGAAAGACCATTTCCATGAGCACAGTCTGCGGACAGGTCCACCCGCACCACAGCCGTCCGAACGCGGCGGTGAACACGGCGATGCCGGTCAAAAAAAGGAGGAGGCTGAGCGCGAGGACGGCGCCGTCCTGGGGCCAGAACATCTGGCCGAGCACGGAGAACTTGCGCTCGACGACGTTGACCAGCAGGAGCGGGTTGCCGTTGATCCGGACGAACGGCCCGACGAACATGATCGCCAGCAGGAGGTAGCTGACCCACTTCCGGGCGGTGTAGTAACGGCCCTTCGGCTGCCGGGCAAAGATCCACATCCGCCGCCCTTCCTGGTCGGCGGTGGCCAGGTGGTCGCGGAAATCCTGCCAGTCCACCGTCTTCACCGACCCCGAAGGCGGTTGGTCTTTCGTCTCGATCGGCGATGCGCTCACGCGATAACGGAGGAATTCGAGCCGTGGCGTCGGAGAAGGTTACGAGCGGACGATCCGGCGTTGGCCACGGCGCGGATGCAGCCTCAAAAGGCTATTCATACTCGTTCGGCTTGTCCGGCTGGACCTGGTCCTCGCGCGGCTTCGGATTCGGCGGGTTGCTGCCTCGCAGGGTGTAAATGTAACTGCCCACGGCGTAAATCTGGGACGGCTTGAGCAGCGTTTTCCAAGTTAACATGCCTTTTTCCGGAACGCCGTTGTAAATGGTCTTCAAGTTGTCTTTGAAGAGCGGTCCATGAATCCAATAGTCGTCGGTGAGGTTGGGGCCCACCAACCCGCCGGCGTCGGACCGGTGGCAGGGAGCGCACATCTGGAGGAAGATCGCTTTGCCTTCGGCGAGGACGACCGGGTCTTTGGAAGGTTCGGCGGTATCCATGCTTTGCTCGAAGCGGGCCAGCGCCGTCGCCTTGATCGCGTCGCCCACCTTCATCTCTTGCTGGTATTCCTTTACCATCATGTTGCCGGAGCCCAGAACGTGGTAATAGCCGAGATAGAAAACCGCGAAGAGGTTGCAGCCCCAAAAGAGCCAGACCCACCAGCGCGGCAGCTTGTTGTCGAGTTCGCGGATGCCGTCAGCCTCGTGGTCCATCAAGAGAGGATCTTGGGAATCATTCATGACGTGTGTCGGGGTTGGAAGGGTTGTCGGAAGCGTCGTCCAGCGGTCGCGCGGCCATGGAATCCAGGTAAGGTTTCTTCAGGCGCGCGGTCCACACCAGCAGGCCGAGGAAGCACGCAAAGAAGAGGCAGATCGAGATGATGCCGTAATTCTCGATTCCACCGATGTGCCGCAGGACGTTGTAAATATGGTTCATCGGATGCTAGTTGCCGGCCACTTTCGGCGCCGTGCTCGCCGGGCTGCCCCGGATGTCGGTGCCCAGCCGCTGAAGATAGGCGATCACGGCGATGATTTCACGGTCAGGGTCGGCTTTGACCAGGCCGCTCTTCAAGTTCTGGACCACCTTGGCTTGCTGGGCCTTCAAGTCGTCCAGGGCTTTTGCTTCATAGCCTTCAGGATAGGGCACGCCCACTGTGCGCAAGGCGGCAATGCGGGCGGTGAGCGAGGACGTGTCGAGTTTCTGAGTCAAGAGCCACGAGTAGCGAGGCATGACCGAGCCCGGCGACGTGGACCGCGGGTTGTCCATGTGGTTGTAATGCCACGCGTCGGGGTACTTCAACCCGACACGGTGCAGGTCCGGCCCGGTGCGTTTCGACCCCCAGAGGAACGGATGGTCATAGACGAATTCGCCGGCCTTGGAGTACTCGCCGTAGCGCTCGGTCTCTGAACGAAACGGCCGCACCATTTGCGAATGGCAACCCACGCAGCCTTCGCGGATATAAATGTCGCGGCCCAAGACTTCGAGCGGGGTGTAGGGCTTGACGCTGGCGATGGTGGGGACGTTGCTCTTGATAAGATACATGGGGATGATCTCCACCAACCCGCCAATGAGGATGGCGATGGTCGCGAGCACGGTGAAGGTGACCGGCACGCCTTCCAGCCAGCGGTGCCCCCAAGGGTGCTTGTCGTGAGTGGATTCGCTCTTGGCGAGCGCGGGCGCCTGTGCCTCCTGGTCGCCGATGAACTGGCCCGCCTTGGCGGTGCGGTACAGATTCACCCACATCAGCGCGATGCCGATGACGTAGAGGCTGCCGCCGATGGCCCTTAGCCGGTACATCGGCAGGAGGCGGATCACCGTTTCGAGGAAGTTGCCATATTGGAGGAAGCCGTCGGCGGTGAACTGCTTCCACATCAACCCCTGAGTGACACCGCTCACGTACATCGGGACCACGTAAAACATCATGCCCAGCAGGCCGATCCAGAAGTGGTAGTTTGCCAGCTTCACGGACCAGAGCTTCGTATTGTACAGCCGCGGGAACAACCAGTAGAGCATGCTGAAGGTCAGGAAGCCGTTCCAGCCCAGCGCCCCGGTGTGGACGTGTGCCACGGTCCAGTCGGTGTAATGCGAGAGCGCGTTCACGCTCTTGACCGCCAGTGTCGGGCCTTCGAGCGTGGCCATGCCGTAGGCGGTGACGGCGACGACCATGAACTTGAGCATCGGATCCTGGCGGACCTTGTCCCAGGCGCCGCGCAGCGTGAGCAAACCGTTCAACATGCCGCCCCAGGACGGCGCCACCAGCATCACGGAGAAGACCATGCCCAGCGACTGCGCCCAGTCCGGCAGCGCGGTGTAGAGGAGGTGGTGCGGTCCGGCCCAGATATAAACGAAGATCAACGCCCAGAAGTGAATGATCGACAAACGGTACGAAAACACGGGCCGCTCAGCCGCCTTGGGCAGAAAGTAATACATCAACCCCAAGTAGGGAGTTGTGAGGAAGAAGGCCACGGCATTGTGCCCGTACCACCATTGCACCAAGGCGTCCTGCACACCGGCGTACATGGAGTAGCTCTTGAACCAGCCCGCGGGAATTTCCAGCGAATTGAAGATGTGGAGAACGGCTACGGTGATGGCGGTGGCGATGTAGAACCAGATCGACACGTACATGTGTTTCTCCCGGCGACGCAGGATCGTGCCCATCAAGTTCACGGTGAACGCCACCCAGACCACGGCGATGACGATGTCGATCGGCCACTCCAGTTCCGCGTATTCCTTGCTGGTCGTATAGCCGAGCGGGAGGGTGATCGCGGCCGAGACGATGATGGCGTTCCAGCCCCAGAAGTTGAGCCAGCTCAGCGCGTCGCTGAACATGCGGGCCTTGCAGAGCCGCTGCAGCGAGTAATAGATGCCGGTGAACATGCCGTTGCCCACGAAGGCGAAGATCACCGCGTTCGTGTGCAGCGGCCGGATGCGGCCAAAGGTGGTGAACGGCGTGTTCAGGTTCAGGTCGGGCCAGAACAACTGGCACGCCGCCAGCAACCCGACGGAGGTGCCGATCAAGCCCCAGAACGCGGTGGCAATCGCGAAAGCGCGGACGACCCGATTGTCGTACTTGAAGGTTTCGATGTTCATGCTGAGGTGTCGCTGTGTTCGATGGCGGTGCGCAAAGGCATCTGGCTGGCGGAGTCATCCTCCGTGAGGATTCGCAGGGAGGGCGTCTCGGTGTCTTCGTATTGGCCTGACTTCACCGCCCAGATGAAGGCCCCCAGAAAGGTCAGGGCCACTGCCAGGCTGATCAGGATCAGGATCAAAATGACGTTCATGTGTTCGTCCGTACCGCAATCGTCCACAGCCGCACCCATCTGGCGGCTGCACTCGATTGCCACCTCCGAGGATGTACGCCCCGGTGGGGAATCGCCAGACCAAATCCACAGTCAGTTGGTATGTTCCAGGTCATTCGAAGACCGCGACCGCCTGGCCGCGGTAAACTTCCAGATCAGGGCCGTCCAACAACCGCGAGCGGAAATGCCGTCGCAGGGGCCGAAACGGGTCAAATTCAAGCCGGCGGCGGCCAACAATCCTTGCCGCGAATCCGGTGGAAGCCTCAACGTGCGACGCGCCTTTCACGCCGCCCATTGCAGTCTGCGCCGCTTCGCGCGGCTACGTCTGGATTTCGGATTTCTTGCCCTGGATTTCGGGAGCGAGCCGCAGACGCAGTTCCGAGGGCGAACAGCCGAACCGGCGCCGGAACGCGCGGTTGAAATAAGGAATGGATTCGAACCCAGCCTCGAACGCCACGTCGCTCACGCGGCGCCCGGGTTCGGACAAAAGTTGACGCGCCTTTTCCAACCGCTGGTGGGTGCGGTACTCCGTGAAGGTCAGCCCGGTCTGTTTCTTGAAGACCGCGCAAAAATGGCAGGGACTCAGGTTCACCCGCGCCGCCACGTCCTTCAACGTCACCCGCTGGTCCTGGCACTCGGCGAGAAAGGCTTCGATTTTCTGTAGCAACGGCGAACGCGCCGGCACTTCCGCCTGCAACGTCCGTTTGCCGAACTCCTCGAGGTAGTTGGCGAACATGCCCAGCAGCGTGGCGGCGGCGCGGCATTTCTCCGCGGAAATCAGCGGGCTGTAGTGCCAGGTCGTGCGCAGCTCGCGGACGCGGTTGCGCAGCCCATGCCTTTCCAGCCTTTGCACCAGTTCCGCCAGCCGGGTGCCGTCCGGCGCGTGCAGCGAAAACGGTCCGGCCAGCAAATTGCCCGCGTGGCGTCCGCCGATGAACACCGGCATCAGAATCTTCAACAGGCCGGAAGGACAGGCATGTTGGATCGGCCCGCGCTTTTCCACCGCGCGCTGCTCCGCCTGCAACAGCTTGCGCGAGCAAAGGTTCCCGCTGGCGCCGCCCAGGCACCCCTTGACGCAAAACGCGCCGTCGGCTGGCGCGCCGGTGGTGGTGCTCGCCGGCACCAGGGTCAAGGGGACGCCCGTGGCACAGGCGAACGCGATTTGCTGCTCGCGCACGGTCGTGGAGGCCGTCAACTGCATCCACGCGTCCACCTCGGGATGAACGACGCCGTTTTCTGAGGTTCCTGGCGTCGCCCCCGCCTGGCTACCCGCAGGTTGTCCTTGGTTTTCCGGTTCCGGGTTGATTGAACCCGCCTTCCGGCGCTCCGTGACGACGCGGACGATGGGCAAGGCGCGGGCGCGCCGCGTGCCCCCGGCCAGTGACCGGGGGAAACTCCCCTCGTCGTGAATTGAATCCTCCAACCGGACCGGCTGCCTCATTCCGTCAACACTCCTCCCCGTTTTGCCGCCCAGGTGGTGGCGCCGCAGGCGAACGCCACAACCGTGATCGAACTCACCGGCATCAGAATCGCGCAGATCAGCGGCGACAAAACGCCACTGGCTGCCAGGCTGATGCCCACCGCGTTGTAAAGGCTCGAAACCACGAAGCTCAACCCCACCACCCTGACCGCCCGCCGGGCGAATTTCAAGAGGGCGTGGAGGCGCGGGACCATGCCGGCCTCCAGGATCACGTCGCTGGCCGGCGAAAACACGCCCACCCGCTCCACCACCGCCGCACCCACGTCGCCTTGACGCAGCGCGCCGGCGTCATTCAAACCGTCGCCCACCATCATCACCCTCCGGCCCGCCTGCTGGAGGTCGCGAATGAAACTCAGCTTGCTCAACGGACTTTGGTTGAAGTGCAGGTGCGCGCCTGGCGGAAACAAGGCCCGGAACCGGTCGCGTTCCTTCTCGCTGTCGCCGCTCAACAGCGCGAGGTCGTGGCGCACGGCGAGTTGCGCAAGCATGGCTCCGGTCTCCGGCCGCAACGCGCTGCTCAGGCCGAACCCGCCGCGGTAAACGCGATCCAGCGCCAGGTGGACTTGCGAGCCGCCGCCAGCCGAACTGGCCGGCACTGTCACGCCGCGCGAGGCCAGCCAGGCGGCGGAGCCGAGCCAGACTTCCCGGCCATCCACGCGTGCTTCGATGCCGTTGCCGGGTGTTTCACGGAAGGCCTCGGTTGGCACGGTCGGCGCCGTTTCGTCCGCCGCCAGGAAGGTGCCGATCCGCGTGGCGTACGGGTGCGTGGAATGCCGCGCGACCGCCGCCACGGCCGCCTGTTCCGCGGCGCTCAACGGCGGGCCGGCGAATTGAATTTCGGCGGTACCCGAGGTGGTGAGCGTGCCGGTCTTGTCGAACACCACCGTGTCGATCTTGGCCAGCGTTTCGAGGACGTGCGGGTTCTTGAGGAACACGTGACGCCGTGCCAGCAACCGCTGCGCCGTGCCCAGGGCGAACGGCGCCGCCAGCGCCAGCGCGCACGGGCAAGCCACGATCAGCACCGAGACGAAGGCCTTGACGGCGCGGGCCGGGTCGCCGGCCAGCCCCCAGAACGTGGCCGCGAGCGCCGCGATGACCACCACGCTGATCGTGAACCTCCGGCTGAAGCGGTTGGTCAAGTTGTCCAACGTGTCGGTGCGTTCTTTGGCGAACGCTTCGTGGCCCCAAAGCGCGGTCAGGTAGCTCTGCGAAACCGGCTTCACCACCTCGATCTCGATCGCGCCACCGACTTGCTGCCCGCCGGCGTAGAGGTAATCGCCGACCGCTTTGGGCGCCGGCTCCGCTTCGCCGGTCACGAAGCTGTAGTCGATCATTCCCCGGCCGGCCGTGAGCCGCGCGTCGGCGGGGATCAACTCCCGATTCCGCAGCACCAGCCGGTCGCCCACCGCGACCCGCGCCAGCGGCACGGTCTCTTCGCCGACGGCCGTCCGGCGCACCACGGCGAGCGGAAAGAACGATTTGTAGTCGCGGTCGAACGTCAGCCGGTCGTAGGTTTTGTGCTGAAAAAGTTTTCCGCATAGCAGGAAAAAGATCAGGCCGGTGAGCGAATCGACATAACCCGGCCCCCGGCCGGACACGACTTCGAACGCGCTTTGGCCGAACAGCGCCACCAGGCCCAGCGCGATCGGCAGCTCGATGGTAAGCACGCGGCGTCGCCAGGCCAGCCACGCGGCGCGCCAGTAATCCGACGCGCTGAACACCAGCACCGGCAGCACCAACGCCAAGGACAGGTAGCCGAAGAAGGTCTTCAGTGCCGGCTGATCGGGCGTCTCCATGCCCAGATAGCCGGGGATGCTCAGCAACATGACGTTGCCGAACGCGAACCCGGCCACGCCGACCCGCAGCCAGAGGCGACGCGCCACGGGATCGGTCCGGCGCGCTTCGAGGTTGGACAGGTTGAACGACGGTTCGTAACCGAGCGACGCCAGCAGCGCCACGACTTCGCTCAACCGCACCTTTTCGTGCTCGAAGGTGATGCCCACCTCGCGTCGCGGGAAGTTCACCGCCGACCGTCCGATGCCTGGCTTGAGGCGGAACAGGTTTTCCAGCAGCCACACGCAGGCGATGCAATGGATGGCCGGGATGTGAAACGTTACTTTGCCGATCGAGTCGTCGGCGAAGTCCAGCAGCCGATCGCGCACTGTCGGGTCATCCAGGTACCGGAAACGGTCTTCCGGCGCGGCCTGGCTGATCCGGATGCCCGCCTGCTGGCCGAGGTCGTAGAAATGGCCCAGCCCGTTTTCGCTGAGCAACTCAAAGACGGTCAGACAGCCGTGGCAGCAAAACGCCTTGTCCCCGCGCGTGCAGGCGCCCGCGCCGCACGGCGTCCCACAGTGATAACAGGCAGCCGCCTCCGCGGCGCGCGAACGCCCGGCCTCGGCCAGGTCGGCAGGGGCGAGCGCCGGCGGGCGATCGGTGACAGCGGTTGTGAGTGTGTTGGGCACGACAGCACGGCATCGACTGGCGTCGCGGTGCCAAGCCGATAACCAGGGTCAAGCTTGGCCCAGAAGCGACGCGGCTGGCAAGCCGGCGACGGCGCATCCCAATTTTGGCGCGCGACCGTCTCGGTCGCAGCCGCGTGTGTCGCTGACCGACAGGCGCGGCTCCCGGGTTTGGCGGGGCGTCAAACGAGGCGGGCGGAGGCGCGGATGCTACCGGGTTTCCCTGGGTGGGGTAATTTTTGTCGCAATTGCGACATCTTTTGTGCCATGCGGTACCTGCGCTGCTGGTTTTCCCCTGCAGGGTAACGGGCCTGGCCGATCCGGCCGTTGGCAAGCGCTTGAGCCCTTGAGCCACGGCCAGAAACTGAGCGGCGCCCAAGCCGGCGGCGACGCGGAACTGCGGCTTGATCCACATCACGCCCCGCGCAATGCTCGGCGGCGCCCGACCCCGGCCTGATTGACCGTGGCGAAATGGCTTCGCTGCGCGCACTCGGCGCCCGGATCGGCGTTTGTGATTTGGATCGAACCGCTATGGAGACACACACTGAAACCGGCACCGGCGCCACCTTGCAGACCCTGCCCACGGACGATGCGCGCCAGGTCATGTGGCGCTTTGCGGACCGCTACGATCTGCAGATGCTCGTGCAAGGCGCGCGCGCCGTGGCCCGCGGTCCGGTGGCCCGCCTCGTGGCCGACGGCGCCCGCAATTCCCACGAGTGGACCGCGGAAAAGGCCAGCCTGCTGCCGCATTTCGACGAAAGCGGCATCACGGCGGCGTTCCTCGATCCCGAGTACGGCGGGTTCATCGCGGGCCCGAAGAACCTCGCGCTGGCGCTGATCGCCTTCGAGTTGGCGTGGGTGGATGCCGGCGCAGCCACGTGCAGCCTGGCGGGCAACCTCGGCCTGGCGCCCATTCACGAGCGCGGCACGCCGGAGCAGCGCGCCCGGTACATGTCGCTCGCCGCACCACCCAAGCCCGGCGAGGACCGGCGGCAGATTCGCGCCGCGTTCGCGTTGACCGAACCGATCCCGTTTGTCGGCGTCGAGACCGGCATGTTGAGCGGCAAGGTCCGGATCGCGGAATGGCCGGGCGGCCAGGAGCCGGTGCTGCACGTGGACAAGCGCGGGCGGTTCATTACCAACATGGCCTTTGCCAACGTCGTCACCGTGGCCGTGGACTCCGACGACCCGCGCATCAAAGGCAGTTGCATGGTGATTCTCGAAGAAGGCGACCCCGGCACGTTCGATCGCGGTGTGCCGACCAAGAAGCTGGTGCACCAGCTCAGTTCCACGCGCGATCCGGCCTTTAATATGAGCGTGCCGGCCAGTCGCATCATCGGCGGCTACACCGTCAAGGACGGCGTGATCGTTCCGAACTTCTCGCACGGCGAAATCATAGAAGCGGTGTTCCGACGCACACGCGTCACGGTGGGTCTGATGACTTCGGCCAAGCTGCTTTCCGCCGTCGAGCCGGCGATGCTTTACCAGCGACGGCGCTTCCGCGGCGGCGAAGGTGCGCCCGGCACGCCACGCTACGAGTTGGGTCTCCAGCAAAAAGAGGACGTGCTGCACCGGCTGGTGGACATTTGGGCCACCGGCGAGGCCGGAGCGTCGCTGGGCTTCGAGGGCGCGCGTCTGTTCGATCGACTGGACCCGCTCGAAAAGCAAAAGAACCAGTGGCTCGCCGAACGGAAACTGACTGGTCGCGCCGCGCTCAAGGAGCTGGCCAGAATCCAGCGGGACGCGCTCGAACTGCTGGCGCTGAACGGCCAGCCGGTCGGGTCGCGCGATCTGCAGCGGCAGGAAGCGCTCGTGGCCGATCCGTTGGTGCAGTTCACGCTGCTCGAAGCGCAGGCCGGCGTGCTCTGCCCTGCCTGCAAGCTTTGGAACACCGGCCACGGCGCCACGATGATGCGCGAGGCGGTCAGCCTGATGGGCGGCTACGGCGTGACCGAGGACTGCCCCGGCTTTCTCGGTCAGAAGTGGATGGATGCCCAGCTCGAGGCAACCTACGAGGGCCCCGAGGCGGTCCAGCGCTTGCAGCTTTCGCTCACGATGACGAACGAGGTGTTCCTGGCCCAGTTCGAGCAGTGGACCGCGGAGATGCGGCGGCTCGCCTCCGACCGACCCGGTACCGGCGCGTGCACGCTTACCTCCGCCATGCGGCTCTGGCGTTGGACCTTGAAGCACGTCCAGACGGCGACCGACGCCGAGGGCGCCAAGCTTTACCACAAGACCCGGCAGGGCGTGACGTTTCCGCTGGCCGACGCGCTCTGCTGGCTGCTCGCCGCGCGGCAATTCATCCTCGACGTGGTGGAATTGGAAACTCAAGGCGCCGCCCATCCCGGCCTCGCCAGCGGTCTGCCTGGCTTGGTGCGGTTCTTCACCGACCTGTGCCATGTCCAATGCGCGCGCGCCGCGGGCGAGGTCAGCCGCGTGGCGGCAGAACTGGTGTTCGGCTACAACCGCCATCCCGCGTGGGACGAGACGAGCTGCCACGCCTGCTACCAGGCGGAGGAACTGGAATCGCTCGAAGGCGTGATCCCCGGCATCGACGCCACCGCCCGCGCTTACGCCGACGTGAGCGAGCGCGGCGCGAGCCATCCGTACAAGGCCGGCCCCTGTGTTTCGTTCGCCGGCCTGGAGGCGTTCGTGCGGTTGCGGGCGAAGCTCGACGGCTGTCTTACCGGCTGTCGCCTCGCCAAGGACCGCGCGGCCGAGGCGCTGACCAAGGTCATGACCCGCGAGGCGCTGGACTACCCAGCGTAAGGTTGACCGGCATCGGCAACAAGGATTCGCTTGCTGAGTGGGGTTCGGCGGAGCAACCTCCCGCTCGTCAAACGCCATGCCCAAGAGACAGAAACAAAGGCGCGACTACTTGGTGTTTATCAGCCATTCGTCGAAAGACAGGTGGGTCGCGCGTCAAATGGCGAGGCTAATTGAGTCTGCGGGCCGGAACCAACGCATCCAAGTTTTCTTCGACGAGAAGGACATTCATAGCGGCGATTTCATTCCCGAGGCCATCCGGACGAACCTCCGCAGTTGTGATGAACTTGTGGTGCTGTTGACTCGCAACTCGATTAACCGGGAATGGGTCTTGGTCGAGATTGCAGGTGCCTGGGTTCTGGGGAAGCGCGTTGTGGCCATCATGGACCAGGTTACACCCAAGGAGTTGCCTGACGTGATCGCCAACTGCCGGGCCGTTGACCTGAACGATTTTGATACCTACCTTGCAGACGTGAAGCTTCGAGCCCGCAAATCGAAAGCCGTATGACTGGACCCTACAACGTTTTTCTCAGTTACGCCCGCAAAGACGCGGCACACGCTGATAAACTGCGCCGGCTGCTCGGCGCTCGTCGTGACGTCAGGCTGCTTTCGGCTGACGATCTGAGTGCCGGCAGTGACTGGCAGACAAAGCTCCGGGACGCTTTGATCAACAGCAATTTGTTTGTCATGGTGGTGTCGCCCGACGCGCTCGCCTCACCCTGGCTTCTCCAAGAACTGGGCGCTGCCTGGGCTTTGGAAAAGCCCATTCTCGTGGTGGTTGCAGGCACGACTCTCCCGATGAAACTGCCGGTGGAATTGGAGCAAAAGCAGTTTGCCCGCATCCGCGACTTCAGGAAGCCGGAGGACTTCGACCAGTGGTTCCAACGCGTGGAAGACGCCGTAGCCGCGTGAGGTTCACCGGCTGCCGCCTCGCCAAAGACCGCGCCGCCGAAGCGCTGACCAAGGTGATGACCCGCGAGGCGCTGGACTATCCGGCGTAATCGCCGGCTGGGAATTCACCGCCGAGCGCGCGGCCGGGCGCTTCAAATCCGCCCTTCGTCGGCGTCAATCAGGTCAACGAACGTGCGGACATCGTCGCGGTGGGCAATGCCGGCCTGTTCCTTGCGCTGGCGCAACCGCTGCTGCCCGGCGTCGTCGTCCCGGTCGGGATAATTCAACACGGAATCCGCGAAGGCGCGCTTCTCCGCGTCGCTTCGTTTGACGTGTTGCCGGACCCAGTCTGCGACCTCGCCGTCGGTCAGCGTGTGCTTCACCATTTCGATGAACGGCACCGCTTCCACACCTGCGGTGGCGAGCCAGCGCCCGTCGAAGCCCTTGGTGAAGTTCGCCTGGTAATCAGGGGGCAATTTGCCGGCGAGTTGCAGGCGGATCTTGTCGATGAAACGGGGCAGGTGCACCCACCCGTCCATCGTTTCGCGGGGACAACGCGGGTAAATGATGTGGCTCATGACGTCAAGTTCGCTTTGGCGATGCTTCCGAACGGGCGGGCGGCGATTGGCCGGAAGGCGGCGTTCTTCAACCCAGCGCCGGATTTTCCTCCGACTCGCACCGTCATTGACCATCCTCCGCTCAACAGCCCGCGGCCGGCGAAGATGGGGCCGGACCTGTGCGCCCGTCAAGCCGGCGTCGGCCTCGCTTCAACCCGAAAACCGAAGTGGATTGGGGAGCGCACGTGCCCCGCGTGCGGTATTCGGCGCCCTCGCCGAAAACAGTTATCGTCGGACACCGTGCGACGATTGGCCGGTCCGGAGCGTGGCCCAGGCGCTGGACGCGCGGCGCCTGTCTGCGTGCAGCGCACAGACAGGCGTCCAGCCACACCCGAGGGCGGGCGTGCTCCCCAACTTCGGAATTCAGGCTCAAGCGCTGTGGCCGGGGCGCAAGCGCCCATCTTCCATTTCGAAAGTGCGGTCAAACACGTCCAACGCGCGGTGGTCGTGCGTGACCACGATCACCGCTGCGCCGCGTTCGTGGGCCACCCTGCAAAACAACTCCATGACCTGCCGGCCGCGATGACTGTCCAGCGCGGCGGTCGGCTCATCGGCCAGGATCAGGCTGGGATCGTTGGCCAGGGCGCGCGCGACCGCCACGCGTTGCTGCTGGCCGCCGGACAATGCCTCCGGCAGGTTGCCGGCCCGCTCCGCCACGCCCAGGTAATCGAGCAGTTCCAACGCCCGGCGGCGCGCCTGCCGAGGCGTGACCTCGTTGATTTCGAGTGCCACCTGCACGTTTTCCACGGCGGTCAGAAATGGAATCAGATTCGCCTTCTGGAAGACGAAGCCGAGGTGCTGGCGCCGAAACGCGCGCAGGTCGGTCAGCGGTTGGTCGCCGTCCAGGACCGGCTGCCCGCCGATGGCAATCCGGCCGCGCGTGGGCGGGTTGACCAGGCCCAGGGCCGTGAGCAGGGTGGACTTGCCGGCCCCGCTCGGTCCGAGCAAAGCCACGACCTCGCCACGCTGCACCTGGAGCGAGACGTCGTTCATGGCGACCACCTCGGTGTTGCCGCTGCCGTACACTTTGGTGAGGCGCTCGGCCGCCACGGCCGCGACGCGGTTTGGGGTGGAAGCGTTCATGTCGCCAGCACTTTGTTCGGTTCGACGCGCATCGCCTTCCAAATGCCCAGCAGGCTGGCGAGCACCGAAATGCCCAGCACGATTCCCGCCAGCGCGATCAGGTCCGGCGTCTGGATCACGACCAGGCGGGGAAACCGCGGGAAGGCGTATTGCCCGAGCCACCAGGCCAGCGCGTAGCCCAGCGCGCCGATCAGCAGCGATTGTTGCAGGATGAGGCCGGCGAGCACCCGGTTGCGCGCGCCCATCAGCTTCAGCATCGCGAGGTCGTGCAGCTTGTCGAGGGTGAGGGTGTAGATGATCAGCGCCATGATGATGGTGGAAATGATCACCAGCAGCACGCGGAACAAGCCGAGTTGGCGGCGCGCCTTGTCCACCATGCCGGACAACAACAGGTCTTTCTGCGCCGCGGTGCTGTACACCGTCACGTCCGGCCAGCGACGGAACGTGTCCGCCACGGCCGCCGGATTCGCGCCGGGTTTCACGGTCACCATCACGGCGCTCACCAGCGGCTGCCCAAACGCCGGGATGTTCGCCGATGTGCCGGCGCTGCGGTCGGCCAACAGCGGCTGCACGCGGCCCAGGTCGTTGGCCACCACCCGATCGAACCGCGCGGCGCGTTCCAGGCGCGTGGCCTCGGGCGGTTCGTCGAACTGGATGGCCTGCGCATCGGCCACGGAGAAAAAGCCCAGTCCGTCGCCGCCTGAACCCACCATGCCTTGGGTCAAACCGACCACGCGGTAAACGTCTTTACCGAGTCGCACCTGTTCGCCAAGAGCGAGGCCCAGGCTGCGATCGGCGACCATTTCGTAGTGCGCCTGCCGGAGCGGCCGGCCGGCGATCAGCGGCAACCAGTCGCCACGGTCTTCCGGCCAGGACAAGCCTTGCACCACGATGCGCAGTGGCCGGCCGCGGTGCTCGCGTTGAACGGTGTGCGACACGAACCGCCGCGCGCTGGCGACGCCGGGCACCGCGCGGGCGCGGTCTTCGAGGTTGCCCGCCACGCGCGAAATCTCGGCGAACGGCCCGCGCGTGCTGGCTTGCACCAACCAGAGATCGGCGCCGATGCGGTCCACCAGCAAGGTGGCCTCCGCGATCAAGCCGCGGTAAATGCCGCCCATGCCCATGACGATCATGAGCAGCAGCCCGATGCCGAGCGTGGTCAGCGCGAAGCGGGCCCGGTTGTGCCGGATATCGCGGAGGGCCAGGTTCATGAGACCTTGATGCTTTGGCCTTCGCGCAATTGGCCGGACGCCGGGCCGCGCGGCGCCACGACGCGTTCGCCGGTTTGCAGACCCTCGACGACCTCGACCGCCTCGCGGCCGCGCAAACCCAGCTTGACCGCGCGCCACCGTGCGTGGCCGTGGGTGTCCACGAACACGCCGGGCCGGCCATCGCGCCAATTCACGGCTCGCTGCGGAATGACCGACGCCGCGGCCTTGCGCACCGTTTCGATGAAGACCTCCGCCCGCTGGCCCACCGCCCAGTTCGCCGGCAGGCGCTCCACGCGCACGTCCACGACGAATTCGCGCGTCTCGCGATCAGCCTCGCGCCCCAGCCGCGCGACCGTGCCCGGATAGCTTCGGTCGGGTTCGCTCCGGAACACCACCCGCGCGGTTTGGCTGGGAGCCAACGCGGCCATGGCGGTTTCGTCCACCCAGGCGGAAACCCAGATTTCGTTGGTGGAAATGACCTGTAAAATCGAACTGCCCGGTACTACGACGCCGCCAGGATCGCGGTCCCGGCGCACCACGAGGCCGTCGTAAGGACAGACGATCTGCGTGAAGCTCAGCCGCTCGCGCTGGTATTTCAGGGTCATCTCGGCGGTGACGACCTGGCGCTCCGCTTCGACGGTGGTGGCGCGGCTACGCTTGAGATCGGCCTCGGCCACGTTCAGCGCTTCCACCGCCTTGTCCACGTCTGCTTGCGCCGCGACGCGCGTAGCCAGCAAAGCGGTTGCGCGGTCATGGCTGAGCCGGGCCTGCTCAAGCACGGCCGCGGACCGGGCTTCGTCGGTGCGGGTGCGTTCCATCGCGGCTTGCGCGGCGGCCAGGGCGGCTTCGGCCACGGCGACTTCCTGCTTAAGTTCGCCGTCGTCGAGCTGCGCCAGCAACTGGCCGGCCTTCACGGCATCGCCCTGATCTACCAGCACCGTCGCCAATCGTTCCTGGATGCGCGGGCTGAGCGTGGTTTTGACCCGCGCTTCGAGCGTTCCGGTGCCCATGACCTCGGCGGCGATGGGGGCGGATTCCACGGCCCAGGCGTCCACCGGCACGGCGGCGAACTTGAGCCGGAACGCCACGACGGCGAGCACCGCCAGCGGCAGCAACCACTTCAACGTGCCCCAAACGAGGCGGCTGGAACTGCGAGTTTGCTTCTGCACGGGGAGACTTGAGCCGCGCGCTCGCGGAAGGTTACCGGATGAATTGCCGCAGCTTGATGAGGGTCAAGACGGGGCAACACGAAGGTGCCTTGGCGGCGCGATCCGTGGTTCAGAACGCGAAAGTCGCCTGCACGTAAACCCAGTCGGCGTCTTGCGAGCCGGGCGTCGCCAGGGCTTGCTTGACGTAATCGCCGCGGAAGAAATGGCCGTAGCCGGCCTGCAAGTTGCCGAAGTTACTCACCACGTAACTCGCGACAAGGTCCAGTTCGGTGCCGACGAAGCTATCGTTGCCGGGCATGAGTCCGTAGCCGCCGGCGCTGCGGGCCACGCCGTTGACCTGATAGAAGTAATCGTGGGTATCGGCGAGCCAGAAGGCGTGGTAGTCGGCCGTGACCGTGAGACCTTTCGCGGGCTTGACCGAGACGTTCAGGCGAGCGTTATGGACGTTCTGCCATGAAACAAAGTCCATGTACCCATAGAACTTGTGATTCGTAGGGAAGAGATTGTCGAACGTCCCGTGCCGACCATCAGCGGGGTTGTCGTCGCCGGAGGAGAAGTTGTATTCGAGGCCGACCCGCGGCGTGGTCGTGACCTCCTCGAACGTGTAACCACCTCCGACGTGGGCGGCCAGCGCCTGCTGGTCCAGGCTTCGTCCGGCATCCACGTACCGGCCGAGCTGGCCCGCGAGTTCGGCTTCGTAGTCCCAGCTTTTCCACTGGCTTGGCAGAGATTTGACGCGCAGCCCCGCGGCGTAAATGTCGCGGGCGCCCACCAGCGGAAAGAGCGCCGGCGGCGGAGGCGTGAAGGCCGCGGGGGACTCTGCGCTCGCGTTCCGGGCGAGGAAATAGAGTTGAGTTTCCTGCTTCGGTATCAGCGTTCGCGTGGACGCATAGACGCCGGAGAACCAGTCATAGTCGTTGGGTGTGTTGAACTCCCCGTCGCGGGGAATGACCACCCGCCCGCTGAACGCGTCCACCCACAAATCGGGCAGCTCAAGGCGGAGCTTCGCGGCATCGAAGACGCGGCCCAGGTTGCTCCAGTCGAAACCGCCGATCAGTCGCTCATCTCCGTAAGAGAGTTCCTGCCGGCCGACCTTCGCCGTCAGCGGAAACTCCTTCGCATTGCCGAATGTGACGTAGGCTTGCTGGAGGTCGAAGCTGTCCTCCTCCGGCTTGAAGTCAGTCCCAGCCATCGCGCGGCGATCGTCGCTCAGGTCGCGGCTGTCGCGGCCCTCGGCATAGACGTTGAACCACTGGCACGGCGAGTTGTAACCCAGGTGAAACTTGGTGCGCAGGAGCCAAAAGTCGTTGTCAGGCGTCGCCTGACTGAAATCCACGGCGCCGGGCGTTCCGGCCACTGCCATGCCCCTGCGGTACTCGAAGCGCACGCGCTCCTGGCCTCCGACATCCCAGGCCGTGAAGGCAGAGGACTGCTGGCGCAGAAAATCATTGACCAGGCCTGCGCTGGGCGTCGGGGAAGCCCCCGCGGCTTGGGGCGGGGCAGGGGTGGAAACGGTTTGCGCGCCGGCGGCGGAGGCCAGCAGGGAAAGGCAGACCGGGACGATGCGTGGGGAGTGGTTTGGGTTTCGGTTCATGGATGAAGGAGATTCCGTTCGATCGTGTGGCTTGAGATAGGAGAACACGTCAGGCGCAACCCGCGGCTTTTTGCGGCCAGCGAGACTCTGCGCCGACGAAATTCGCGAGCCGGCAAACAAGTTCGTAGAATTCGCCGGTCAGCAAGCCCAGGAGCGCCGCGCCGTATAACAAACAGTGCTCGTCGGTGACCACGTCGCCGTAGTTGATGAGCGGGACCATGTAGGCAACCGCCGGTACAACGAGGTCGGGCCGGTCACGGAGCGCTGGGCGCAAATAAAGGACACGGCCATCCGTTTCGCGATTGCGCCAATCCAGGTCGGGCTGGGCAAACTGGTGCATCGCCATTTCGCCGAATTCGAAAACGAGGCGCGTCGGGTGCCGCAGGCAATCGGGGTCACGCAGGAATTCGTCGAGTTTGTCGAAGGTGAGCGGCGCGTACTTTTGATGGGCCACGAGGGCCTGGGCCACGAGGTGGTCGCGGAGGCTATGCTGGCCGAGTTGCTCCAGCTCGGTCGTGGAGAGTTGGCGGAGATCGGCGGCGGATGCGCTTGCCATCATGGCCAGGCTTGGTGGGTGTTTGCCTTCGGTGGTTTGGTCGGGCGCGGCGTCTATTTCGCGTAGCGCTTCTGGAACTCCTCGCGTTCTTTGTCGCGGGCGGCCTTTTCCTCCGGGCTCATTTTGTTCAGATACCACTGATGGTTGGTGCCGTTGAGTGTTTCATCGAGGAGCTTCGCCAATTTCTCGGCCGCTGCCTTCTTCGTCGGATCGCTGGAGGCCTGGTTCTTTTCCACGAGCTCCTGCAACTCGGGAACGTACTCCGAGTAGAAGTGTTTCGCGACCTCGTAAGTGCCGTGCCAGTGCGTGTAGTCCGGTCCCATCATGGAGACGCCATGACGTGCCCGGCGACCCTCGTGATGCCAGATTTCAAACCACGTGAAGTCGATCGGATTGCTGAACTGCGCCGGGTTGAGCAACGGCTTGGCGGCCTGGTAAAGGGCGAGGCCCGGCTTGGCGAACTTGTCGTGGTAGAGATCGATCAAGGCGTCGTATTGGACGTAGAACGAGTCCACAAAGTGTTGGTTGTGGCAGTTCAGACAGACGTCCACCATGTTGGTGCGGCGGGTCTGCCAGGTCACGTCCTTCGAGGGCAGACCGAGTTTGGCGTCGGAAACTTCCGGGCGGACCGAGATTTCCGGCCGGTTGTTCCAGGAGATGCGCAGGCCGACGTCGTGCGTGACGCGCTGGTTCTTCGTGGCGCTCATGTGGCAGGTGGCGCAGGTCGGCGCCGCGGAGTAATCCTCGCCCACGATCCACTTCTCGTTGTTGAGCGCCATCTTGTCCACGTTGGCGCGATAGGCGATGCCGTGCTTCGACTCGTTGTAGATTTCTATCTGGGGATGGTCCGGCCCCATGTGGCACTTGCCGCAGGTGTCGGGTGTGCGAGCCTGGGCCGCGGAGAACTCATGCCGCGCATGGCACGCCGAGCAGGAACCTTCGCTACCGTCGGGATTGATCCGGCCGATGCCGGTATTGGGCCAGATGGCAGGATCGGGCTTGCCATCAGGCAGCAGGCGCACTTCGGCGCCATGGCACTGCCAGCAGCCGTTTACCGCCGCCGCGGAGACCCCGTTGGGGAACATCGCCGTTTTGAAGCCGTGATTGCCCTCGACGACCTCGGCCAGGACGTTGTCGAGCGAACCGAGGATGCGCCCGGCCTTGGCGTGGTGGGACGAGTTGAACTCCGTCACCTCCTGTTCGTGGCAACGGCCGCAGTCCTTCGGCGTGACAATGGTGGAAATCGTCTCGCCATAGTGCTCGTAGGCGTCGGGTTCTCCCTTGAGGGCCATGTGGCACTCGTAGCACCCCACGTTGCCGCGATAATGCTTGCTGGAGCCCCATTGGGCGTAAAGTGCGGCACTTTCCTTCTTGTGGCACTCCGCGCAGGCTTTGCTTTGCGGAGACATTTCTTTGAGGGTGAAGCCGGCGTGAGCCAGCCACGGAGCCAGCAGCACGGCGGCGGCGGACAGGAGCTTCGATTTGTTCCAGGTGTTCATGGCGGTTGGTGAGCTTTGATTCAGAAACGGGCGGGTGCCGTCTCGGGTTCGGTGGGAGAAAGTTGCGGACGGGCGCGCAGGCTGCCGTTCATGATGGGAATCGCGACGTGCAACATCCACGAATAGAGCAGTGTCCCGAAGGCCCAGATGCCCAGGCAGACCAGCGTTTCGTTGAGGGTGGGGAGGTACTCCACCACCTGGCCGAGCGGTGAGGGCACGAAACCGGGGATGATCAGGCCCATGCCCTTCTCGGTCCAAATCCCAATGAAACAGGCGACGCAGGCAAGATTCAGCCAGACGATCCTCCGGCTCAGCGGCGTGATGAGGAGCGTCAGGCCGATGAAGTCGAGCGCGATGGCCGTCCAGATCCACGGCACGAGTCCGCGGTGGCCGTGCAGGCCGAAGTAGAGATAGTGTGCCGCTGCCGCGTGTTCGGTCGGCGAGTAGAACTCGGTGAAGAGTTCGCAGCCGAGCAGGAACATGTTGATGATCATCGCCACGGTCATGATCATGCGCAGCGTGAAAATCGGCTGGTCGCCGATGTAGTAGCGCGTCACTCGCCGGATGATCTGGAAGGTGAGAATCATCAACGCCGGCCCGGCGACGAACGCCGACGCCAGGAAGCGCGACGGTACCAGCGGATGATGCCAGTAGCTGCGACCCGCCAGACCCACGTAGAGAAACGCCGTCACGGTGTGGATGCTCACCGCCCAGGCGATCGAGAGAAACACGAACGGGATGTAGAAGGTCTTGGTCGGCTTACGCTGGTGGTAGCGACAGTAAAGGAGGTAACCGGCGATGTGCAGGTTCAACAGCAGGTAGCCGTTGAGCACGATCACGTCCCACGACAGAATCGAACCGGGGAAATTGAAGATGCCAATAGGCGGAATCATATGGTGGAAGCGGTCGGGGTGGCCCAGGTCCACCGTCACGAAAAGCAGGCACATGACAATCACCGCGATCGCCATCAACTCGCCGAAGAGCACGACCTCGTGCATGAACTCCTTTTTGTAGATGTAGGCCGGAATGACGAGCAAGACGGCCGCGGCGGCCACCCCGACGAGGAAGGTGAAGTTCGCAATGTAAGCGCCCCAGCTCACCTGGTTGGTCATGCCCGTGGTTTGCAGACCTTCGACGAACTGGCGCGCCCACGCGTTCAGCCCGATCAGGGACAGCACGCTAAGCCCAGTCATCCAGGCATAGAATTTCCAGCTTCCCTGGAAAGAGACGCGCCAGACCCGCAGCAGAAAGGTCAGGTAGTCCCTCATTGGTCGAAGAAGTAGTAGAACCGCGGAAGCGTGCCGACCTCCTCTTTGAGGAGGTACACCCGCTTGTTCTTGAGGATATAGCTGATCTCGCTGGCCGGATCGAGCAAGTTGCCGAACACGCGGGCGCCGGTGGGGCAGACCTCCAGACACGCCGGATACTTGCCGGCGCGCGTGCGCTGGAGGCAGAACGTGCATTTCTCCACGACGCCTTTGGGGCGGATGCGGTTGCTGAGGTAAGCCTGGTTCGGATTGATCGCGTCCTTCACGATCGTCGGCCGCTTGTAGTTGAAGCGGCGGGCCTCGTAGGGACAAGCCGCCATGCAGTAACGGCAGCCGATGCACCAGTTGTAGTCCACCACCACCAACCCATCCGGTTCCTGCCAGGTCGCCTGCACCGGACAGACCTGGGTGCAGGGCGACTGGCGGCACTGGTGGCACTGCACCGGCATGTAATACTTGTCCTTCTGCGGAACCTGCTCCGGGTCGTAGTAAACGTTTGAGGTCTCAAGATTGATGGCGCCTTTGTTCATCTCCAGCACGCGGATGTAAGACATCTCGATGTCATTGGCGTCGTCGCGGGACTGGTTGTTTTCCTTGAGGCAGGCATGGGCGCAGCGTCGGCAGCCGATGCAGCGAGTGAGATTCAGCGCGTAACCGAATTCCACCCCCTCCAGGGGCCTCGCATCACGGATGGCCGGGCGCACGCCGTAGGCCCGCTGGCATTTGTCCTCGAGGCGCTGGAGGATGCGCTGCATCTCCTGCGGCGTCAGTTCCCGGTAGTGCTTCTGAAGCAGATCGTCGAGTGTGGCCTCGCCCTGCTCGAGCGCGAGCAGAGGTTTCAACGCCGCCATCAACCCCGCAACGCCGACCATCGAGGCGGCGGCGCCTTTCAAAAACGTGCGGCGCGTGACCGGCCGATAGACCTGTTCGATGGTCTTCGGACTCACTTCATTTCGCGGTTCGTGACTCATCGCGGTTCAGTGTTGGCCGACGGCTGCGCCTTCGCCCGCCACGGGCGGATTGGCCGCACGCGGAGGATAGCGGAGGGGCGCCAGCGGCGGCAGCGGCCGGAACTTGGGGCTGTGAGGATCGTGGCATTGAATGCACCGCAGTTTCGTCTTCGGACCTTCGCCGGCCTTCCAGAACCCGTTGCTGCGACCATGTACGCCCGCCTGCCAGTCGCGGTAGATCGGCCCGTGGCACTTGGCGCAGAGCAGGACGACGTCGGCCTCGGCGATCTGCGAGCCGTCGTAATCCACGAAGGCATTGCGATTGGCGGGATGGTGGCAGTTCAGGCAGAACCGGTTGTTGCCGTGGTCGAGCTTGACGTCCTGATGCTCGGTCATGGGCCGGTCGTAATGCCACCTTGCGGGGAAGAGCTTGTGGCACTCCATGCAATTGTAAGTCCAACCCGCCCGCACCAGGTCCAGGCCCTTGGTTTGCCGGGGCGGAGTCCGGTCCAGATAGGCGTCGCCCGGAAGCCCCACCTCGGGTCGGGCCGTCGCGGGCCGGGGCACGGCTGGCAATTTGACCTCTGACCGCGGCCCCGCGGTAGCGTCGCGCCCCCCCTGCGCGTGCAGTCCCCTCCAGGTCGCCACGGCAAGCACCAGCGCAATCCCGGTCGCCAGCCAACGCCCGGATCGCCCGCGCGCGGAAACGGCTTTGCGGGCGTGAGACTCCTTCGAAGTTGGGTCCGCTGGCAGCATGTTTGATTCACATTACCGGGTTCGTGCGACGAGGGGAGTTAAACGACGATTGAGCGTTCATGGGAAGCTCTACTCCGGATTCCCTTGATTCAACTCAAATTCACGGTTTTCCAGCCGACCTCCGGCGAGCCAGTTCACCCCAATCCAGGCCTGCGATTCCGGCGCGAGCACTCCACCACCTGGACTGGTCGATTTGGCCTACGGCGGCAACTGTACTTTGGACGAGCTCCAGCCTGCCGTGCGCTGTGGGGGCGATCGGGATTGCCTTGGCTGAACGCCGAGCGCCGACCCCTGCGGGCTTAGACTGCCTCGCCGTGAGCGTGCGGGGCCAGGCGTTTGGCCGGGTCGCCGAACGCTTGCGTGAGGCGCTCTCGCAACTGCAGCCGCGCCCGCAGGAGACGCACCTTCACGTTGACCTCGCTGAGGCCGAGCGCCTCCGCCGTCTCCCGCACGGAAAGACCTTCCACGTCGCGGAGGAGGAACACCACGCGATGTTTTTCGTCCAGCTCATCCAGCGCTTCGTCGATCAGCCGGCGGGTTTCGTTGCGGCTGACCAGGCGCTCCGGCGACTCGCGCCAGTCCGCGATGTACTCCGGGTGCGGAATGCTGTCGCGGTCCGGGCTGGCCTCGGTGGCCTCATCCAGCGAAACGACCTCGAGGCCGTTGCGTTTCCGGATCACCTTCAGGGCCGCGAACGTGGCAATGCGGAGCAGCCAGGTGCTGAAGCTGGCTTCCTCGCGAAAGCCATCGAGGTGCTCCAAGGCGCTGAGAAAGGCCTGCTGCGTGACATCTTCCGCGTCCTGTGGATGGCGGAGGATGCGCCGGGCGAGGGCGTACACGCGTTGCTCGTACCGGTTGGCCAACGCCTCGAAGGCCGCCAGCTCGCCCGCCTTCGCGCGGCGGACCAACTCGGCGTCGGGAATAGATTCGAGTGCGTCGGTATCCATCTTGGAGAACCCCGCCATGACCGCGGTCGCCCGGCAAGGTTGCGGTCACCAGTGTGCGAACCCGCGTGGGCCGCGGTCAAGGCGAACGCCAGGCGCGCAAAGACCGACCGGACCGGTGACTGATGGCGAACCGATCAACCCCGGATTCGCGCCAAACTGCCGGAGCGTTGACGGTAAAGCCCGACTCGACGAAGGTCGGGCCATGCAAACTCCCGTTCCGCGACGCACGTTCCTCCGTCAGGCGACTCTGGCTTCCGCCGCCTGTGCTGGCATTCAATTCCTGGCGCCCCGCGTCTTTGGGGCCAACAACCGCCTCCGTCTCGGCGTGATGGGGGTCAACGGCCGTGGCAGCGACCTCGTCGGCGGTTTCACCCGGCTCGCGGACGCCGAGATTGCCTATGTCTGCGACGTGGACGAGCGCGCGATCGCCAAAGGCGTGAAGGCCGCCGGCGGCGCGGACCGCCCCGCGCCGAAGACGACCCGGGACTTCCGCCACATCCTCGAAGACCGTGACGTGGATGCGCTGGTGGTGGCCGCGCCAGACCATTGGCACGGACCGGCCACGATCCTGGCTTGCGCCGCCGGCAAACACGTCTATGTCGAAAAACCGGCCTGCCACAACCCGCACGAGGGCGAATTGATGATCGCCGCGGCGCGGAAGTTCAACCGCGTCGTCCAGGTCGGAACGCAGCGGCGGTCGGCGCCGCAAATCGTTGAGGCGATCGAGAAGGTCCGCGGTGGCACGATCGGCCGGGTGCTGTTCGCGCGCGCCTGGTACACCGCCACGCGGGGCTCCATCGGCCACGGCAAACCCGCGCCCGTGCCCGCCTGGCTGGATTGGGAACTCTGGCAGGGCCCCGCGCCCGAGCGGCCGTTCCGTGACAACGTCGTGCATTACAACTGGCACTGGTTCTGGCATTGGGGCACCGGCGAGCTGGGCAACAACGGCATCCACGCCCTCGACCTCTGCCGGTGGGGGCTGGGCGTGCAGTTCCCGCGGCGCATCACCTCCGGCGGCGGGCGGTACTATTTCGACGACGACCAGGAAACGCCGGACACGAACGTCGTGACCTTCGACTTCGGCGACAAGGCGATTTCCTGGGAGGGCCGGAGCTGCCAGCGTCACGGCTTCGAGGACTCGTCGTTCGGCGCGGCGTTTTACGGAGACCAGGGCACGTTGGTCACCGACGGCTCGAAATACACGCTCTTTGACGCCCAGGACAAACCCGCCGGCACCATCACCGGTTCCGGCAGCGACGCCCCCCACCTGCAGAACTTCCTCGATTGCGTCCGGTCAGGCGCGCGCCCGAACGCGGACATCGAGCACGGGCACAAGAGCACCCTGCTCTGCCACCTCGGCAACATCGCCTGGCGCGTGGGCCGGACGGTGAACTGCGATCCGCAGACGGGACACATCGTTGGCGACAAAGGCGCAGCGAAGCTCTGGCAGCGCGAATATCGCAAGGGTTGGAAACCGAGCGTGTGACCGCGACCGGCGGGCAGCAACATTCCGCGGCGCCGGTAGGGCGAGGCTCCTGCCAAGCCCCGCAACCTCAACGCGCTGGTGGGGCGAGACTTCTCGATCCACTCCATCTTAACCACCGCGACTCCAGGACGAAGATTGAGTTTAGAACTCAGGAATGACGGAAACCGAGGCCGAAGTCCGAAGGTTGCTCCTCCGCCGGCAGTGCCGTGCCAATCGGCCCTTGGCAATCAGCGATTGGCAATGCGCAATCCAAACGGCTCATGCGGAGCCCTGGCTTGCTGGACTGAAATGGGCGCCAACCCCGCGTGCCGGCGAAATGTCTGCCCGCTTGGCCGGCGGGAATTCTTGTAGCCAGCAAAGTGAAAAAGGCTTGCGGCTGGCGGCGTTACATCGCGTCTGTTCCGAAAAGAAAAGCATGTAGGCCAATACCCAAAACCATTTGCGAGCTTCGACCGCTGTCCAGAACGAAACGGGAAATTTCATTGAAAGGACGGCGCTGGAAGCACGCCCACTCGGGCGTGCCGAAAGCGTTCCTTTCAAGGCATTCCCGTGCCTGTTCTGGGGCGTGAGTAGTCACGCCCCTTCTGTTCCGGGCAGGCCGAGGGCGCGAACATAGATGACTCCAATGAAACCGTTCCAGACCATTCCGCTCGTTTTGGCTGCAATGTCGGTCACGCACGCCATAGCCCAGAATATACCAGCCGACGATGTCGCCAACGCGTTGGATTCCCTCAAGATTCAAGCCGTCACCAAGATCGATCAGGACTTGGAGGCCAACGCCCGCGCTTTCGCCGACGCAAAGAATATCCAAGTGTCAGCCCGCTGGAGTGACTGGTTTAGCCCGTTCCTCGACATCGCCCGCGCGGTGTATGACGGCTTAACCACCATCTCGATCAAGAAGCCGACTTCGGTTCGGTCGTGGGTTAAAACTTCGCTGCAAGCGGTTGATTCTGGCAAGAAGATCTTCTCACTGGCCACCAGCTTCGACCGGTTCTGGCAGGATGGTCAAAACCTCCAATTGGCCATCGACGGCCCCGCTTACAACTCCGCCGTCACCACCATGCTCGACCGTGCCGAGGATGCGGGTTTTCCGCTCCACCTCATCTTCGATTATGACAGCTACCGTTACAGCATTCTCAACGATTTGAACGGTATTGCCGGATGGAGCCCGCTGCGAGTCGTCCATAAGACGAGCACGGCGGATCGCAGCGGTGGCGAAGTCTTGCCGACGGTGTATGCGGCGAAAAACCACATCTTCGACCAACTGAAAGCTCTGAGCACGGAGATGCGCCAGCGCCAACTTCCTCCAGCGACCATTTCGCAAATCGCGGAATTCGTCGAGGCGCGCCGCAGCGATCTCCTCAATGCCAGAGTCAGCAACACGCAGGTCAGCTATTCGGCCTACCTCCTCAAAGATGGGTCGCCCATTCTTTGTCCGGTAAGCTATTCGCTCGGCTCCGTCGCGGCTCTCGCAAGGTGGCGCGCCACCATGCTTGGCGCCTACGCCGATAACGTGGACATCGAAATGCGGGTCCGCTTGGCAGAAACAGCCGACACTGGCCTTTCGCAAGCTGCCGACCTGCTGACCGAACAAGTCAACCTGAACCTTAGCGTCGAAGCGGTCATCGCCGGGCAAGTGGAGGCCAATGAAATCCTCAAGAATGCTTCCTCCTTGGGATTCTCGTTTGCCAAACCGGAGGTAGGAAGCTTGTTGAACCTTTCGCGTAGTTTCGCCAGCAACGCCCGCGAGCAGATCAACATGATCCCTCAGGAGATGATGGACATACTCCCTGGCGAAGTCTCCAAAGTACTCGTGCTGGTTGATGACACGATTCAGCAGGTGCGCGCTTTAGCCGACCCGCCGTCGGTTGCCCCCACGATTGACAAAGTCGAACCCGCCCAGCTCCAGCCGCTGCCTTCGCCGCAGACACAGACGCTCCACATTTACGGTTCCGGCTTTACCAGCAGTTCCACGCTCGTCTTTACCCACGGTGCTTCGGTATTCAATTCCGTACCGGCGCGGCTCCACTTTCAGAACGCCACCCAGATCGACTACGACATCATTGTGGACGGCGGGGTCGGCACGTGGAGTGTCAAGGTCGTCTATGGTTCCCAAGAATCAAACCTTGAGTACTTCACCGTCACCCCGATGCCAACCGTCGCCCGGCCCACGATTTCGCCCTTCGGCGGCAGCTCGACTGGTCCCGTTCAAGTGACGCTCGGGTGCGACACAGTTGGGGTGCAAATTCACTACACTCTCAACGGGAACGACCCGACGACGAGCGACACGGCCTATACAGGCCCATTCACGCTGACGAGTTCCGCAACCGTCAAGGCGCGAGCATTTTTGACCGGGTACAATCCAAGCCCCGTGATCGCAGCAAGCTTTACCGTGGCCTCCGTGCCGGGCACCGTGGCAATCACTATCGCGACAACACCGCCTGGCCTTCTTGTGTCGGTGGACGACGGCGCGGCCACTCCGGCGCCGGTGACCGTGAACCGGACGCCCGGCCAGACGCTGAATGTCAACTCACCTTCCCCGCAAGTCAGTTCCGATGGACACACACGGTACAACTTCGCGTCTTGGAGTGATGGCGGCACCCAGGCGCACACGGTCATTACGCCGAGCGCCGACCGAACATACACCGCGACCTTTGCGCCTCAGTACCAGCTCGCGATAACGGTCTCGCCGCCAGGCAGCGGCAACGTTACGGCAACGCCGAGCGCAGCGTGGTACAACCCCGGTCAGCCCGTGTCGCTGGTAGCCCAAGCCGCGAGTGGCAACTCGTTTTCTTCCTGGAGTGGTGTAGATAGCCAATCCGGCGACGCCGCGCAGGTAACGATGAACGGCTACCGGGGCGTCACCGCCAGCTTTTCAACCAACTCATCTGGAGCCGGTTCCATCCGGGTCAGCATTGTCCCGCAAGCCGCAGCAGACCAAGGGGCGCAATGGAAATTGACCTCGGAAAGCCAGTGGCATAGCAGCGGCGCAATCACCACCGTTTCTTCACTCGGCGACTATATCGTGCAGTTCAAGATCATCTCCGGCTGGACCACGCCTCCGAACAAGACGATCGCGCTGTTTCCCGCCCAAACGGACGTGTGGATAGACAGCGATCCGTACCTTCAACAAGGGCCAGGTGACGCGCCCACCGTCACAACGCTGGCAGCGAATTCAATCAGTGCCTTCACTGGCACCATGAACGGCACCGTCAACGGGAATGGATGGGCCACCACGGCCTGGTTCGAGTGGAGTACTGATCCGACGCTTGCCACGTTCACTTCAACGCCTAGCCAGGCGATCGGACCCAACGAGATGCCGGTCAGTGCGACCTTGATTCAGCTAGTTCCGGATACTCCGTACTACTTCCGTGTCGCAGCTTCAAATCCCCAAGGGACCGCCCGTGGGTCCATTCTCAGTTTCACCACCCTCGCGCAGACCCCAAGTAGCATCTTCACTTGGGGTGACAGCTCTGACGGCCAAAGGAATGTGCCCGCTGACCTCTCCGACATTGTGGCGGTCGCCGCTGGAGGGTTCCATGCGCTGGCACTGAGCGGTGAGGGGAAGGTCTCAGCTTGGGGACTTGGGTCCGATGGCCAAACCTCGGTCCCCACCGACTTGCAGAATGTTGTCGCCGTGAGTGCAGGGCTGAGACACAGCGTAGCGCTGAGAGCCGACGGCTCCGTGACAGTTTGGGGAGGCAACGACCTTGGCCAGCGTAACGTGCCCGGCGGATTGAGTGGCGCGGTCGCCATCGTAGCGAGTTCGTATCACACGCTCGCACTCAAAAACGACGGGACCGTTGTTGGGTGGGGTAGAAACGACTCCGGACAATCGAGTCCGCCACCTGGGCTTAGTGGAGTCATCGCCATCGCTGCTGGCGATTTCCATAGCTTGGCACTAAAGCGTGACGGAACAATTGTGGGCTGGGGATCCGACGCTGATGGTGAACTCGATATCCCACCCGGACTAGACGACGTTGTGGGCATCGCCGCCAGTGTAGGCTATAGCTTAGCTCTTAGAAACGATGGCACCGTAGTGGCATGGGGGTTCAACGGGTACGGCGAAACCTCTATACCCCCGAGCCTGAATGACGTTGTTTCAATTGCCGCTGGCGCGTATCACTGCCTGGCTCTCAAACGGGACGGAACCGTTGTGGCTTGGGGGCGTGATGTCTCTGGCCAGATCGACGTACCGCCGGGTCTGCCCACCGTAGGAGGAATATCAGCAGGGAACTCTTTCAGCATGGCCCTCGCAAACGCAAGCCCTCCCGTTATCATTCAACAACCACAGAGCGCCACGATAAGCCCTGGAGGAACCGTCCTTTTCAAGGTTTCTGCGGTCTGTGCTGTTCCTCTGACCTACCAGTGGCGCCTCAATGGGACCGACCTTCCCGGAGAAACCAGCTCGACGCTTCTCCTGAGCAGCGCGAAAGTAACTAATTCAGGGAGCTACTCTGTCGCCGTGACGGGACTCGCGGGTACGCGCATGAGCGCGGCTGCATTATTGCAGGTCACTGCATCTCCCTTCACTGTTCTCTGGGCAAACCCACCGGACATAACGTATGGAGTAGCACTAAGTCCCGCGCAATTGAATGCTACCGCCAGCATTCCAGGGGGTTTCACCTATAACCCAACGGCCGGCGCTGTATTGCCAGCAGGCAATGCACAGCTTCTCACGGCGACCTTTACGCCGAGTGACACAACTACCTATCAATCTACGACCGCCACCGTCACGATAAACGTCCTGAAGGCCACATTGGCGGTTGCGGCGAGCGATTCGAATCGCCCTTACGGAACGCCGAACCCCGACTTCAGCGGGGCCATCACTGGCGTACAAAACGGCGACAACATCACGGCTACGTACGCTTGCAGCGCCACTCCAGGTAGCCCGGTGGGAACGTATTCGATCTCTCCGACAGTTCACGATCCCGACGGTAAGCTAGGCAACTACGCCCTCAGCACTGCCAACGGGACGCTAACAGTCACACCCGCCGCACTGGTTGTTTCGACCAGTAACGCAGGTCGAACCTACGGCGCGGCAAATCCGGTGTTCACCGGCACGGTTACAGGCGTGCAGAACGGCGACAACATCACGGCTAACTATAGTTGCAGCGCAACCTTCACCAGTCCAGTGGGCCAGTACGCGATTGTGCCCACGCTAAGCGATCCAGGCGGCAAGCTCGGCAATTACTCTGTGACCTTGAACAACGGCGCGTTGAGCGTATCTCCCGCTCCACTCATCGTTACAGCAGACAACGAAAACCGGGCTTATGGCACACCGAATCCCTCATTCACAGGCATCGTCGACGGTGTGCAGAATGGCGACAATTTCACGGCCTCCTTTTTTTGCAGCGCGACGCCAACCGGTCCGGTAGGGAACTACCTCATCATCCCGTCGCTGAACGACCCAGGCGGCAGTCTGGGCAACTACAACGTAACGCTGAACAACGGGATACTGACAGTGACCCAAGCGCCAGCCGCAGTGACCCTGAATCCAGCGACGCTAACCCAAGTCTATGACGGCATGCCTAAGGTCGTTGTGGCGGATACGACCCCCAGTGGGCTTGCTGTGACTTTCACCTACTCGGACAACCTCACGCCACCGACTGCCGCCGGTAATTATGCGGTCATTGCCACGGTCAACGACGCCAACTACACGGGTTCAGCGTCCGGGACGCTGAAGGTGTCACGGGTTGCTCTGACGGTCACTGGGATCACCGCTGCCAACAAGCCTTACGATGGCACAATCATCGCCACGATCACCGGCACACCAACACTTGTCGGCGTGATTGGCGGCGATGCCGTGACCATCACGGGCACGCCGGTCGGGACTTTTGAGAACAAGAACGTCGGCAATAACAAGCCGGTCACGGTGACCGGCCTGTCTTGGGGTGGCGCCAATGCCGGCAACTACATGCTCAGCGTACCGGCTTTGAGCGCGAGCATCACGCCGGCGCCGTTGGTCGTGACCGCGGACAACAAGACGCGGGCCTTTGGCACGGCCAATCCGCCGCTCACCGGCACGGTCACCGGTTTGCAGACCGGGGATCCGATCACGGCCACGTACAATTGCACCGCGACGACTACCAGTCCGGCGGGATCGTATCCAATCGTGCCGATCCTGGTTGATCCGGCGAACGATCTGGCGAACTACAACGTTACACTGAACAACGGGACGCTGACGATTACGCCCTTGGAGCTGAAGCTGGCCGGACTCGCTTTCGACAGCCGTCATTTCGGCCTGTCTATCGCCACGGAGGCCGGCTTAAAGTACACGCTCGAATACACGGTGTCGCTCACGGCTCCAGTCTGGGCACCGGTAAAGACGGTGACCGGCAACGGCAGCGTCCTGTCGCTGGACGACGCCAACGCGAGCGATGCCGCGCGGTTTTACCGGGTGCGCGTAGAGCCGCAAGGTCCGTAGCGAATCCGGTGAGCGTTGGGGGCGTGCTCCAAAACTGGCTCGACGAAGTCTCGCCCCACCAGCGAAGAACCTCAGAGACGCAGAGATCCAATTGGGAACTCAGGAACGCAGGAATAGGCGAGCGCAATCTTTGATTTCCGGCTTTCCTGGCCTCCAAATTCAACCCCCTCTGTGCCTCCGCGGCCGAAACAGCAGGGCTTGACAGGAGCCTCGCCCTCCCTCCCGGCGCGCCGGCTTCCAGCCGGCTTAACACGTCTGCACAAAACGGCGGACGGCATCACGATGTCTGGGCGCTCTTCGGTGGTTTTAAGCCGCTTGGGAAAGCGGCGCTCCGACCAGCGCCGCGGCTGACCGCATTTTCTACGGCGCAGTCACGGCTCGACGGAGTCTCGCCCCACCAACGGAGAACCGTGGAAACGCGGGGGCACAGAGATCCAATTGGGAATTCAGGAACACAGGAATTGAGTGAGTGCGAGCTTTGGCTTCCGGCTTTCCTGCGTTCCAAATTCAACCTCCTCCGTGCCTCTGTGTCTCCGCAGCCGAAACAGCAGGGCTCGGCAGGAGCCTCGCCCTCCCTCCCGGCGCGCCGGCTTCCAGCCGGCTTAACACGTCTGCACAAAACGGCGGATGGCATCGCAATGTCTGGGCGCTCCCGGTAGCTTTAAGCCGCTTGGGAAAGCGGCGCTCCGACCAACGCGGACGCGGCTTCGCACTGGATTCGCCAAAGAAAAGCCTCCGGCCGGCTTCCCGGACGGAGGTTGAAGATGAACCAAGTCGAAGACCCTGGCTCAGGCCACGGTCACTTCTTTGCAGAGATAGACGTCCTGGATCGCGTTGAGCAGCGCCACGCCATCCTTGAGCGGACGTTGGAAAGCCTTGCGGCCGGAGATGAGGCCCATGCCGCCGGCTCGCTTGTTGACAACCGCGGTCGCCACCGCGGCTTCGAGGTCGCCAGCGCCTTTGGATTCACCGCCGGAGTTGATGAGGCCGGCGCGACCCATGTAACAATTCGCCACCTGGTAGCGGCAGCGGTCGATCGGGTGATCGCTGCACAGCTCGGTGTACATACGCTCGTCGTACTTGCCGTAGCTCTTCTCGGCGTTGAGCGCTTTGTACCCGCCGTTGTTCTCGGGCAGCTTTTGTTTGATGATGTCCGCCTGAATGGTCACGCCCAGGTGGTTCGCCTGGCCGGTGAGATCGGCCGAGACGTGGTAATCGGTGGACTTGCCGTCAGCCCCCTTGACCTTGAACGCGTTGTTGCGGAGGTAGCACCACAGGACGGTGGCCATGCCCATTTCGTGGGCCAGCGCGAAGGCCTGGCTGACTTCGACGATCTGGCGACCGCTTTCCGCGGAGCCAAAGTAGATCGTGGCGCCCACCGCGGCGCAGCCCATGTCGGCGGCCTGCTTGATCGTGCCATACATGATCTGATCGGCCTTGTTGGGATAGGTGAGCAGCTCGCTGTGGTTGATCTTGAGGAGGAACGGAATCTTGTGCGCGTACTTGCGGGCGATCGAGCCCAGCACCCCGTAGGTGGAGGCCACCGCGTTGCAGCCGCCTTCAAGGGCCAGCTTCACAATGTTCTCGGAGTCGAAGTAATCCGGGTTCTTCGCGAAGCTCGCGCCGCCGGAGTGTTCGATGCCCTGGTCCACCGGCAGAATGGAAAGGTAGCCGGTGCCGGCGAGCCGGCCGGTGCTGAAGAGGCGCTGGAGATTGACCAGCACGCGGTTGTTGCGGTCGGAGGGGGCGAAGATGCAGTCCACGAAGCCCGGTCCGGGCAAATGCAGGCGCTCCTTCGCGATCTTGGGATGCTTGAAGCCGAGCAGGGCATCCGCCTGGGCGCCGAGCTGTTTTTGGATCGTTTCAATCATGGCGTAGTCGATTTCGTTGTCTCGCGTTGGCAAAAAGCGCGACCGCGGAGGGCAGCCGTGCCGGCAAGAATCTGTTGTATTGCCGCCCCGCCGGCAACTGGATTTCTAATTCGCGACGGCGACCGGATTCTTTCGCAACACCCGGACGCTCTGCACTAGCGAGGCCGCCATGAGCAGCGAGGCGAGGAAGAAGGCTGCGCCCGGCAGTTGGGCCGGGGCCCGTTCGCTGATGAAGAAACCGAACACGCCCGCGCCGACCACGGGCCCGATGATCCCGGCCACGCTCGCCAGGCTGGACATCGCACCCTGGACCGCGCCCTGTTCGTTCGGCGCAACCGTTCGGGAAATCAGCCCCTGCGCCGCCGGCGGAGCGATGCCGCCCAGCGCTCCCACCGCCAGAATCGCATAAATCATCCAGCCTTGCGTGGCCAGGCCGTAGCCGGCCATCGAAAACACTCCAATCGCGAGGCCAATCACCAAAGAGCGTCGCTCGCCCAATGCGGGAATGATCCGCCGAGCGAGACCGCCTTGAATCAGCGCGGCCATCAGTCCCACCACCGCGAGCGATGCCCCGACCTGTCCCGCGGTCCAGTTGTAGCGATAACCGGTGTACAAGACCCAAGTCGCGTGCAACATGAATTGCGCGGTGTTGATGAGGAAAAACGCGCCCGCCAAACCCAGCACCAGCGGGTAACGCTTCAGCGCGACCAGCGAGCCGAGCGGATTCGCACGCCGCCAGTCGAAGGCGCGGCGGTGCTCACGCTTGAGCGACTCCGGTAGGATCAGCAAGCCGTACAGCCAGTTCAGCAGCGTGATGCCGGCCGCGACCAGGAAGGGCAGGCGCAGTCCCGCGTTGCCCAACAGACCGCCCAGTGCCGGCCCGGCGATGAAGCCCAGACCGAACGCGGCCCCGATGATGCCGAAGTTCGCGGCCCGCTTCTCCGGCGGTGAGATGTCCGCGATGTAGGCGCTCGCGGCCGTGAAGTTCGCGCCGGTGATGCCGGCAATCACTCGGCCCACGTAGAACCAGCCGAGACTCGGCGCCCACGCCAGCAACAGGTAGTCCAGGCCGGAGCCGAACAACGAGCCAAGGATGATTGGCCGGCGGCCGAAGCGGTCGGAAAGGTTGCCAAGGATGGGCGCAAACACAAACTGCATCAGCGAATACAGCGCAGCCAGCACGCCGACGGTGTGCGACGCCGCCGAGACGTTCCCGCCCTGAAACGTCTCCACCAGCCGGGGCAGGACGGGGATGATCAGGCCGATGCCCAGGATGTCCAGGAACAGCGTGACGAAGAGGAAGCCGAGGGCGGGGGCGCGGGAGGACATGGCGAGTAACCGTGGATGGCCGGCCGCCGCCTGATTTAGCCAGGAACCCTGCCTTCAAGCTCAGGGACATGCTGGTCTTCGTAATGCTCGATCAGCACTCCCAGCAGGTCCATGAGCGAGGCCAACGGGTGGCTCTCATCCTCGCCGACTTCATCCACCAAGCGGTCCAGAAGACTCACCAAGGACCGATAATCCGCCTCCGTGCGGGGAACTTGGACAGCGCGACCCACCTGCGGCCACGCCTGCAATGCTTCCTGAATTTCAACGTTTGACATGCTCAGTGTTGTTTCCAAGTGCCCCGGTCGTATTCGGCATGAGTAAGGATAGCACGGATGTAAAGCTTGCGCCGGTTGTAGTGAAGCGCCGCAATCAGGCGCACTTTGTTGCCACCAATGTTGAAAACCGTGAGACCGGCAACTTGGTCGGCGTGCGGCATAGCCTCGCGCAGTTCCACGAAATTGGCTGGATTAAGCCGCTTGAGAGTCGCATACCAGTGAGCCAGGGAGCTACGGGTTTCGGGGTGCAGCTCGGCGAACTCGTTCAGACGTTTGCGCGAGATGATATGCACAGACTTGCGGCAACTCGCAGGCGTTCCAACCTTATTCCCACTCCGCCAACCCCCCGACGTATTTCGCCGAACCGTCGCGCAGCCAGCCGTCGAGTTGGGCCTGGTCTTTGAGTTGCTGACCGCGCAGTCGTGGCACGACGACGAACCGTGTTTCCAACTCGGGCAGCGTGGTCATGTCCACCCAAAGCTTCTCGAACTGCGTCACCGGAAACACGTCTTCCTGGCCGTGACCCCAGCGCTTCTTCACTTCTTTGAGCGTGATGTAGGTCGGCATCTTCGCCGCCAAAGTGCGGATGCCGGCCAGCACTTTCGCCTCGTCGGCCAGGTCGGCGCGCGAGAGGTCGAACGCCGCCAGCAGTTGGTCGAGGTCGATCCAGCACGTATTCGAGTTGTAAAACGAAAGCCGAAATTCGTCCTCCTCGCGAGGCATGGCCAGACCTTCCACGAGGCGGACCCGGCCGTTTACCCGTGCCAGGCCGCCGCCACGGTCTTCCAACCGGCGGGCGATCACCTCGAAGGTCAGGGCTGCGCCGCTGCGCACATGCTGGCCGAGCAGGGCGGGGTCCGCGTCCGCGCCCAGCGTGTCGATGTTGTGCAGCAGGAGGTGCTTCAATTGCGGGCGCTCGGCGAGGAGGCGCACCAGGACGCCGTTGCGGAGCAGGTTCGGCAGTTCGTACCAATGGCCGACCGGATGGAGGCACTGAAGCGGAACGTTGTCGGTGTAGTCGCCGGCCTCGCCCGCGCTCTGCGCCCAGCCCATCAACGCGTGACGAAGGCTGTCCCGGACTTTTTGCTGCTGCTCGTCGAGCACCTGTTGCGGCATCTCCTCCCACATGAACCGCAGGTCGCGCACCGTTGGCACCAGGCGCAGCCCGATCGACCGACCGGGCGACAGCATCAGCGGTCCCTCGTAACCATAGTTGCTCTGCCGCTCCAGCCAGTCGGCGATGGCCTGGTGGGTCAGGTAACTGGTCGAGAAAATGTGCGGCAGCCAGGCTCCGGCCTCGCGACCGAGGCGGCGGCTTTTGGCGAGGTGCGTCTCGATGAACGTGCGGTGGCGCCCGCCCAGTTTGCAGAACGGGTGCAGCGCCTTCACCACGCCGGCACCTTGGGTCCAGCGCGAACCGGCGCCCGCGGCCAGGGTGAACACCGCCACCTCGCCGCGTCGCAACGCCGCCAGCCCCGCCTCCCGGCAAGCGGAGGATTCCGGTCCGTCCGTGGAACTGGCGGCGACATCTTCGGCGCGCACGTCCTCGATCGTGGTGTCGGCCCGGAGACGGTTTTGCGCGAGGCCAATCCGGCCCTCCCGCAAGTCGCTGCGGATTTGCTCGTGCTGGGCGCGGTCGAACCCCAGTTCGTCCAGCAGTTGCGGCAAGGACTTGCCGTCTTCGCCGTCGGTCCTGGCGCGCGGCAGCATGACCTCGAACAGCGTTTGCACCATGCCGCGCAGCTCGGGTTGGGTGCGACAGGCCGCGCCGAACTTGTCCAACTCGGCCCGGCGGTGCGCCGGCAACGCGTGGCGTTCCTGCCGCAACAGCGCCGGCACGGTGAGCGCGTAGTAACCGCCCGGCATGAGACCGGTCGCGCCTTCCAGCAGGTCCGCCCAGGTTCCGCGCTCGTTGATGGCGAAATCATAGACCACCGGCTCCATCGCGAACGGCAGGGCGGTCTGCAACTCGCGTTTTGCGGAGCTCATAATTTCCTGGAGTTTCGCCTGCGCCTCCGCCTTGCGGTGCGGGGCGAAGATGAACCCCATGCCGCCGCCGCTCATGCCGCCCAGCATCCAGAAGCCCCAGAAGTCGCCGCTGAACGCGGCGCGTGCCCGGTTGATGAGCGTTTCGGTGAAATGGTTCGACGCCCACGGGATGATGGTCTGGATTGGCTCGTGGAAGTTGCGGGTCGTCGCGCCGCCAATGCCGCGCACGTCCCCGCGGCGGAGCGCGGCCAGGATTTCGTCCAGAATTCCCCCCATGCTCAACCGCGCCTGCCATTCGGCATCGCAACGCAGCAGGTATTTCTCGGTGACCATCTCCAGGATGGGGCCGACGTTTTGCGCCATGCCACCGTGAACGAGCACGAGACTTTCCTGGAGCTGCCGGCGCGTTTCCGGTGAAGCTTCGTTCGGTCCGAGGATGCGGTGGATGGGCATGAGCCGGCCGCGGCTGATGCCGAACTCGGGATCGGCTTCCGCGGCCAGCGCGCCTTCGATCAGCTTCATGCCGGGCCAGACGCCCCCGGAGTCCTGCCAGCCGCCGCCGCTGCCACCGAGCCATTCGCCGAGCAACGCGCGCGCCAGCACCAACCGCCGCTCCGATTCCTGCAACGGCCCGGTCAGCGAAGCCGCCTGTCCCGTGGCGCGCATCGCGACCGATACGAGCGCCGCCAGCAGATTGGTGGAAACCGCCAGGCGCGAACCTTTCGGGATGTCGTTCACACGGCTGACGATCTCCAGGCCGCGACCTGGACCGCACATTCGGGTCAGCAATTCCGCTAAGCTCTGGCCGCTGCCTTCAATGCCGGGTGGCACAAGGCCGCTGGCAATCACCGCCGCCTTCAGCAGGCCCAAGTAGTCTTTCGCAAAATCGAAGACTTCACCCAGCGTCGTGATGTCCGCGGTGCAGCGCAAATCCACGCTCGTGAGGCGAAGCACCGGTTCCTCGATCACGCGCAGGTAGGCCTCCACCGGCGGCCGCGGCGTGGCATCGCGGCCGTGCACGCCAAGATCGATCGAGACGTTCAGCACCTTCGCGCCCTCGGGGTAATCCATGCCGAGGAAAAAAATGTCGCTCCAGCCGCAGTGCGTCAGGTCCATGCGCACCGGCGTGGATTCGCGGAGAATCGGATATGTGCCGTCCGCCCCCAGGCGCAGCAACTCCGGCCGGATCCGCAGAGGTTGGTCCAGCGGATGGCCCATCCGGAACATCCAGCGATTGCCGCGCACGCTGCGCACGCTCCGGCGCACCTGGTCGGCGAGCGTTTGGAAGGCGAGCCGGTGGTACGCCGCCGCCAGCGCGCTTGAGATGCCGTCGCTGGGGCCTTCGACAGCTTGAACCGCCAGGAATTGGTCGATGGCTTCTTCGAAGCGGCGGTTCAGCAAATGTTCGAAGCCATGAAAGGGAATCAAGCCATTGCCGCCGGCCCTGCCCTTGCCCGCGGACTCTCCAGGCAAAGCCAGCGGCAGATGAAAACGGTGAATGGCGTAAAGGAAGAACAGGGCGCGGACGCGCTCGTACAGGTTGTCGCTGCGGCGGCGAAAGGCGTCGAGCGCCGCGCATTCGGCCAGGAGTTCGGCGGGGGACAAACCCGCGCAGGCGGAATCGAGCGAGCGGTTGCGAATCGCCAAATCGCTGGAGGTGATGATCGGGAGGAGGCGGCTCATGGCGCGGCGCAAAGTGGTTCGAGGACGGGCAGCCGAAGTTCAACGGGCACGATTCGCCAGGAGTTCCACGAGGTTGGTCAGGACCTCCTCGCGGTCCGCCCCTTCGAGCGCCAGCGCGAGTTGCGCGGTCAGCAGCCCGTATTTGACGCCGATGTCGTACCGGCGCCCGGCAAGCTCGCACGCAAGATAGCGCTCGCGCCGGGCCAACTGCGCCAACGACGGGCTTAGCGGCAACCGTTCAGTTCCTGCGGCACGCGAAAACGCTTCGGCCAGCAAGTCCATGATCGCGGGCCGCAGGACGTGCAGCCCGAAGAAACACAAGTACTGGCCGGCCCGCAGCCCCGGAACGATCAGCTTCTGCTCCGCTTCCGTGGGCGTGGGCTTTTCGATCACCTCCGCGATCTCGTACAGCCCTTTGCGTCCGTCCACCAACCGGCCGCCAACCGCGCCGTAGTAAGGCAGCTTGCTTTCGTGCGTGGCCTGCACCGCCGAAACCGCGGCCGCTTCCGCCGTGGCAACCTCGATCAATTGTTGCGCACAGCGCTTGGACCCGCCGCTCACGTACAGGTGGTCTCCGACCAGCAGCAGAAACGGCTCGCGCCCCGTGAACTCGCGGGCGCAAAGCACCGCGTGCCCGTAGCCGCGCGGCTCGGCCTGCTCCACAAAGTGCAGCCGGCCAGCCATCGGCCCCGCCGCCGCCATGAAGGCCGATTGGTCGCCCGGAGCCACGACCACACACACCTCGTCGATGTTCGTTTCGGCCACCTCCTGGAGAAGAATCGCCAATGCGGTTTTCGTCTGGCCGTCCGAGTCCACCACGGACTGGAGCGGCAGTGTCCGCTGGTTCTGGCCGGCGGCCGTAATGACAGCTTTCTTGATTTTCATGCTGCGGTTGTTGCCGAGAGCGGCGGTGCCCCAAACGAGCGTTCGATTGGTCTTCGCAGACCGGCAGGTCGTTTCTCGCCACCGCCCGGTCACACTGGGATTCCAAACGCGGACGAGCTTAGACCGCCGACGCGAGCGCTTCAACGCCAACCGGACCCGTCCAACATTCGCCCTCCGCGAGGTTGGGGATCGATTTTCTTGGGCAAAACTTCGTTCCCCGCATTTCGGCGTTTGAACCCATTGCCGCCGCGGCTACGCTGGCCGTGAAATATGGCAGTCGATTCCATTCCCGCACTGGATCTCATCTTTGGCCGCCGCAGCATCCGCGTTTATCGGCCGGGAGCCGTCGATGACGCGACGGTCAAACGCTTGTTGCAGGCCGCGATGGCCGCCCCGTCCGCCGCCGCCAAGTATCCCTGGCACTTCGTTGTCGTGCGCGAGCAGCCAACGCTGGCACGGCTCGCCGAGGCGCTCCCGAACGGTTCCATGCTCGCCACCGCCACGCTGGGCATCGCGGTGTGCGGCGACCTCGAACTCGCGCACGACCGGCAATTGAGTTACCTGCTTCAGGATTGTTCGGCAGCGATCGAAAACCTGCTCCTCGCCGCGCACGCGCTCGGGCTGGGGGCTTGCTGGCTCGGCGTGCATCCCCGCGAGGAACGCGTCCGGCGCCTGACCGCCATCCTCGCCCTGCCAAGGGGTGTCATCCCGGTCGCCATGATCGCGCTCGGGTGGCCGGGCGAAACCAAAGCTCCGCATCAGACCTACCTGCCTGAGCGGGTGCATTCCGAACGGTGGTAGCGTCGCGGCTTCACGCCGGCGGAAGGAACACGGCGGACGGCTTCGCAAAGGTTCAACCCGGACCGCGGTTGCGACCGATAAACCGGCTGCGCACTTGCCTTGTGCGATTCCCCCCGCAACCGTAACGGAAACTGCGCATCATGGCGGCCTCCGGCAATTCCACTCCGCGACGATGGCGGCGGCGACTGGTTTACAGCGCCGCGGCGCTGCTGCTGCTCGCGATGGCTCACCCGCTGTGGCTGCCCTGGCTCGCGGCACCGTGGCTGGCGGCGCAGGGCGTGCACTGGCAGCGGATCGAAAGGCACGGCTGGACGCGCCTCCGGCTGCACGGCGTCGAAGCTACGATTGGTTCAATGCGCGTCACCGCCAGTGAACTGGAGGTGCCGGAGCCGGAGCCGGTTCTTTTCCGCCGTTTCGTTTCGGAAGGCGTGGCTGCCCCCCGAATCGTCGTCACCGGCTGGCGCGTGGATTACCCGGCCGCCGCGTCCGCAACGAACACTGCCGTCGCCGGCCCGCAATCGTTGCCTGAGGTGCTCGGCCTGGCCGAAGACGTCGTTCACGAAAGCCGGCGCTGGCTGGCGGGCATCGAGCTCCGCGGCGGTGAAGCGCGGTTCGGCGCGCTCGCTTGGAACGTGCCCACGGGGTCCTGGACCAACGACACGCTTCGCCTCACCGGCGGTCTGGCCTCCGCCCCGCGTCAGATTACGGCCGAATCGAGTCTGCCGCCCGGTGCCCCCGCGCAATTGCGCCTGACCAGTCCCAGCGACGATGTGAATTTGAACCTCGAGTTCCGCGCCGCCGGGCAGGCGTGGAAGGCCGCCGGCGAGCTACGCTGGTTGTCGAACCGCGTTGCGCTCGAAGCCGGGTGGGACCGCGCCGGCTTCTGGCCGCGACGGGCGCGGATCGCCGGCCAGGGGCTGCGGCTGCCCGCCAGCGCCCTTGGCACCGGGGCGATCGTGGATCCCAACGCCGGCTTCGAGTTCGATTGGGCCGACGGCACGGGTGATTTGCGCGCCCACGCCTCGGCGCAACCGACGTTGCCTTCGCTGCGCGGCCTGGGGACGTTCGAGGCGGTCATCGAAGCCCACACGGACGGCACCGCGGCGACGCTCCAGCGATTGCGGCTGCACGCGCGCGGATTGGAAACCACGCTGCGCGACCCGGTCAGCGTGGCCTTCGATGGGCGGTTGCTGACGCCTGAGACGCGATTGGAACTGAAACTCGATCTGGCGTCGCTCGCGACCGCGGCGCTCGGCGGCGAACTCACGGGCCAGGTGAACCTCCGCGCTGGCCAGGACCGGCACGTCGAACTGCGTCTGGACCTCGCGGGCCAAGACCTTCGCTGGCAAAAGTTCGGCGCGCCGACCGCCGCGTTAACCGGCAGTCACCTGTGGCCTGAATTGCGGATCGATCGACTCGACGTGGGCTTGGCGGAAGGCGGTCGGTTTCACGCGGAAGGGGGCCTGGATTTGGCCCGCCGGTTCGTGACCGGCGAACTCGCGCTCAGCGGCGCGGTGCATCACACCGCGAAGGCCGACAACACCGGGAATTCGCCACTGGGGCATGTTCGGGCCTGCCCGTTCCGCAATCGATCCACAAGCGCGCCGAAAAAATCGGAAAATGCGAAAGAAGTGTTGACACGAAGCAACGCCTCCCGTTAACAACGTCCCGTTTCTTGTGAAACCCGGTGCGAACCAGACCCGGTGCGAACCAGACCCGGTGCGAACCAGACCCGGTGCGAACCAGACCCGGTGCGAACCAGACCCGGTGCGAACCAGACCCGGTGCGAACCAGACCCGCAAAGACAGCGCGGTCTCTGTGCGGCCGCCAGCAGCCTTCACCCAGATGAACAGGGGGAGTTTGACCCATGAAGCCTTACGCTTTGCTGGCGCTCCTTGTTGGGGTCCAGAGTCTGGCCGAGAGCCAGCCCGAGTCTCGTCAGGGTTACTATCTCGGCTGGGCTGACGTCTCGGCGGTGGGGCGGGAACTCCGCGTCTCCTTTAACCCGATCGACTGCAACGTCGCATCTCTGGCTGCCATTCTTCCCCAATCGAACGGCGTACTGGTCGCTCACTTCGATCTGCCGTCGATTGCCTCTTCGGAGGCTGTTTCTGAAAAAGAACAAGGCGTTATTGCACGCCGGGCACAATTTGTGGGCGAGGGCACCTTCGAACTATCGACTCTCCCGCGCTTAATCCTGGGGGAAGAAGGACACGCCCTCCGAATTGAGGTTCCTGGCGGTGCTGTCTTTGCGCGGTCAGAGCTGAAGCATCTCAAATCAAGCGAGATCGATCGCTTCGCCGCCGCGGGTTTCTTCGAAAAGGTTGTTGGCGTCGGGCAACGCGCACTCGAGGCTGATCCGCTCGCCTTTCTTGATCCCGGCGCCCCAACGTCATCCACGCGCACCTCGGACATTCCCACGCTGGCTTGGCTTCGTTCGTCCACGAACACGGCCTGGAAGTCGGTTTCCGGTCTCTGTCACGTCCTGCTTTTCTACGGGCTGGGGCCGACGGACCTGCCATTGTTTCCGACCGGAGAAGCGGCGCTCAAACCACTCACCGACGAGCAGACCGCCGTCCAGACCTTCGGCCGGAGCCCTTTTGTTCGCACGCGCAACGGCTTGCGTCTGTTTTTACAGGATGATCCCGCTTTCCACACGCGCGTCGGGGAAGTGCATGAAGACCAATGCCTGGCTACCTTCGGGGCCTTGGGCCTGCCGTTAGGCACCCCCATCACACTGAAGACTGGACGCTACTCGATCGCCGATTTGCTTTCCGAAACGGTGGCGAATTTCGATCTGGAAGAACGGGAACCGGCCTGGACGGCGATCGCCCTTGCGAATTACCTCCCGCCCAAGAAGGAATGGGTTAACCGGTTCGGCGAACGGGCCACTTTTTCCCGATTGGCGGAACGCCTGATGCAAGTGGACCTCAATGAGCAGAGCTGCGCCGGCACACACCTTTTCGAGGCCCTGGCCAAAATCGATGAAGCCGATCACCGCTCGCCGATCCTTGATGACGAATCGCGCCGAGCGCTTGATGCCTACCTGCGCAAACAGCTTGAGGCGGCTGTTTCTCGCCAACTCCCCGATGGCGGTTGGGACTGGCAATGGTGTCCCTTGGTCAATCCGCTGCCTGTTGGGGAGAAGCCGAGTCCTTCCCGAAAGCTGCTGGTGACCGGCCATCTTCTGGAGGTGCTCAATTCCCTGGCGCCGCGCCGGCGGCCTCCGTTGTCGGTTTATCAGGGTGCCGCTCAATGGGTCCGCACGTTCCTCAAGGAACACGCGCCGCCCGATGATATGTCTTGGTTGTGCCCCTTTACGCACGCGGCCTGCTGCGCCCGCCGGGTTTTGAGCGCCAGCGAAGAGGATCCCGTTGCTGCCGATACTTGCTCGCCGGCCATCTGGAACCGGTGACATACGCGGTGAAACCAGAACTCAACACAGAAGGATAAAACGATGAAAATACCAATCAGCAAGGGGTTCGCGGTTGCGAGCCTCCTCTGCGGCGCCGTGCTGGCGATCAGCGCGGCCTTGCAGGGTCAGATCGGGCGTCCAGTGTCGGACGCGGAAGCCGCTACTCTCCGAGGCGCGGGCTGCAGCGGGGTTACGACGTCCACCTGCTATCAATGCAGCGATACGGTCGTCGTCGGTGGTAGCGAGAAAGACTCCCAACAAAGGCCGACCGGGTCAAGCACTTGCTGCGTCGGCCCGACCCAGTGTTTTTTTAGGCCAACCCACTGTTATAACTGACCGAAGGGACGTTGCGAGCTGACGGTGCTCCTGTCCGCCCTTGGGGGCGTTCGCCATGAATGGCGAACGCCCATTGAGCGAACCCAGAGAGCGCTCGTTTCGGGCGAGGTATGAGTCGCGTCGGCGTTTGATTCTGATGAGAAGCAGAAGCCGAAGGGGGCTTGTTGCGGAAACTGTTCCGGGTGGGTGAAGACACGAAATAACTTCAGGTTTGCGACGGGTGGTCAGCTAGGTGCGGAAGTAAATCATGTAACTGCTGCCATGACAAATCGTCGGAAATGTACTCGGCGCTTCTTTTTCCTTTTGGTGCTGTGCGTGCCCGGCTGGCTGCAGGCAGCGGACGGAATCCAGGAGCCTTCCCGCCAAGCTGAACCTCCCTGGCTACCGTCCGAAGTGCGGGCCGCGCTGGAAAAGCTCACCAGTGCCATCGCTGTTGCACGGGTTGACTGGACCGAGACGCAGGCGGGTTCGAACCGGGCAAAGAACCTAGCCTCTCCGGAGAACTTCGCCGTGTGGGTGGACAGGGATCGATTCCGGATGTTACTGACCTACAGCCAGGCCAAAGGTTACGGTCCCGGGCTCCGCGGAGGACCGGAAACTTGGGAGGGCGCCTTTGACGGGAGCGTTTTTTTCGGAGGCGAGCCGGAGCGCGGCACGAGAACCATGCCGGCCCTTCTGATCAAGCATGACCCCTTCGACGAAACGGACCCGGAGCGATTTGAGAAACGCATATTTCTCGGGTATCTGGAGCTGGCAGGGTTTCGCGCGCCTGAGTGCTTCGCGGATTTGGCTGCACGCCCGTTATTCTTTTCACTCGTCCTGTACTACGGTGGTCTAAGTGACTCGACGAAGGTCGAGCAACGGGACGGACATCTGGCAGTGACCTTCCGCGTGCCGGACCCGATTTTACTTCGTGCTCGTCAAGTAGATCTTGCGAGAGAACGTAGAGAACTCAAGAAGCTGAGAAATAGTCCCGAATATGCGGTTGAGCGAATCAGGCAATTGGAGGCGATGCGCGCTCTGCCTCCGCTGCGGATCGTCAGTCTGCGGCTGGACCCGAAGCGGGGCTACGCCATTGTTGATCGGGAGGACTCCACCCCGGCTGGACAAACCATACTCCGCGCTCGTTCTGATCAATGGAAATATTACGAGAAGCCAGCCCTTTGGTTGCCAGGGCGCGTGGTTGAGGACTTTTACACCGGACGATGGGAGCTCGGGTCTTTCTCAGACGGTCCGCAGCTGACGGTGACGTACGAGCTAGAGCGTGCCGAATTTGGTGACCAACAAAGGATCAACTTCAATTTGCAGGCCGAGTACAAAAAACCTGCTACGCATGTGAGCGATTTTACCGGTCCCGCTGCCAGAGCAAATCCAGAGCACCGTGTCGAATACACAGTGGCTGCCGATGGCACTTTTACAAAGCGTAGCGCGCAGCAGATCCTGGCCGAGATTCACGACTGGCGGGCAATCGCGAAGGGGGCGGGAATCATGTTCGCCTTGCTGGCGCTGCCGCCCATAGGCTACCTGGTGGTCCGGCGTTGGCGCCTCAAACGCTCACAGGAATAAAGCTTCGCCAACTCTGGAAGTTAACCTTGGCGGCCTCGCCCTCGGG
>JAKANS010000173.1 GCA_021823625.1 bacterium | reverse complement strand
TGCCGAACACCCGCGCCGTGGTGCCGGCGTCCGAGAACGTGGAGCCTTGCGTGCCGGAAAACGCCTTGTCGATTTCGTCCACCCACAACACGGCGGGGGCCACCGACTCCGCCACCGTGATGGCGCGGCGCACGTTTTCCTCGGACGAACCGACGAAGCTGCCGAACATGCGGCCCATGTCGAAGCGCAACAGCGGCACCTGCCAGAGGTTCGCCGCCGCCTTCGCGCACAGGCTCTTGCCGCAGCCTTGCACGCCGAGCAGCAGCAGGCCTTTGGGCGCCGGCAGGCCGTAAGCCTGCGCCGCCGGCGTGAACGCCGCGCCGCGCTTACCCAGCCAGTCTTTGAGCGCCGCCAGGCCGCCCACGGTCGCGAACGATTCGTCGGTGGCGAAGTATTCCAGCAAGCCGCTTTTGCGGACGATCTGCCGCTTTTCCGCGAGCACTTCGGGGACTTCCGCCGCGCTCAACCGCTGGTGTTTGACCAGGATTTTGGCGAAGACGTTCTCCGCCTCGCTCAGCGTCAGGCCCAGGGCGGATTGGAGCAGGTGCTCGCGGCAGGCGTCATCGAGCTCCACGCTCACCTGTTCGAGCGGGCGGACTTCCTCGACGATCCGGTCGAGCAGGCGGCCGAGGTCTTCGCGGCCGGGCAGCGGAAACTGGAGCACCGTGACGTCTTTCTCCAGTTCGGCCGGCAGTTCGAGCACGGGCGAGACGAGCACAATCGTCTTGAGGCTCTCCTTGAGGTGCCGGGCGATTTCCTTGAGCCGCCGGGTCACCGCCGGGTGATTCCGCGTGAGGAACGGGTGAAGATCCTTGAACACGAAGAGCGCCGGCCCGACGTGGTCGATGACTTGATCCAACGCCGCAAGCGCCTCGCGCGTGGCCGCCTGCCGGTATTTCTGGGCCTGCAAGGAAGTCCCCCCCGGCACGAGGCCGGTGGTGCAACTCCATTCCAAGACCTGCTTTTCGCGGCGCTGGGCGATCTCCGCGAGCGTGGCATCCACCCGCCCTTCCTCGCTGGAAACCAGGTAAAGGATCGGATACCGCGCGCGGACCAGGTCCTCGATTTCCTCAACGATGCTCATTGGTTCGCGCGGAGTTTCAACGCTTGAACCAACGTTTCCACCACGGGCGCGACGGCGGCGGCGCTTCGGCGGCAATGCTCTGTTTGACCCGCGCTTCCAGCGCCGCGGGCGGCGGGGTTTGCTCGCGGTCGTGGCGCAGCAGGTCTTCCACGCCGGCGAATTCCAGGCCTGGCTGGGACTGTTGCGCGGACTCTTGCCGGGCCTGTTGCTGCTGGTTGAGCCGCGATTTTTTGGGGTCGGGAAGCATAGGCGTCTTTAAGCGGTGGTGGCGAAAGCGGTCGCGAACGCCCGCCGCGCCCGGTGAAGTTTCCCGCGCACGGCGTCTGTGCTCTGGCCGGTCAGGTCGGCCACTTCCTGGTAGCTCAGGCGCTCGTCCGCCACGAGCAGGAGCAGTTCGCGATATTCCGGCGGCAAGGCGTCGAGGGTTTTCTGGATGCGCTGGCCCAGTTCCTTGGTTTCCAGCACCCGCAACGGGCTGTCGGCCGTGCTGGCGGCGCGTTCCCAGACCGCATCGTCCGCGTTGCTCAACAAGTGCCGGGCGCTCCAGGATTGCTGAAGGTTGCGGCAATGATTGATGGCGATGCGATAAAGCCAGGTCCGCACCGCTGAGTCGCCGCGGAACCCTGAGAACTTGCGGTAGGCCTTGAGGAACACGTCATGCGTGGCGTCCTCGGCCTGCGTGGGATCGCCGAGCAGGCGCAGCGCGAGGTAATAAATCGCGCGCGCGTGCGCGGCATAGACCGCTGCGAATCCGCTCTCTTCCCATTGCCCCAGAGCCGCGGGTTCGAACAAGCCTTGCTGCGTGGAATCGCCCATTGCCGTCGCCAAGTGCACGGCCATTCGACCGCATCGCGGCCCAGGTGTCACGCCCGGACCCGCGGGTGGTCGGCGGCGCGGGCAAATTCAAACCTTCAGGAGTTCCCGCGATTTTTTGCTTTCCGGGCGCGCGCAGAAGGAGGAAAAGGATTGCCGGCAATGGGGTTTGCCTGCTCGCCGCGGGGCGAGGAAACCGCCTGAGAAGTTTTCAGAGCTGATAACTCCTACCGAGACAATGGGTGTCGGTAGGGGTTTTTTATGCTCAACTACATCTTGGTCGGCCTGGGCAGCGCGGCGGGTGGCATCTCGCGTTTCTGGGCTTCCGGCGTAATCGCCAATCGTTTCGGCCAGTCCTTTCCTTGGGGCACGTTGTTCGTCAACGTCACCGGCTCGTTCTTCATCGGCTTGTTCGCGACGCTGACCGCGCCGGAAGGGCGCTGGCTGGTTGGCCCGTCGGGGCGCAATTTTTTCATGACCGGCTTTTGTGGCGGTTACACCACGTTTTCTTCGTTCAGTCTGCAAACCCTGAGCCTCGCGCAGGATGAAGAATGGCTCTATGCCGCCGGCAATGCCGCTTTCAATTTGGTCTTGTGTCTCGTGGCCGTCTGGCTGGGGCACGCGCTCGCGGAATTCCTCAGCCCAGCGAAAGGAACTTGAATATGCACCTGCCGCACGAAGCGATGTTGCTCCGGATATTCATCGGCGAGAGCGACCGCTGGAAACATCAACCGCTCTACGAAGCCATCGTGCTCAAGGCGCGCGAACTCCACCTGGCCGGCGCGACTGTCCTGCGCGGGCCGATGGGTTTCGGCAAAACCAGCCGCCTGCACACAGCCAAGATTCTCCGGCTCTCGATGGACCTGCCACTCATCATCGAGATCGTGGACACCGAAGAGAACATTCAAGGGTTCCTGCCGGTGCTGGACCAGATGATGAAAGGCGGGTTGGTGACACTGGAAAAGGTGAAGGTAATTGACTACCGGGCAAACCCCGATCTGCCGGCGCCGCCGGAGATCTGAAGGAACTCGAACCATGGACAACATCTGGTTCATCGCCGCGTTCTGGATGGGGTTGGCGCTGCTGGCCAGCCTGATCTCCATCCGGCTGGGGATCTCGGTGGCGCTGATCGAAATCTTGGTCGGCGTTATCGTCGGCAACATCCATTTTGGCCAATATCACGACCTGTTACGGACGACCGAGTGGACGAACTTCCTGGCCATGCTCGGCAGCGGCGTGCTGACGTTCCTGGCTGGCGCCGAAATTGACCCGGCTTCTTTGCGCGCCAATCTGCGCGCGAGCATGACGATCGGGGTTCTCTCCTTTCTGCTCCCGTTCGCGGGCGTCTGGCTCTTCGCGCAATTCGTCCTGGGCTGGCCGCTGCCGCAGGCGCAAATCGCGGGCATCGCGCTGTCCACGACGTCGGTGGCCGTGGTGTATGCGGTGATGATTGAGGGTGGCCTGGGCGAGACGCCCCTTGGCAAGACGATTCTGGCCGCGTGCTTCATCACGGATTTTGGAACGGTGTTGGCGCTGGGCACACTGTTCGCCAACTTCAACCTCTGGCTGCTGGTGTTCGTGGTCGTCATGTCCGTAATGCTTTGGTACATGCCGCGGTGGACGCAGTTTATCATCGTGCGGCTGGGAGCCACGCGGGTAAGCGAACCGGAAGTGAAGTTCATCTTTCTCGTCCTGTTTTTCCTCGGCGGGCTGGCCTCGACGGCGAAGAGCGAAGCGGTGCTGCCGGCGTATCTGGTGGGCCTGGTCGTGGCGGGCGTGTTTCTGCGGGACAAGACGTTGGTGCATCGGATGCGCAGCATCGCCTTCACCATCTTCACGCCGTTCTACTTCATCAAGGCGGGCTTGTATGTTTCGCTGCCCGCGCTGTGGGCGGCGCTGGGTGTGATCCTGCTCCTGCTCGGGCTGAAGCTGGCCACCAAATTCCTCGGGGTGTGGCCGCTCGCGCGCCGGTTTTACATGCGCCGACGCGAGGCGAACTACACCACATTGCTGATGGCCACCGGTCTCACGTTCGGCACGATCTCGGCGCTGTTCGGTCTGCAAAACAAGATTATCGACCAGAACCAGTATTCGGTCCTGGTCACGGTCGTGATCCTGAGCGCGTTTGTGCCCACGCTCATCGCGCAACGCTTTTTCCAGCCGCGGATTGGAACCATGCAAGCCTGGGGCCGGCTCTACCGTCGCAAAATCAACGGGCGGGCCGCGCCCCGACCCCCTCCCATCGGAAAGTGAGACCGCTATGTTTAAAAAAATCCTCATCGGTTACGACGGCTCCAAAGGAGCCCAGGCCGCGCTGCAACGCGCCGCCGTGATGGCCAGGGAGTTCAACGCCCAGCTCACCGCGCTCTGGGTGCGCGAACCGCTCCCGCGCCACTCGGACCTGCCCGGCGAGTTTGAGGAAGAAGCCGAGGCGGCCGAGGAATACTTCAAAGTTCGCAGCGAAGAAGTGAAAGCTGCCGCCGAGCAACACGGCCTGGCCATCGGGTGCGAAACGCGCCGGGGCCATCCCGCCAAAACCATCGTGAAGTTCGCCAATGACGGCGGCTACGACTTGATCGTCGTCGGCCACAGCGACCACTCCGAGCTCTGGGGCCGCTTACTCGGCGACACCGCTGACCGCATCACCGACCACGCCCATTGCAGCGTGCTGGTGGTGAAAGGCTACCCGACGGCGCTGGGCAAGTGACTGAACCGATTTCGAAAGCCAAACCCACACAAATCCTATGACGACCATTCAACAAATCACCGCCCTCGAAATCCTCGACTCACGCGGCAACCCCACCGTCTCCGTCACCGTCCGCCTGGCCAACGGCGTCGAAGCCAGCGCCGCCGTGCCCTCGGGCGCTTCCACCGGCGAGAACGAAGCCATCGAACTGCGCGACGGGGACCTGAAACGCTACGGCGGCAAGGGCGTGCTCAAGGCCGTCGATAACGTGAACAAGCTCCTTGCGCCGCAGCTCACCGGCATGGAGCCGTCGCGCCAGGCGGAGATTGACTACCGGATGCTCGAACTCGACGGCACGCCCAACAAAGCCAAGCTGGGTGCCAACGCCATCCTGGGCGTCTCGATGGCCGTCGCGCGCGCGGCTTCATTGGCGGCGGGCTTGCCGCTCTACGCCTACCTCGGCGGACCCGGCGCGGTCATTCTGCCCGTGCCGATGATGAACATCCTCAACGGCGGCAAGCACGCCGACAACAGCGTGGACTTCCAGGAGTACATGGCCATGCCCATCGGCGCGCCCACGTTCGTCGAAGCGTTGCGCTACGGCGCCGAGACCTTCCACGCGCTCAAGGCCATTCTCCACCAGAAGAAACTCGCCACCAGCGTCGGCGACGAAGGCGGCTTCGCGCCGAACCTCGAAAGCAACGAGCAGGCGATCGAAGTCATCCCGGAGGCCATTGCCGCCGCCGGCTTCAAGCCCGGCAAAGATGTCGCCATTGCCATCGACCCGGCTTCGAGTTCCTTCTTCGAGAACGGCGAATATGTTCTGGCCAAATCCGGTCAGGGTAAAAAGTCCAGCGACGAGATGATCGCGCTCTATGCGGCGTGGGCGAAGAAGTATCCCATCGTTTCCATCGAGGACGGCTTGGCCGAGAACGACTGGGCCGGCTTCGCCAGGCAGACCGCGGCGATGGGCGACCAGGTTCAGATCGTTGGCGACGACATCTACGTGACGAACACACGATTCATTGCGCGGGGCATCCAGGAAAAGACGACCAACGCCGTGCTCATCAAACTGAACCAGATCGGCACCGTCACCGAAACCATCGAAGCCATCCAGATGTGCCAGCGCGCTGGCTGGCGCTACGTCATCTCGCACCGCTCCGGCGAAACCGAGGACGCCTTCATGGCCGACTTCGCGGTGGCAATGGGCGGCGGCCAGATCAAGACCGGCTCGCTGTGCCGTTCCGAGCGCATTGCCAAATACAACCGCCTGCTGGCCATCGAAGCCGATCTCGGCAAGCGCGCCGTGTTCGGCGGCGCGCTGTTCAAGGCCGGGGAGAGGTGAGCCATGTCGCTTCCTTTCGTGGGCCGAGCAAAGGAGGTCTCTCGGCTCATACAACTCCACGCGCAGCGCAAGCACGTCCTCCTTCTCGGCCCGGCGGGCGTGGGCAAGTCGGCGCTCCTAGCCCACCTGCGCGAGCAAATCCCATTGCTTTTGTGCCCGCACGCGGAGCACTTGGGCGAGATTTGTGACGGTTTGGAAGCGGAGCTTCATCTTCCGGCCGCCGATTTGAAACTGGGGCAACGCAAACCGCGGCTGCGCCTGGCGCTGGCTGAGGCCGGCAGGACGGTCGTGTTCGACGGCCTGGGTTGGACCACGCCCAAGCTGAGTTCGTTCCTCGAAAGCGTGATGAAGCGCGTCCCGGTGTGGCTGGGCGCACGCACGGAGCATTCCTGGGACATCGGCCATTTCTGGTTGCAGCTTGCGCGGTTCGAGCGGGTGGAGCTGCACCCGTTCCACCTGGCGGAAACTCAGGCGCTGATCGAGGCAACGGTAAAACGCGGGGTGATACCACCGGGCACCCTGCGCATCGTCGAGTGGCTGCAACGGCGGTCGGCGGGCAGTCCGCTGGGGTTGCGCCAACTGTTTGCGGAACTGACGACCGGCCATTACGACCTGAGCAATCCGCTCGCCCTGCGGCGGCTCGATCTGGACCGGCGCATTCACGAGGTGCTCCCGGTGTCAGACGAGGCTCCTGTCACTTGGGGAAGGAAGCGATGAGCGAACTGGGTTTGGTGCTTCTGGCCGCATGGGTGGCGGCTGGTATGGCGCTTCTCATCCGGGCCGGCGCAAGTCCGAGCCTCCGAGCGGCGATTCGGACGACCGTTGTACTCGGGCTTGCCTGGGGCTTTGCTTATTTCAAGGAACGGCCCGTTTCAATTTCGGACTTGTCTTGGCGTGCCTGGCTGATGTTGGCGCTGTCCGGGGTCGCAGTCGGCTTGGCGTGGAGTCTGCATTCTCGCGGACGCCAGCCGGCTGAACCTTGTTCCGTTGCGCCGGCCGACAAAATCAACGTCTTCATTGCCGCCGCGTTTGCGTTGCTGCTCTTCCTCGGCCCTTCGGGTCAGCGTTACGGCGTCGCTGCGCTGATGCTCGTCGCGGGGGCCGGCATCCTGGCTTGGGGCCGGAAATGACATGAACGACAACCACCAGCGCCACTTGCTCGTGACTTTCCGGCACATTGACAACCTGCTGTCGGAAGCCGAGCACGTGCTGGCCACGGCGGGGTCGGCGTCGCCGTTTGCCGAGTACACGCAGGACTCGACGCCGGTGCAGCGGAAGGTGCTTCACGATTACATCCAGCGCGTCCGCGAGGCGATGAGCCAGGCCATGAGTGATTTGCGCCTGCCCCGGCCCGCGCCGGTGTGCGGGGCGCTGTGGGCGGCGCGCGGGGCGCTGACGTTCACGCACATCGCCGTCGCGGAAATCGAGCCGCAGCGAATGCGCGGCTATGGCGCGTTGAGCGACGACGACGCGAAGGCGATCCAGGCCGTCGTGGCGGAGTTGAATGCGGCCGTCGAGCGGCTCATCGCGTATCTGGACAAAGGGCCGGACGCCGATTTGCAGACCCGCCTCCAACGGCTCGAACAGACCGGCGACGAGGTCCGGCTGTTGCGCGAACTGGAGCGGGTCATCACCACGCACGGATTGGTGGAGTTCCGCGGGGCGCTGACGATGCTGCTGGACCGGCTGGAGAACGGCGCGTTTGAAATCGGCGTCTTCGGGCGGGTCAGTTCCGGCAAGTCGTCGCTGCTGAACCACCTGCTCGGGGCCGAGGTGCTGCCGGTGGGCGTGACACCGGTGACCGCCATCCCTACACGCGTGCGGCATGGGCCGGCGCCGCGGGTGGTCATCGGGTTTGCGGAGAGCAAACCGCTGCAAGTCGAGCTGTCGCGGCTGGCGGAATTTTCCACCGAGCAGCAGAATCCCGGCAACGCCAAGCACGTCGCGCGCATTCATGTCGAACTGCCGGCGGCGCGGCTGCGTGACGGGGTCACGTTCGTGGATACGCCGGGGCTGGGTTCGTTGGCCACCAGCGGGGCAGAGGAAACGGTGGCCTACCTGCCGCGCTGCGATCTCGGCTTGGTGCTAGTGGACGCGGCCTCGACGCTGACGCACGAAGATCTCGCAGTGGTGCAGGCGCTTTACCAGTCTGGCGCGCGGGCGATGGTGTTGGAGAGCAAGGCCGATGTGCTCCAACCCGCCGAACGCCAGCAAACCCTCACCTACGCGCAACAACAAATTGCCTCTCAACTGGGCGTCCAGGCGCCGGTGTTTATGATCAGCGTCATCGGGGCCGAGGCAGAGTTGTGCGACCAGTGGTTCGAGCGCGAACTTAAGCCGCTGCTGGAAACGCACCGCGAGCAAGCCACTGCCTCGCTCAAACGCAAAGTCGGCGCCCTGCGTGAAGCCGTGGTGAAGACGCTCGAAACGCGCCGGCAAGGTCCGGCGTTCGGCACGGCGCCTGTCCGCGACGCCCTCGCCGCGCTGCGCAAAGCCGACGCGCTGCTGAAAGCGGCGGAGAGTGACGCCGCAAAGTTGGTGGATGACGTGGCGTGCCTGGGGCCAGCCCTCATGGAAGTCGCCGCCGCCGAACTCGCTGACGCTTGGTGTGAACGCCCGATGCCCCCGGTTGAATCGGCCGCCGCGTGCGCCGCCACGCTCGGCCGCGCGCTGGGCGGCCACACGGCCAAAGTCGCCGGCCGACTGGAATCGCTCCGCCAGCAACTCGAACAGAGCTTGGCCGTCGCGCTCGATCCTGACCCCATCGTCAGCATCGGCGAACCGTTGCCCCGGCCTTCCGGTCTGCCGGTGTTCGATCCCGCAGTCGTGACGTCGAAGCTCGCCCTTCGCTCGCCACACCTGCTTCGCTTGCTGAGCACGCGGCTGCTCCGGCGTTGGGCGCGGTCCCAACTCCAGGGGCAACTCGACGATTCGCTGACCGACGCGCTCAGCGATTATCGGCGGCGGTTGCGCCCGTGGCTGCGCCAGACGCTGACCGGACTGCGCGCCGCCTTCCACGCCCAGGCCGGTCCACTGCGGGCGCAACTGGAGCCCCGCGAATCGGTCGCCACGTCGGAAACCGCGCCCGCAAACCTCGATGCGGATTTGCGGATGCTTCAGGAAGGGAAGGTGTGCCTTTCGACGCCCGCCGTTGGTGACACCGGCGTGACAGGCGTTCAATGCTGCGTTCAGCAGCATTGATTCTCGCCCAGCCTCGGCTAGGCTTTGTTCGGGCAATGGAGTTTGCCTGCCCGCCTTGCGGGGAACCGCCTTCTGGCTGATGACTCCTTCCGGATCAGATCCTGGAGCGGTAGCGAGTTATGTTGCAGAACGATGGCATCCTGAAGCGCATCGCCGCACTGGCGGATGAGCTGCGGCTGTCGAATTTGCGCCCGCTGATCGCCGCCTGCCGGCAGCAACTGGGCGTGCCGGAGCGGATTGACGTGGCGGTGTTCGGCCGGTTCAAGTCCGGCAAGAGCTCCTTTCTGAATCATCTGGCCGGGCAGTCCGTGCTGCCCATCGGCGTGCTGCCACTGACGGCCATCGTCACCCGCCTGCGCCACGGGCCGGTGGAGCGGGCGGCGGTGCGGTTTCTTGACGGCACGGTGAAGTCAGTTCCGCTGGATGACATCGGTCTTTACGTGGGCGAGAACGAAAATCCGCGTAACGCCAAGCAAGTGGCAGGCGTGGACGCGGAGTTGCCCGCGCTCCAATCCTTCGCGCCGCTGGAATTCGTCGACACGCCGGGCCTGGGCAGCGCGTTCACGCATAATACGGAGGCAACTCTTCAGTGGCTGCCCAAGGTCGGCGTGGCGCTGGTCGCCGTGAGCGCGGATGCGCCGCTGTCCGAGCGCGATCTGAACTTGCTCGATGAATTGCGCCGGCACACGCCCAAGATCGCGCTGCTGCTGACGAAGGCGGATTTGCTGACCGAATCGCAGCGAGCCGAAGTGCGGGATTTCCTGCGCCGGCAACTGGCCGAACGCTGGGGCAGCGGCGGCTTGCCGGTGTTCTTCTACTCCATCAAACCCGAGTTGCCGGAGTTGAAAACGGTCTTGGTGGAGCGCCTCCTCGAACCGCTGCGCCAGGATCGCCGTGCGGCGGCGGAGCAAATCTTGCGGCATAAACTCACGTCGCTCCTCAGCCAGGCGTTGGATTACTTGCGCGTCGCGCTGGCAGCGGCGACCCAGGCGGAGGCGTCGCGGCAGGCGCTGCACGACCGGCTGCTGGAAGAATGCGGACGATTTGACGCGCTGCGCGAGGAACTGCAGTTGCTGGCGCACGACGTGGCCGGGAAGGCGCTGGAACAATCCGTGCAACGGCTGCAGCCGATCCAGCGGACGCTCCAGGCCAAAGTCACCACCGATTTGGAGGCGCAGTTGCGACAATGGCGGCTGCGGTTGCCGCCGCTGCTGAAAGCCTGGCGCGCCTGGCTGAACGAATATCTACGCAGCGAATTGAGCGAGGTGTCGCAGGCGCAGCGCGGGATGTTTTGCGAGCCGTTGCACAAGGCGCGGGAACGGTTGACGCGCGCGCTCCGCGCCTTTCAAGACCGGCTGGCCGAGCACGTCAAGACCGCGCTGGGCGTGACTCTGACGCGGCGCGAGTTCGCCCTCGAAGTGCGCGGGCCGTCCGCCCCGCCGGTGAATGTGTCCTATGCCTTCGACGCGGCATTCACTACGATTGGCTGGCTCATTCCGCTGACGCTTTTCCGCAAGCCGATTGAGCGCGTGCTGCTGCGCAAGGCGAGTTGGGAGGTGGAGAAAAACCTGTCGCGGCTCGCGGCCGACTGGCAGACGCGAGTCAGCGCCGGCGTTCAGGAGTTGCGACGCCAGGCCGAGCAATATGCGCTCAACGAACTGGCAACTCTGGAACAAATGCTGGCCCAGGGCCAATCCAACCAGCCGCAACTGCGGGAAGCCATCCTGGAACTTGAATCATTCCGCGCGCAGTTCGCTGCGCCTGCTTTCTTGCCTGAAACGCCTCGCGTGATTGAGAATCTCCACGTGGCCCAATGAGCGATTCAACGCAAACCGGATCGGGCGCCGCGGCGCAGTCGGCCGATTCCAAGCGCCGCCCCGCCCGCTGGCTCAACCGCACGGTGTTCGGCATCGGCCTGGCGTCGCTGTTCAGCGACTGGTCGCATGAAATCGCCACCGCGGTCCTGCCCGCGTTCCTGGCGACGCTGGGCGCGGGGGCGGCGTGGCTCGGCCTGATCGAAGGCCTCTCCGACGGGCTGTCGAGTTTCGCCAAGATGGGGTCGGGCTATTACACGGACCGGCTGGCACGGCGCAAACCGATTGCCGTCATCGGCTACGTGATCACCGGTCTGGCCACGGCCTCGTTTGGGCTGGCCTCGGCCGCCTGGCACATCCTGGTGGCCCGCGCCTGCGCCTGGCTGGGGCGCGGCGTGCGCACGCCGGTCCGCAAGGCGCTCCTGGCGGCGGCGGTCACGCCCGAGACTTACGGACGCGCCTTCGGTTTCGAGCGGATGATGGACACCTGCGGGGCGATTGTCGGCCCGGCCTCGGCGGTTGTGCTCCTGGCGGCGGTCAACCACCATTACCCGACGCTGTTCGCCTGGACGCTCGTGCCCGGGCTGCTCGCGGCGGTGCTGATGGCGTTTGTGGTGGTGGAAAAGGAGCGGCAGCCGGTGAAGCACGTTTCCTTCGGGGAAAGCCTGCGGGCACTGCCGAAGCCGTTTCGAAAATTCTTGCTGGCGGTGGGGCTGTTCGGGGCGGGGGACTTCGCCCACACGCTGCTCATCCTGCTGGCGACCCAGCGGCTGACGCCGACGCTGGGTGCGGCCAGGGCGGCGAGCGTCGCGGTGGGATTGTATCTGCTGCACAACGTCCTTTATGCTGCGTTCGCGTTCGTGGCCGGGTGGTTGGCGGACCGGTTCGACAAACGGCGCTTGCTGGCCGGCGGCTACGCGCTCGCCGCCGTGATGGCCGCCGCCATCATCGCGCTGCCGGTGAGCGTTTGGACGTTGGCGTTGGTCTTCGCGGTCGGCGGGATTTACGTGGCGGTCGAGGAAACGTTGGAGGACTCGCTCTGCGCGGAACTGGTGGGCGAAGCGCATCACGGCATGGCGTTCGGCACGCTGGCCACGGTGAACGGCGTGGGCGATTTTTTGTCGAGCGTGGTGGTTGGGGCGCTCTGGACTTGGGTGGGGACCGCAGTGGCTTTCGGCTACAGCGCCGTGTTGTTTGTCGCTGGGGCGTGGCTGGTGTTGCGGGTTCGCGCGCCAGAGGAGTGAGTCCCGATCTCAGACGAAGCCGTCCTGGAGTGCGCCGCTGTCGTGGCCGTCGAGTTGAAGTCCGCGAACTTGGATCCCCAAAACTTGCCCTCCGCGAAACCGACGGGCCTCGTCC
>JAKANS010000172.1 GCA_021823625.1 bacterium | reverse complement strand
ATCACCCTGCCAACAGCGCTGTTCCTCGAGACCTTCGACGAAGTTGCGGAAGAAGCCATGCCCACCGGTTGGGTGGTAACCAACGAGACCGATTCGCTCACCGCCGGTCCGGATCTTACCAACCCGAACTCGGACTCCTACCTGGATTGGGTTGTGATCGGCAGCAACACCTTCTCCGCGGTGTTTGACCACCGGCGGCTGAACGTCCTGCCGGTCGTGGTGAACGGCGTACCGTTGACCAGCCTCATCTCCAGCAACTTCGCCTATGCCGAGTCCGACAACCGGAGCGGCAACCAGGTGCAGGTGCTCACGTCACCGGACTTCGATCTGAGCGGGAAGACCAACATCTACCTCTCCTTCCACAGCATCTATGAGCAGAATCAGGATTCGCTGGGTGCGGTGGAGTACTCGGCCGATCAGGGCCAGACCTGGCAGCCGGCGCTCTACATGCTGGACGAGCCGGACGTGGTGAAGAACGCCGACGGCACGGTTGACGCGGTGGCCACCCTCACGAACCCGCAAACGGACAGCGCCTTCGCGCAGCCGTACGGGGCCTACATCGGGGCGGCGATCACGCAGGATCTGGCACCGTTCATCAGCCCTCGGAAGAATGACAATCCGTTGGAGTCGAAACGGGTGGAGGTTCTCCGCCTGGCCAAGGCGGACAACCAGGCCAAGGTGCGCGTGCGGTTCATCCAGACTGGCACGGGCAGTTGGTACTTCGGCGTCGATGACGTCGGCCTGTACTCGATCGAGGGGCCGCTGCCGCCGCAGATCACGACCCAGCCGGTTTCGCAGTTGGTTTCCGCGGGCAGCACGCTCACGCTCACCGTGGTGGCCAGCGGTACCGGACCGTTTACTTACCAGTGGAAGCTGAACGATGCGGACGTCAGCGGAGCGACTTCCGACACCCTGACGGTGCCCAATTTCAGCGCCGCGCAGGCAGGCGACTACACCGTGGTCGTCAGCAATGCCGGCGGTTCCACCACCAGCAGCAAGGCCACCATCAAGGCCTTCTCCGGGCTGATCGGCGACAACCTCGTCGTGCATCTCAAGTTCGACGGCAACGCCACCGACTCGAGCGGCCGGGGCAACAACGGCACCGAGATGGGCACTCCCAGTTACGAAGCCGGCAAGGTCGGCACCCAGGCCATGCATCTGATCACCGACGCGGATTACGTTTCGCTCGGTTCGCCGGCGGATCTGAACTTCGGCACCAGCACCGATTTCTCGATCTCGTTCTGGACCAAACTCAACACATGGAGCGGGGACCCGTCGTTTGTCGGCAACAAGGATTGGAACAGCGGGGGCAACCAGGGTTATGTCCTCGCCACGGACGACGACGGCCACTTCCAGTGGAACCTCGCGGGCGCGCCGGGCGGACGGAAAGACTATGATGGTGACCCGGGCACCTTCTCGGACGATGCGTGGCATCTGGTGGTGGTCACATTCGACCGTGCGGGCAATGCCTCGACTTTCATCGACGGCACGCTGCGGGACGCGCGTTCCCTGACCGCCGACCAGAACAACCTGGACACTCCGAGCGGCATGGCCACCAACATCGGCCAGGACGGCACCGGCAACTACGGTCCCCGGTTCAGCGACGCCTTCTTCGATGACGTGGGCATCTGGCGCCGCCAACTTACCGTCCAGGAAATCGTTGGCATATACGAAGCCGGCCAGGCGGGCAAAGATTTGTCCACCGTCGTCATCGCCGGCCCGTCGGACGCGGGCACACTTGGTGTCGAACTCACCGGCGGCAAGGCGGTCGTGTCTTGGGAGAGCGGCGCGACGCTGCAATCGGCAGACGCCATCACCGGGCCGTGGACCGACGAGACCGGCGCCACCAGCCCGTATCAAGTCACCCCGGCGGGCAGCGGTAAATTCTACCGCCTCCGGAAGTAGCCTCGGCGGACCGATTCCCGGACCCCGGCCGCCTTGCGTGGCTGGGGTCCGGCGAGATCCGGCAACAAGCATCACCTTCCGTTCGGAAGGTCGCGCGGGTTCTGGCGCTCGACGAAAGTCGTCGTCAGAACCCGCTTGCTTTCCGGCCCGCCAGTCTTTTGAGTGAAGTCGGTTCCCGACGCAGATCGATCGCCGCCAACTCCATTCGCCCATGAAAATCCAGTCGAGGCCTCCAATCGTACCGACCACCGGTTCCGCACAATTCAACTGCCAACGCGTATTTCTCTCCCGCCGCCGCTTCATCCAAAGCGCCAGTGTTGCCGCGGGCGCGCTGGCGGTACCGCGCTTGTTTCCCGCCGACACCGCGCCGCGGAAGGTCCGGATGGGCGTGGTCGGCGGCGGCTTCGGCACCGATTTCCAATGGCATGAACACCCGGACTGCGAAGTCGTGGCCGTGAGCGATCTCCGCCCGGACCGCCGGCAGAAGCTGCAGGCGGTTTACCGCTGTCCCACCGCCTACAACTCGCTTTCTGAACTGGTGAAGGATCCGAAGGTGGACGCGGTGGCGCTGTTCACCGAAGGGCCGAACCACGTCCGGCACACCGTCGAGTGCATGGCGCGCGGCAAACACGTCATTTCCGCCGTGCCCGCCGCCTGGGCGACGCTGGACGAAGCGGAACTGCTGCTGGCCACGGTCAAGCAGCACGGCCTGATTTACATGATGGCCGAGACCGGCCATTACCAGCAGTCCACGATCTCGGCGCGGAAATTCTGGCGGGCCGGCAAGTTCGGCAGCCTGTTTTACTGCGAGGCCGAGTACCAGCATCCCGGCCTGGAAGTGCTTTACTACTTCGAAGGCCAACGCACCTGGCGGTACGGCGTCGCGCCCATGCACTACCCGACGCATTGCACGTCGCAGCTCATCAGTGTCACCGGCGAGCGGCTTGCCGAAGTGTCCTGTCAGGGCTGGGGCGACGACAGCCCGATCCTCAAGGACAATGCCTACGGCAATCCGTTCTGGAACGAGTCGGCGTTCTTCCGCACCAGTCGCGGGAATACCTTCCGCGTGAACATCTGGTGGAAAGGCGCGCACCGCGGCACCGAGCGCGCCCAATGGATCGGCGACAAAATGAGCTTCTACGCGCCGCACCCGAACGGCCTCGGCCCGGTGATCGTCCGGTCCAGCGAACAAATCGAGAAAGACGACGCCGGCTTCGAGCGCAAGGCACCGGCCTTCGAACGCTACCAGCAGCCTGAGTGGTGGAAAACCGACCTCCTGCCCGAACCACTGCGCCACAACAGCGGCCACGAAGGCTCGCATACGTTCCTCACGAACGAGTTCGTGGAGGCGGTGGCGCACCAGCGCAAGCCGGCGGTGGACGTGTACGAAGCCCTGGCCTACACCGTGCCCGGCATTGTCGCCCACCAATCCGCGCTGAAGCAAGGCGAGCGCCAGCGCATCCCCTCGCTCGACCCGGCGTGAACGGGATCGAGCCCGCACAACTTCGGTTGGACAACCTCCGCCGCCTGCGGCTAATTGGACCCGCATGAAACGGGCCTTGGCCGCGATTCTCGGGCTGAACCTGCTGGGGCCGTCGTTGGCCGCGATGGAGGTGCGGTTTGAGGGTGAGGGCTGCCCGCTCCCCACCAACGTCGTGCAGACGGTCACCGCGGAATTGTCGCGGCTGGTGCTGGCGGACCGGGCACTGTTCCAACGGTTGCCCGCGCCGGATTTCGAGATCGCGTACCACATCCACCTCGACCGGGAGCAATACCGCGTCCGGGCCAAGGCCACGGGGAATGCGTACGAGGGCGTCGCGGGCTTCACCCAGACGGAGCAGCGCTGGCAGTTGCAGCCCACGCGCCGGCTCATCTCTGTGGACACCCGGGTCGAGACCTGGCGCGAGCAGCGCACGAACGAACTGCTGGCAGTGCTGCTGCACGAATCGGCGCACGCCGTCACCGCCGCGTTCGTCGGCCGCACGCCGCTGTGGTTCAACGAAGGCAGCGCCGAGTTGCTTGGCACGCCCGCGGCCGCGCGTTTCAAGTTCCGCCGCCAGGACGAATCGCAACGCTGGCGAACGTTGGCCACGCTTTTGGAGAAAGGCGAGCTGCCGCCGTTGCGCACGTTTCTCGCGGCGCCCAGCTACGCCGAATGGGATCGCCTGTTTGGCGGTGACCGCAGTTGCGCCTACACCGCCAGTTACTCGCTGTTCTATTTCTTTTCCGCCCAGCCCGCGGCCTTCCGCTTCCTCGTGGCCTGGCTGGATTCGCGGCCGATGGACGACGCCGAAGACCTGAACGGCGCGTTCGTCGATTACCTCGACCAGCACTGGCCCGGCGGGCTCGCGATCTTCAAGGTCCAGTGGCACGCCTGGATCAAGGCCCGGGCCACCGCCACCAGACCACACTCGAACACACCAGGCGGCCCCGGCCGCAGGTAGTTTCGTCGCAGCCGAGCGTTTGCACACGTTGCGTTGGACAACCCACACCGCTTCGGGCTAAGTGAACGCCGCATGAAACGGCTTTTTTCGACGGTGTTACTGGTCGCTGGCGCACTGGCCTTGATCGGCTGCCAACGGCAGGCCGATTCGGCGGCGAACAAGCCGGCTGCGACCAACGACGCGCCGCAAATCTACCTCAGCCACGCCCAGCCGAAACTGCCCACGCTCAAGCTCTGGCTGGGCAGCGAGGAGATCACCGCCGAGGTCGCCCGGCGCACCGTCGAGGTGGCCACCGGGATGATGTACCGCACGAACGTCGCCGAAACCGAGGGCATGTTGTTCGTCTTCCCGCGGCCGTACCAGGCCACGTTCTACATGCGCAACACCACTGTGCCGCTCACGGCGGCTTACATCGCGCCGGACGGCACGATCTTGGAGTTGCACGACCTCAAGCCTCTGGACGAAACCCCCGTGGCCGCCGCCAGCGACAACGTCCAGTTCGTGCTCGAGATGGCGCAAGGCTGGTTTCAGCGGCACAACATCTCGACCGGTTCGGTCATCCGCACGCCTTACGGGGCCTTGCTGGGGGTGAACTGGAACACCCTCGGCCCGCGCCGCGCCCAATGAAGATCGCCCTCGCCCAGATCGACACGACCGTCGGCGACTTCGCCGGGAACGAGGCCAAGCTCCTCGCCGCCTACCAGCGCGGATCGGCCGCGGGCGCCGAGATCGTGGTGGCGCCGGAACTGGCCACGACGGGTTATCCGCCGCGCGACTTGCTGCTGCGGCGGGGTTTCGTGCGGCGCAACCTCGAAGTGCTCGAACGTCTCGCCGCCGCCACCGGCCAGGCCGGTTTCATTGTCGGTTTCGTCGGCGAAAACCCGAACCGCCCCGGCCGCGAAGTCACGAACGCCGTGGCGTTGCTCCAAAACGGTCGCGTGCTCGCCACGCGAACCAAGACGCTGTTGCCCAGTTATGACGTGTTCGACGAAGACCGCTATTTCGAGCCGGCCGCGAGCAACCCGCCTGTGGAGTTCAACGGCCGCAAAGTGGGGCTGACCATTTGCGAGGATCTCTGGAACGACGAGGATTTCTGGCAGGACCGGCGTTACCGGCGCAATCCGGCTGCCGAACTCGTGGAGGCCGGCGCGGAGATCATCTTCAACGCCTCGGCTTCGCCTTGGCACCTGGGCAAGAACCGCGTCCGCCATGCCATGCTGGCGAGCCTCGTCGCCAAGACGCGTTGCCCGCTGATTTACTGCAATCTTGTCGGCGGGAACGACGAGTTGATTTTCGACGGCGCCAGTCTGGCCTTCAACGCCGCCGGCGCGCTCATCGGCCAGGGCCGGCCGTTCGAGGAAGACTTCGTGATCGTCGAGACCGACGCCACGGCGCCGGTGGCCCCGGAGGTTTTCTGCGACGAAGAAAAACTGCACCGGGCGCTGGTGCTGGGCCTGCGCGACTACCTGCACAAATGCGGCTTCCAGTCCGCCGTGCTGGGCCTGAGCGGCGGCATTGATTCGGCGCTCACGGCCTGCCTGGCCGTGGACGCCCTCGGCCGCGAGAACGTGCGCGGGGTGTCATTGCCTTCGCAGTTCTCGTCGCCCGGCAGTCTGGACGATGCCCGCGTGCTCGCGGCGAACCTCGGCATTCGCTACGACGTGGTCCCGATCCGGTCGGCGTTCGAGACTATGAAAGGCGAGCTGGGCGGTGTTTTCGCCAGACTCGCGGAAGACACCACCGAGGAAAACATCCAGGCGCGGTTGCGCGGGGTGATCCTCATGGCGCTCTCGAACAAGTTCGGCGCGCTGCTGCTGACCACCGGCAACAAGAGCGAACTGGCGGTGGGTTATTGCACCTTGTACGGCGACATGTGCGGCGGGTTGGCGGTCATCAACGACTTGCCCAAGCAATGGGTCTATCGGCTGGCGCGGTGGATCAACCGCGAGCGTGAAATCATCCCCACCGCGTCGATCACCAAACCACCATCCGCCGAACTGCGCCCCAACCAGACCGACCAGGATTCGCTGCCGCCGTACGACGTGCTCGATGCGATCCTCGAAGCCTATGTCGTCGAAGGCCGGTCGGCCGACGAGATCGTTCGCGCGGGCTACGACGAGGCGGCGGTGAAGCGGGTGGTGCGGCTCATCGACGTGAGCGAGTACAAGCGCCGCCAGGCCGCGCCTGGATTGAAGGTGACCAGCAAAGCCTTCGGCGTCGGCCGGCGGATTCCCATCGCCCAGCGTTACCGCGAGACCTAAGTGGCTGGCCTTTAGCAGCAGGCTTCGTGCGGGTGCCGCCCGGTCGGCCCAGAGGGTCAGGCGTGGATCGCCTTCAAGAATCCAAAATCCGGCCAGGTGTCAGTGCTCGGGGGTCTGGTCTCAACGGTTGCGACCTCGACAAGAGCGGTTATACTGCGGTGAATTCACCCCAATGCCGTGAACGCTCCCAACTACCCGGCTCCTGAACTGGGCCAGAAGCAGCCGCGGGTTCTCCACCCGGCGCTCCCGACCGCGAGGTCGCATTTCTTAGGGTTCACACTGATTGAGTTGCTGGTGGTCATTGCCATCATTGCAATTCTTGCGGGTCTGCTGCTGCCGGCGTTGGCACGCGCCAAGGCCAAGGCCAGGCAAACCCAGTGCGTGAGCAACAATCACCAGATCGGCCTGGCCCTGGCGCTCTACACCGACGACTTCCAGGACACGATGCCGCTGTGCCCGGACTGGAACGCCCTGGGCGGGCCCACGGGCCGATACGACATGGTGGTGAACGAAACCAACAAGCCGCTCTACCGCTACCAGGGCGCCAAGGAAATTTTCCGCTGTCCGGCGGACCGGGGCGACGTCGATGGTCCGCGGTTCGTCGGCTTCACCTGCGACAATTGCTACAAGGTCTATGGAACGAGCTACCTGATCGAATGGGCGATTGACTTCATGCGCACCAAGCGCGTCTTCGGGGACAGCGGCGCCAGCCGGAACGATTACAGCGGCCAGTCCCTGAAGATGTCCGAGATCGGCGTGAGCCCCGTCAACAAGGTCCTGCTGGGCGACTGGATCTGGCATTACAACCGCGGTTGGCTGGACCCGAAGAGCGCCTGGCACAACTTCAAAGGAAAGAGCCTGGTGGTGATGCTGTTTGGCGACGGGCACGCGGTCGGGTATCGGTTTCCCACCAAGCCGGAAAGCGATCCGTTCTGGCAGGCAGCCCCGAATCCCAGCAACGAATGGTGGTAAGCGGCGCGGGTAGAAATCTCAGCCGCCGAAGGAACCTTGCTTGCTGGCGTCCGCCGCGACTGACCTCGGCAGAGCGTTCAGTCTTTTTTCTCGTTCCGTTGCTTTGCGTTGGCCGGCACAAAGTAGAGCGAGAACGTTGCGGCGCTCGCGTTTGGGCCCAGGCGTTCGTGCAGGTCCGCGTCGTCGGCGGAGATGCGGAACGTAAACGATTCCAGTTCGTCCACTGACTGCGTCACCCACACGCGGTGCGAAGTGTCTTCCACCACCACGGCCGTGCCGGTGACAGGCGCCCGGTAGTCGATCTCGAAGCCGCCGCCCACGCGATAACGCGCGGCCGGAATGCCGTTGGCATCGAACTGCGGCTGCAAGTTTGAACAACCGGTGAACAGCAGTCCTGTCAGCGCCACGACTAAGGTGAGAATGCTGGTGCGGAGAATCGCTTGGTTAGCTTGGAGTTTCACGAGTCTTGAGATAGCGCAATGGGCCGGCCGGGTGCAACTCCTTTGGGGACCAGCGCGGCGTGGCTTTGCAGCCGCGCCCAGGCCCATGCCTTCGCCGCTTCGGGTTCGGTCATTCCTCCCGCACGCGGAAGAAGGCCGAGTCGGCAGCCGTGATTGGCACTTCGAAGGACAGCGGTTTGCCGTCGCCGGCCAGTTCTGCCTGTACCGTCCAAGTGTCAGCGGCCAAGTGAGGTTTGCGCTCGAGGATGTACCGCCGGTTCGCGAGCGAAGGCACGACCCAGACCAGGTTGCCTCCCTGCCGCTGCGGGGTGGTGAGGCGAAGGCTCGGCCGGTAAATGACCAAACCGTTGCCTTGGGCCACAAAGAGCAGCGAACCTTGCGCGGCGAGATCACCGATCAGAAAGTTGCCCAATTGCAGCCGGTTGGCATGGCGCGGGGCAGCCGGCGAGGAGACATCGAAGAGGTCGAGTACGGCTTTCGCCCCAGACATGCCCGCCACGTAAGCGCACCCCTCCGCGACCGTGATGACCACGGAGTTGTTGTTGGTGCGTATCTGCCCCAGAAGCATCGGCTGTGAGGGAACGCTGAGGTCCAGCACGCTGAGCGTCGGAATAAAGCCCGCAAAGGCGAGGTTCCCCTGCATGGTTACTGCCGTGGCCTTGGGTAGCAGCGTCGTCACGGTCACGGGGTTTTCGGGATCGCGGGCGTCGATGAGCCGCAGCCCGCCGAGAAAATCGGCGACCAGCACATATTGGCCCGCGACCGCGACCGCACGCGCGTCTCCGCCGGTGGCCAGGCTGGCCACGGCCACGGGATTCGCCGGATCGCTTACCCGCACGATCTGCAATCCGCCGTGACTCTCGGCCAGATAAACGTAGTCGCCGGCAGCCGCCACCCCCATGGCGCGGGCCGGCAGACCGCCCAGGCGCACCGGACGGCGGGGGTTGCTCACGTCGATCAGATGCAGCCCGCTCAGCGCCGAGGCCAGGTAAGCGCGTTGGCCGGACACCACAAGGTCGTGCTGCAGGACGCAGTTTCCGCCAATGTATAACTGGCCCACATTTACCGGCTGGGTCGGGTCGCTGACGTCCAACACGTAGAGTCCGGACTCCAGTTCCACCACGTAGGCGTACGGGCCAGACACCGCCACGGCGCGCAAGTGGCCGGAGGTGAGCACCCGCCCTCGCGGGGCGGGACTGGCCGCGGTCTGCAAGTCCACGACGCGCATCCCGTCCAATCCACCCGCCACGTAAGCCACTTCGTTCCGGACAATCACGCGTTCTCCGCTCACATCGGACGCGTTTCCGATCACTCGAGGCGATGCCGGCAGCGAAAGGTCCAGGACGTGGAGACCGCGGTCACCGACGACCACGGCGCGATCGCCAAAGACCGTCACGCCCCGCGGCCACTGAATGAGGTTGGTGGCGACGATTACGGGGTTCGCCGGCGTGCTCAGATCGACCACCGTCAGCCCGGCGGTTTCGTCCGCCACCAAGACGTGGTCGCCATACCAGGCCACGCCGCGGGGGTAGCCGGAGAGGTCCAGGCCGCCGAGCCAAACCGGGGCGGCCGGGTCGGCCACGTCGAACACGTCCAGCCCGGCTTTGACGCTCACCACGCAGGCCAGCCGGTTCGAGACCGCCACGTCGATGGCGATGCCTCGCGTGGCCACCGCACCGAGGCGCCGGGGCGCCAGCGGATTGCTGATGTCCAACATCAGCAGACCGCTGTTGTATTGAGCGATGAAGGCGGTCTGGTCCTCGATCGCCAGGGCGCTGCCGCCGGCGTCGGCCAGGCTCGCCAGGCGCACAAGCTGCCTCGGGTCGTCAAAACCCAGCACCACCAGGCCTTCCCCACTGGTCACCACGAAAGCCCGCCCACCCGCCAGTTTCACGTCGTTGGCCGCGCCTTGAACGGCGAGACTGCCCAAACGCACGGGACAGCCGGGATCGCTGATGTCACAGGCCACCACGCCGGCCTGGCTGTCGGCGACGATGGCCAGGCTGTCTTGCACCGCCACGGACAGCACTTTGGCGTTGCCTCTCAGCGGCCAGGCGCCGATGGCGGTGGGGCCGCTTTGCGCCATCGCAACGGAACAGAGGACAAACCCAAACGAGAGGAACGATCGAGGAGAACGCAGAATCCCAAATACTCTTTTCATAGCCCGGTACGCCGCCGGATTGGAGCCGGATACCGGCGCCACGCCGGAACTCTGCTCCAGGCAGCTCGGGCTCCATCCGGGACGACTCGGCCGACCATAAGTGGGCTGGGTCGAGAGTCAAGCTGCGTTCAGGAGTGATTTCCACGCCCCGGCGGACCGATACGCCTCGGCCAGCAACGTCATCGGATGCGCCACGCGAATCTTGAGGCCGTGCGCCTTGGCGCCGTTGATGAGCTGTAGCTGGCAGCCCGGATTCGCCGTGGCCACCACGGTCGCGCCGGTGGACTTGAGATGGCGAATCTTGCGGTCGAGCAGTTGATTGGCCATTTCCGGCTGGGTGAGATTGTAGATGCCCGCACTGCCACAGCACCAGTTGCTTTCCGGCAACTCGACCAGCTTGAGGTTTGGGATGGCACGGAGGAGTTGGCGCGGTTCCTGGACGATCTTCTGACCGTGACTCAGATGGCAGGACTCGTGGTAAGTCGCCACGAATGGCGGCGCGCCGCTGGCCGGCGGCGATTCCAGCCCGATCTGCGCGAGCCATTCGTGCACGTCCTTGCATTTGCGGTCCCATAGCTCGGCCCGCGCGCGGTAGGCCGGGTCGTCGGCGAGCAGGTGACCGTAGTGCTTCAGGTGCGAACCACAGCCGCCGGCGTTGGTAATGATGGCGTCGAATTGCTCGGGCGGGAATTGGTCGATGTTCGTCCGCGCGAGCCGGCGGGCCAACTCGAGCTCGCCGTTGTGGGCGTGGAGCGAACCGCAGCACTGCTGGTGGCGCGGCGTGAAGACCTCGCAACCGTTGTGCGCCAGCACCTCGACGGTGTCGCGGTTCACGTCGCTGAAAATCAAATCCTGCGCGCAGCCGGTGAGCAGGGCGACGCGGTGCCGCCGCGCGCCGACGGCGGGGGTGATTTCAGCGATGAGTTGGTGGGAGAACCGCCGTTGCACGTCCGGCGTCATCGCCTCCAGTTCGCGCAGACGTTTGGGCAGGAGCCGCAGCACGCCGGACTTGCGGAGGAACGATTGCAGGCCCAGCCAGCGCCATTGATAGACGCGCATCAAGCGCCCGAGCAGCCGCAGCCGGCGGAGGTCCATGAACAGCCACTTGACCGCGAACCAGCGGATGAGATTTCGCTTCGGGTTCCGCAACTTGCCGACGCGCTCGACCTCGGCCCGGGCGTGCTCGAAGAGTTCGGCGTAATTCACACCCGCCGGGCAGGCGGTCATGCACGCGAGGCACCCGAGGCAGAAGTACATTTCCTCGCCGAAACCCTGGGTCGGTTCGAGCCGGTCATCGGCGATGGCCCGCATCAGCGCGATCCGCCCGCGCGGACTGTGGCGTTCGAGCTTCGTGGCATCGTAGGTGGGGCACGTCGGCAGGCACAGCCCGCAGTGCATGCACTGCTGGACGACTGAGTAGTCGAGGCTAGCGAGGTAGGAACCGGGAGCGCTCATGGCCGGCGGACTTGTGGGGTTTGGCTAAGGCAAGGCCTCAAACTGCTCCTTGGTCAAGCCCCCCTCGCGAATCAAGGCCCGCAAGGTGCCTTTCGCCAGTTCGCGGTGGTTGGGAACGGACAGGCGGCGCCCCGAGGCGGTCCGCAAAACAAGGTGGCTGCCGGTCTGATGATCGACTTCGTAGCCGACCCGGTGAAAGGCTCGAACCGCATCCGTTCCCGAACACACCCGCAACTTGCTCATGCGGTCACTTCCACACCACCTCCTCGGTGATGGGAGGCGGGGCCGGCTCGTGGTGTTTCGCCAGGCTGGCCAGATAACCGGCAATGGCATCCTGAATGTTGGCCAGCGCCTCCGCACGCGTGACGCCCTGGCTGATGCAACCCGGCAAGGCGGGACACTGGGCGACGAAGACGCCGTCCTCGTCCGGTTCGATCAACACGCGGTACTTCATGGCGTCAGACTACTTGGCCAAGGCGGGCAGGTCAATCTACCCGCAACCAGCCGCCAGCCTTGGTGGCGATGCCGCTAAAAGAAAGGTTCTTCACGGAATTCCGGGGAAAGCCTGACGGATCTTGAGGCAGAAGTCGTTGTCGTCCCGGAAGCCGTAGGCGGCGCGTTTGATTACTTTGATCTTGTTGTTAATGCCTTCGAGCCGGCTGGT
>JAKANS010000324.1 GCA_021823625.1 bacterium | reverse complement strand
GCAGAGTCCCCCCCAACGCCTGAGGCACCTCGTGCGACATGACGGCCAGCGACGTGGCGATCCCCAGCGGAACGGACGTGAGAAATGTGGCCGCGATCAAGATACCATCCACGAAATTGTGCATGGCATCGCCCACCAGGACGAGCACGGCGAAAGTGGCATGGGCTTCGCAGTCCCCTTCGTGGCAATGACGCCACAGCATGAGCCTTTCGAGAATCATGAACCCGACCACTCCGGCCAGAAACACCGGAAACAACCGCGACGCCGGAACGCGTTCGAGCGCATGCGGTATCAAGCCCTGAAAGGCCGCGCCCAGCAGCGTTCCGATGGAAAAGCTGAGCAGGTGTGGCAACAACCGTTGGCGCCATTCCATCGAAAACGCAAGGATGATGGCCGAAAAACTGATGGCCGCCGCGCTGGTGAGCAGGCTGGCGCCAGCCATCCACCAGAATGGACTGTTTGCTCCCCCGGAGTTCATAGGTTGGATTGCTCACTCGGATCATGAAATCGGGGTTGCTACCGGCGGTTGCTTGACCGCAAACCGGAGCGCCTCCTGCAACACGGTCAAGTGCGTGCGCACCCGGAGTTCAAGGGGCAAATGAGTCGGTGTTTCGCTACACAGGAAATGGTCCGTGCAACAGGCGGTCAGGTGGAACGCCAGCGGCCACTGGCGGCGACGCTCAAAGGCGCTCCGCCGACCCAAGCGCAAGACCCAGCCCGGGCCTCGGGCGCGACGACCGTCCAATCGCGCGTTGTCGGCTACCGGCATGATCCCGCTCAAGGCTTGGGGGATTCGTTCGCCGAGGAAAGGCGGCTGCGTCTTGGTCTCGCAGATGTAGTAGCCGGCGGCATCTGAATCTTCGTGGAAATCCATCGCCAGCAGAAAACGCTCGTGACCCAGCACTCGCCTGACCATCGCAGCTTCCGGGCACTCGTCGGGATCGAGGAAATGCCGGTTGATGTCCTGCCCCTCAGCGTTCGTGCGGCGGTCCTGCGACCAACCGGAGGGATTGATGCACGGCAGCACCAGCCAGTTCACGGGCCACGATCGCCAGTCGTCGCCTTCCATCCAGTGCAATGCGGCTTCCACGCCCGCCGGTTCGTCCCCGTGCATTCCGGCCGTCAGCAAGATGGTGGGGGCGTCAGGGGCGACTTGGCGGCGCAATGCAAAGAACGAATAGCCGGAGACAAGCCCGGCCAACTCGCCACGCCACTCGCCTGTCGCGAGCGACTCGATGCGCTTCGCCAGTTTCTGATAGTCCCGGGTGGCATTCATCATCGCATTCCTCGTGGTGAGGTGATCCGCTGGCGCGCTCCGAGCCACGCGCTCCGCCTCCGTGGCCGGCCCCCACAGCCGCAGGCGTTTTGCACAGCCTCAGCCATCTCAGCGGCGACCAATGGTTTGTCCAGCAGCGTTGAACCTCCGTGTAGAAAGGCTTCTTCTTTCACGAACCACTCGTCCGCCGGCGTTATCGCGATCACGGGCAGTCGCGCGCAACAACGCCTAACAACATCGAAAAGCGCGAAGCCGGTTAACCCGCCCACCAGGTCCACGAGCAACACATCAAAAGCACAGCGCTGCTCCCGCAGGGCGGACAGCGCTGCCTTCGTGGTCGGCCCGACGATCAGGCGGTGACGCACCGCCGCCAGCGCCTCGTGAATCGAGGCGACAACCTGCGGGTCATCGTTGGCCAGGAGAATCGAGCAGGTTTTCATGTTCGTAATTCAGTTCTGCCGGGAGGTTGGGGTTTCCGCTCTGGCTTCCTCGCGCAGTTCCTCCAGCAGCCGTTGGAGCAGCTTCTTGAATTCGTCCTTGTTCGGAAACTCGATGGCTTCTTCCGGACAGAATCCGGCGCATTTGTCGCACAGCACGACGCAGTTGGTCGGGTTCGCAACGGTTATCTTCTTCTCAGTTTCGTTCAGGACGAAAACGTTGTTCGGACAGGTGTTGAGACATTCGCCACAGCCGATGCAATGGTCGGAGTCAATCTTGGGCGACCAGGGGATCAAGTCGCGCGGGATGCCGAGATAAGCGCGGGCTTTCATGATTGCCCCTCCGGTTTGGGCGGTGGCGGTGCGGGCGGACTTGTCGGTTGCGGCTGTCCCGCCAGCGCCAGTTTGATGCGGTTGAACACGGTTTCGGTCGTTTCTTTCGCCATGCTGACCGGTATCCAATGCTCCCGGTCCATCGGCACGCCCGCCTTGGTAAAACCGTCGCGCAGCAGCTTCTCCTGCTTCTTCTCGGCGCAGGCGGGCGTGATGAACTGAATCTTGTCAGAAAGAACCTGCCGCATCATCCGCTCGCCATCCTCTTCGCATAGCCGCGGATGCAGGGCCATGAACTCAATCTGGTCGCCCAGTTCCACACGCACCCGTTCGGCCAGCGCCCAGAAGTCTATCTGGGTCATGCTGGGACAGATGCCGCTGCACGTGCAGAACAGGACGGCCTTCTTTTGGGGTTTCGTTGACTCATTCATGTTTCGTTTCCTTTCTCGTCTTCATGCGAATAGTTCGCCAAGGTCCACCGTCGCCGGCACCTGTTTGCCCCCTTCGTAAAACCTTTCCGCCCGTCCTCGGCTCCATCGGCGCAGGCGATACAAAGTCGCGAAGGCAAAATCCGGAGCGGCTCCTCCCTGACCGCCCACCAATTCGCCACCGCGACGCACATTATCCATCATCCAAGCCGGCAGCGATAGATGGTAAGGATTCCGTTGCAACTCGCCGACGTGAAAGCTCAATGCCGCGATCAGGTCTGCCAGGTCTTCCACGCCGATCTCCACCATCAGGTTCGGGTCGGTCATCGCGCCCCAATACTC
>JAKANS010000323.1 GCA_021823625.1 bacterium | reverse complement strand
ATCACAGCGATGAGGGCACTTCGCGGCCATGCGGGGCGGTTCGAGGGAGCCCGCGAAGCCGGAGCCCTTCCGCAGCTGCCACCACCGGTCTTGACATTTTCAAAATAAAATTCTATATATAGCCCATTATAGCGATATAAGTATCATATATAGGCACTATTATGCGCTCCGCTGTTCGCGATGTTCTGCCGGGGACGATCAAACGCTCCCTCGCCAAATTGGGCGCCAACCTCGCCACGGCGCGGCGCAAGCGGCGTCTGACGGTCATGGCTGTCGCCGAACGCATGGGCGTTTCCAAAGGCACCTACTTGCGCGTCGAAAAGGGCGATCCCACGGTGACGCTCGGTGTCTATGCAATGGCGCTTTTTGTGCTCGGTTTTGGCGACGCATTCGGCGACCTCGTCGATCCTTCCAAGGATGAGACCGGCCTTTTGTTGGATGAGCAGCACCTGCCCAAGCGTGTCCACATGAAGCCGCGCCAAAGCAACCGATGAAGCGCAAACCATGAAGCGCACGATTGGTGTCTTTTTGGCCGACGGGCCACGGGTCGGAACGCTCCATTACGATGCGCAAGGCAGCCGCGAGAACGCCGCCTTTGAATACGCCGCCGAGTGGCTCGCCTCCAAAGGCCGCCATGCACTTCAACCGGGCTTGCCACTGGTGGCCGGACCACAATACCACAAGAAGATTGCCGACGGTTCCGTGTTTCCCGCGGTCATTGCCGACTGCGAGCCCGATGGTTGGGGACGCCAAGTCATCAGACGGGACCAAGCCAAGCGTCGGCAGGAAGCACGCGAGGCGGGCGAGGATGGGAATGTTCCGGCCCTTAACGCACTTGATTTCTTGCTGGCGGTTGACGATGCAAATCGCGTGGGTGCGCTGCGCTTTCAAGATGAGAAAGGCATCTTCCAGCGCGCGCCCGAACCAGGACGGCGCACCGCTCCGCCGCTGATCGAACTGGGCACATTGCTCGGCGCGTCCCGCGCGGTCGAGACCCACAGTGAAACCGCAGCGGACCTCGCCTATCTGCGCGGCCGCGGCACCTCCCTTGGCGGCCTGCGCCCCAAATGCAGCGTGATCGATGATGACGGCCATTTGGCAATCGGGAAATTTCCCAGCGTGTCCGACGAACGTGCGGTGACGAAAGGCGAGGTCTTGGCGCTGCATCTTGCCAAGGACGCTGGCATCACCGCCGCAGAAGCCCGGCTCGTGAACAGCGACGGCTCGCCCATCGCCCTGATCCGCCGCTTCGACCGCGAAGGCGGTCGCCGCATCCTCTTTGCCTCATCGGCCACTATGATGGGTGTGGAACGCCGCGACGGGGAAGACCATTCCTACACGGAAATCGTCGATGCCATCCGCGTCCATTGCGCCCAAGCGCAAACCGACATTGAAGAGCTCTGGCGTCGCATCGCGTTCTCCGTGCTCATTACCAACATCGACGACCACTTGCTCAACCATGGTTTTCTCCACGAGAGCGGCGAACTGTGGCGTCTGTCGCCCGCGTTCGATCTGAACCCTTCTCCCGAACGAATCCGTGAGTTCAAAACCTGGATTTCCGAAGACGCTGGACCGGCTGCGACGATTGACGGCCTGATGTCTGCGACACCTTACTTCAGAATTTCACCGGAGCGTGCCAAGTCAATTCTTGCCATAGTGGAGCGCGCTGTTGCCACGTGGCGAGAAACCGGCAGTTCCATCGGCATGACCGGGCGTGAACTCGATCAGTTCGCCGATGCCTTCGAACATGCCGAACGCGCAGCGGCGCGGCGCGTCATCGGATAGGCCTCCTGGATCACGGCGGTGAGGGCCTTCGCGGCCATGCGAAGGGGTCCGAGGGGCCGGGGAAGCAGGACACCCCTTCCGCAGCGGGGAGGTGCGGTTACACCGTGCTGGCCCGGCTCTCCCGGACGAGTTTTCCCCGAGGGTGACCTGCGACCAGTACGTCACCGGTTCCGGGAAAGCCCAGCATCCGCATGAAGCCGGCCCGAGAGTAGGCCAGCGCATGAAGCCCGAGTCCGACCGCGTGGCCCGCACACCAACAACACGACAACAGCATCCACTTCACCGCATCCCTGCCTTGGCCCGGCGCACCTCACCTTGACATGCGAAGGCCGCGATCATTGTCATGCTCAATTCCCATTGGCCGCTGAAAGCAGCGTGGCCTTCCACCGGCGTTCACGGCCGCCGCGGCGTATCACGCCGGTCGTTTGTATCCATGAGCCCCCGCCCCACCGGTCCGACCATGATATTCAGGAACTGGCTTAAACTATCGACCTGGTCATCATGCACTCCATCGGGGAAGGAGTTTAGCTCACTATGGAGATCGTCGAGCCACGGCGCTGCACGCGGGAACTTGACCTTGCCTGCGTAAAGACGTTCGACGCCGGCCATCATCCGCTCCTGTTTCGGCTCGTGCGGTCGCACTCCCAACCGACCGCAGTTCGGCGCGTGGTGTTCAGGTTCACTAAGGCACCGAAGGTCACGGGAAAGATCGCCCAGCAGCGCCGGCCCCATCGAGGACTTCTCTATGATGATGAGATCCGCGCGCCAGCGTTTCCGCTCCAGGCGCACGCGGGCCAGGAGGTCGGGATAGGCCAGCCGGACGCGGATGACATCAAGCAGATACCAGCATTCACCGTCATAGCCGAAAACCATCCCCACCGAGTAGTCCGCGCCGTTTTCCGTCGAGCTGGCCGTGTCCCAACTGTGAACGATTCTGAAAAGACGGTTCCGCTGCGGAGGCTCGTCATAACGGTGGAGCTTGCTACAATCGACGATCTGGCACCCCGAAGACGTGGGATTCTGCTGCCATTGAGC
>JAKANS010000171.1 GCA_021823625.1 bacterium | reverse complement strand
GCAGGATGTGCCGGTTGGCGAGCCTTTCGATTTGATTGACGGGCGGGGCTGCGACTACGCGCTGATGACGGAAGACTTTTTCCGGACGTTCACCCGGCAACCATGAACCACTGGCGACAAATCGGGGGCAGGTCGCAACATCAGATATTTCTTGAAGCCAGGTCGCAGCCGTTGACCCGCCGCCTGAAAAGCGAAGATCAAAACCCGAAACGACTGACAACCCATCAGCAACGAAAGCAAATTCCTATCAGTTCAACCCTGACTTTTTTGGAGGCATGACAATGAAAAATGTAACTGTAATGATTCTATCCCTGATCCTAATTGCCGGCCTGTCGGCATGGGCCGACGCCGTCCCGGTGCGGGTGATGCCGCTAGGCGACTCGCTGACCCTCGGCGCTTACGCCGCCGGCCAGAACGGCACGGGTGGCTATCGGGCACCGCTGTGGAACCGTTTGGTTGCCGCCAAATACGACGTTGACTTCGTCGGCTCGGTGAATGGCCCTGCCCCGGCAGGAGTCGCTCCCAACCACGAGGGCCATGGCGGCTGGCGGATTGACGATATCACCGGCAAGATCGACGGCTGGCTTGCCACCTCGCAGCCCGATGTAATCCTGCTGATCATCGGTGCCAACGACATCATCCAGGGAGCCAGCGTCGATACGGCCCAGAAGCGGATGAACACTCTCCTGGACCGGATCTTCACCGACCGTTCGGGGGTGAAGCTGCTGGTCGGCAACCTGATCTGGGTGCCGCAGCCGAACCAATACAAATACGACCTCGCCAAGATCAAGGACTTCAACAGCCGGCTGCCGGCGATGATCGCCGCCCGCGCCGCCCAGGGCCGCAACATCGCGCTGGTTGACATGTGCGGCCAGGGCGACTTGACTGCGGCCGATTTTAGCTCCGACGGGGTGCATCCCAACGACAAGGGTTACGCCAAGATGGCCAAGGTGTGGTATGGCGCGCTCGGGGCAAGGCTCGCCGCCCCCATTGCGCTGAACGCTTCAAACAATCACTACTTCCAGTTTCGCGGCAAGCCGGCCGTGCTCATCACTTCCGCCGAACACTACGGCGCGGTGCTCAACCTCGACTTCGACTATGTGAAGTATCTCGACGCGCTCGCGCGCGACGGGCTGAACCTGACGCGGACCTTCAGCGGCACCTACGTCGAGGACTCCGCGGCGTTCAACATCGTCAGCAACACGCTCGCGCCCGCGCCGGGACGGTTCATCTGCCCTTGGGCTCGCAGTGACACGCCCGGCTACGCCAACGGCGGCAACAAGTTCGACCTCGCGCGATGGGACGAGGATTACTTCAAACGACTGCGCGACTTCGTCGGCCAGGCCGGCAAGCGCGGCGTGGTGGTCGAGATGAGCCTGTTCTGCCCGTTCTACGGGGACACACAGTGGCGGCTCAGCCCGATGAACGCGATCAACAACGTCAATGGCCTCGGCGGCATCGCGCGCACGAATGTTCATACCCTCAACAAGCACGGCGGCCTGCTCGCCGTGCAGGAGCGGATGGTGCGCAAGTTCGTCGAGGAACTGCGCGGCTTCGACAACGTTTATTACGAGATCTGCAACGAACCTTACTTCGGCGGCGTCACGCTGGAGTGGCAGCACCGCATCGCCGACATCATCGCCGACGCGCAGAAGGATCACCCGGACAAAAAGCTCATCGCGCAGAATATCGCCAACAAGACCGCCAAGGTGCGCGACCCGCATCCGGCCGTCTCCATCCTTAATTTCCACTACACCTACCCGCCCGTGGCCGTCGCGGAGAACTTCGCGCTCAACCGTCTCATCGGCGAAAACGAGACCGGCGGCCGCGGCACGCGCGACGAGGTCTATCGCGCCGAGGCGTGGGACTTCATCGTCGCCGGCGGCGGATTGTTCAATCATCTCGACTACTCGTTTACGGTGGGCCACGAGGATGGCACGTTTCAATATCCGCCGACGCAGCCGGGGGGCGGCGGTGTGGCGTTCCGCCGGCAGCTCCGCGTCCTGCGCGAGTTCATCAACCGCTTCGACTTCGTGAAGATGAAGCCCGCCGACAAGCTGGCGCGCGCGGGCCGCAGCGACGATGTGTCGGTGCGCGTGCTGGCCGAACCGGGCCGGCAGTATGCCATCTACATCCACAACAGCCCGATGCCGCGCTGGAAGGACAAGGCGAAGCTCCATACGGGCGATTTCCAGGTGAACCTCAAACTCGACGCGCCCGCCGCGACTTATCGAGCCGAGTGGATCGAGCCGGCGACGGGCAAGGTGCTCCTTGCCGAAACGAAACAGCACACAGGGGGGGCGTTGGCGCTTCCGTCGCCACGCTACACGCAAGACGTGGCGCTGCGGCTGACGGCGGTGAGCAGGCCGCGAACCAGCGCCGCCAGCGCAGCGGACCCCGCCTTTCCGCTCAAAGTCAGCGAGAACCGCCGCCACCTCGTGGACCAGCAGGGCACGCCCTTTCTCTATCAGGCCGACACGCCGTGGATGCTTTTCACCAAGCTCACCGAAACCGAGGCGAAGGAATACATCACGCGCCGCAAGGAACAGGGCTTCACCGCGCTTCAGGTCATGCTCACCGGCTTTCTCGGCATGACGAATCGCGCCGGGGAACACCCCTTCGCCGGCGCCCCGCCGGAGCCGGACTTCGCCAAGCCCAACGAGAAGTTCTTCATGCACGTGGACCGTGTCGTCTGTGAAGCCAAGCAGCAGGGCATGCTGCTCGCGATTGCACCCGCGTGGTCGGGTTGCTGCGGCGAAGGGTGGGCCGGAAAAGAGAAGGACGGTCGGCCGAAACCGCTCAACGCGAACGGCGCGGCGAAGTCGCGCGAGTTGGGCCGCTGGCTGGGTCAACGCTACGGGAAGTTCGCCAACGTCCTGTGGATTCTCGGCGGCGACATCGACCCGGACAACGCCCGTGAGGAAATTCGCGCGCTCGGGCTCGGCCTGAAGGACTCCGCGCCGCAGCAACTCATCACCTATCACGCGGCGTCGTCCCATTCGAGCACCGACGTGTGGCCGGCAGACGAACGCTGGCTCGACGTGTCGCTGGTCTATACCTACTTCCGCGGCTTCAACAAGGCCTGGAACAAGAACCAGCCGGATGTGTATGAAGTCAGCCACGCGGAGTTCGCGAAGATTCCCGTCCGCCCGTTCTTCCTCGGCGAATCCACTTACGAGGGCGAGCACGGTGCGTGGGGCAGCGCGTTACAGGCGCGCAAGCAGGCTTGGTGGTGTGTGCTTGGCGGCGGCGGCGGCCACACGCCTGCGGCTCGCCCAGCTGGAACATGCCCAAGAACTGGCGTGCGATGCTGGAACTCCCCGGCGCGAACAGTCTGAAACATTTCCGCCACCTCCTGGAATCGCGGCCCTGGTGGAAGCTCAACCCTGACGTGAACAACGTCGTCGCGATTGCGGGGCGGGGCGCGTTCGCCACCAATGACTACGCCGTCACCGCGTTCGCGGAGGACGGCTCCTTTGCGCTCTCCTATCTCCCGACCCCGCGCGCGCTGACCGTGGATCTAGGCAGGTTCTCCGGCAGAAAAGTCATCGCCTCGTGGTTCAACCCGCGCACCGGTGAGACCACGCGCATCGGCGAATTCGCCGGGAAGAAGCAGCACCGCTTCGATCCGCCCGCTGCCGGCGACTGGGTGCTGGTGCTGGACGATGCGGCGAAGCATTACCCCGCTCCCGGACAGCGGGCGAAGTGAAGTCATGAGGACGCTTCGGATTGTCCCCAGCGCCACGCGGGTCTGGCCCGTTCTGTTGGCGCTCTGGATGGCGTTGCTTGGGGCGCAGGCATTGTCCGGCGAGGCTCCGGCTCTGGGCATTGACCCGGATTGCCCGCACTATTTCCGGCAACCGGACGGCCAGCCGGTCGTGCTAATTGGCGACTACACCTGGGGCACGTTTTCCGACGTGGACTACGACTACGCGGCGTTGTTCGACCAACTCAAGGCCCGGGGGCTGAACTTCGCCCGCGTCTGGCTCTGGTGGGGTGGCGAGCAATTTCCCCCGCCGGACGACAAACTGCACGTCGAGCCGTTTCTGCGCTCCGGCCCGGGCCTCGCCAACGATGGCCGGCCGAAATACGATCTCACCCGGTTCAACCCGGCGTTCTTTCGGCGGCTGCGCGGCCTGTGCGCGGCAGCGCGCCAGCGGGGCTTGTTTCTCCAACTCATCACCATGGACGCCTGGATGCTTAAGCACCCGCACCTGTGGAAGCTTCATGCCTTCCAACGGGACAACAACATCAACGGCGTGGATGGCGATCCCCGGAACACCGGCACCGGAACCGATGGCCAGGAGGGATTTTGCTCGCTCGGAAATCCGAAGGCCTTGCGCTTCCAGGAGACCTACCTCCGCAAGGTCGCCGAGGCGCTCCAAGACTACCCCAACGTCCCGATCGAGATCGCCAACGAGAACTATTACAACGTCCAGTGGGAGCGCCAACTGTGTGAGTTCATCCGCCAGTGGGAGCGCACCCAGCCTCGCCAGCATCTGCTCATGCCGCTCGACCTGCTCAACCACAGCAGCGTCGTGCAGCAGTGGGACCCGCGCGCGATCCACGCCGCGTTGCTCGCCAAGCGAGTCCTCCGCCAGCCGCTCATCTTCGACACCGACTGGACGATCAACCCGAAGGACGACGAGGTCCGCCAGGCGATGTGGACCGCGGTCCTCAGCGGCGGGCACTTCAATTACATGGACGACAGCCTCGATTTCGGAGCCAAGCCCGCCCCGGACAAGCGCGCGGCGTTGCACCGGCAGATCAGCCATCTGGCTGCGTTCGTGCAGCCGCTCAAGCTGTGGGAAATGCAGCCTGATGACGCAGTAGTCCGGTCCGGCTACGCCTTCGCGATTGCTACCACGAACCGACTCGCCGCGTACCTGCCGCACGGCGGCGCGGTCACGCTGGACCTGACAAGGTTGACCGGCGCGCTCCAGGCGAGTTGGTTCAACCCGCGCGACGGAGGATTCAGCGAGTCGTTCGGCGTGGACGGCGGCCGGCCGCACGAATTCAAGGCACCCGATGAAAACGATTGGGGACTGCTGCTCGAGTAGCGGCCCCAAAAGAGTCGGAAGCGGCGTGCGCTTTTAACATGAGAGTCAAAGGATCCTCTGCTGCGGTGACCATCCTCGCCGTGGCAGTGGCCGAGCCGGCTGCCGCCCGATTCAAAGACCGATATAAAGCTCGTTAAGCCTTGTTTTTAGTCTATGCGAACTGCCTTGGAGACATTGAAGGGTCCGTGCAGGCGGAATCTGGCATTTCAGTTTGCCGTCGCATTTGCAGCGCTCGGCGCGAGCTGGGCAACGAAGTGGGCGAGGCCATCCGCGATGCGACCCAAGTTCATCTCATCACCGAGCATCCCCACCTACGGCTTCGATCCCGAGTCGGACGGCGCGGTCGTTTACAGCCGCACCGCGCTCTTCGATCTCGATCTCGACCCGGCGAAGACCGGCTCGATCTGGCATCAGCGCGCGACGTCGGTGGACCACATCGGTTTCCTGCAAGACCCGCACGCGAACTCGGCGATGACGGTTTGCCTGCGCCACCTGCAGGGCCGGAGGCTCCTGTACGGTATCGGCCAATACGGCGGCGGCAGTCGTTTGTTTACCTTTGACGAACCGTCAGGCGATCTGGCGCGCCCGCCGGCCACCTCACCGCACCGGGCGAAACCTGGGCTTGGGACGTGGCGTCGAATAGCGACATCTGGCACGGGGATGCGCCAGGAAGAGCGATCCGGTGCTTTCGTTTCAACGGTTGGTCCGCCGACCACCGGCCGCAATACGACACGAACCGGTTTGAGAGCTGGCCGTGGCCGGACGATTTCAACCTCGTGCGGCGGATCATCTACGATCAGAGCAGTGACACGCTCTATCTGAGCGGCTATCTTAAGGGCGAAGAAATTGATTCCTGGGGGGTGACGGGCAAGACGCTCCGGTGTTACGACGCTTGGCGCAGCGGAGCGAAGAAGGTTCGCTGGACGATCAAGTTACCGCGGAATCCGGCCGGGAACGATCAGGGAAAACCGCTCTCACCTCAGTGTCTGGCGTTCGCCGGCGACTACCTGTTCGTCGGCATGGTCAAGTCCGACGACGGTAAACAACATGTCCACATCCACTCCATCGCCGCCGGGAGTTATGTCGATTCGTTCGTCCCCGGCCCCGAGGTCGGCGGCAACGCGGGTTGGGAGGACATGCCTTACGCCGTCGCTGCCCTGAAACGCAAGAACGGCGCATACCTTGTCCTCGTCGAGGAAGACTGGCGCGGGAAAAGCCTGCTCTATCGGTGGACGCCCGCGAATCAATCGAACCCCGACGAGCCATGAAGCCTCTGCACTCCCTCCGCTTCCAACAATTGGCCTGTGGCACTGCCTGGGCGCCGAGCTTTTAACTTACCTCCCAATCCGCTGACTGGCAGCCGGCCGCCTGGCCTGAACCCCAGGTGTGCTACCGCCTCACCGACATGCCGCCCGGCGGCCACGTGGCGATGGATCGCGATCCGGCGTGCGGTTGAACGCGGACTGGCCTACGCGGAAGCGAACGTCGGTATTCCACGGCCGACATCGCCCTGGGCGGTTCTCTCGAATTCCACCGCGCCGCCCCCGAACGCGATCAGGAGATGAGTTGCCTGGCCGCCGCCGTGCGGGACGCTACTCCTCGTCGCCACGTGGATGCCGGTGATGTCGTTCCAGTCCAGGGGCGCCTGGGCTGGGAGGACGCGCGCGTTTACGAGGAGTTGTTCGGCGTCAAACGCTGGATGGATCGTTTGCCGGACGCTGGTGCGGCGGCGGTTTCGCCAAGGGCACGCTGGCCAGAACCGGGGCCGATTACTTGCGCCAACGCAAGCCGAAGGCAGATCAAGACTGTCAGAGGGTCTGGAACCCTGAAACTTCTGCCGTTTGCCGGCCCAGGCTGATTCGCAGGCCGCAGGTGGCCGAGATTATCCCAGCAGGACGGTAAGATCACCTCGTCAGCCTTGGGGGCGGAGGGAGGACTGGGTTGCTTTGGAGGGTGCCGGAACGGCGTTTGCCGCGAACGTTCACCGCCAAGGGGCGTGAAGCCTTAGCCCAAGCCAAGCCGGACCGAGTAACCAGGGAGGAACGTAAGAAATCAGGAATGACGGAACGGCCGCGCTTGGCTCCTGCCTTCCTTTTTTCCTGATTTGATTGGTTTCACGGTGCAGCTATGGGCTCCGCCGTTCAGTCCGGCACGTTCACGAGCTTCATCGCGCCAATGCCGCCGGGATTCCAGTTGGTGAAAATCACGTACAGCTCGCGCTTGCTGCCTTTGCCGGTGAGGTACCAGCAGGCATCGTGGATGTGCTGCGCTTCGCTGAAGCCCAAATCCTGCTTCGCCCGCAGCGTACTCACGATCGCCTTCTTCTTGAAGTTGATGATGTAGATCGGGCCGGGCGACTGACTCGGGCCGTCCAGGCACGGCGCCAGCGCGTAATCGCCCCAGAGATCCACGTCGCAGACCGTGCTGCCGGGCGGCAAGCCTTCGACTTCCTTCCATTTCCTGTCGGCGAGCGACCAACGCTTGATCTCGGCTTCCGGCCGTGCCGACACCCGCAAGGACTTGTCGTGGCCATCATAGGTGATTCCGTGCGGGGTTTGGGAAATGGTCTTGCCGCCGTAAATCGGGCCTTCGTACTTGAAGGGCTCGGTGCCCGCCGGCATGAAGTAAGCCTTGCCGTAACCGTCGGTCACGTACACTTCGCTCGGGTTGACAAATGCGGCGTCGGTGGGCGCGAAGCCCTTTTTGTCCGCGTACGGTTCGCCGTCCGGCATGCCCAGCGTGGTCACGTGCTGGAACGTCGTGTCCGAGAGGAACACGCGGCCGTTCACGTTGTCGGCGGCGACCACGAGCGGGAGTTGGCCGGGCCGGCGCAGCAGGTCGGCGCCGTGCAGATTGCCTTTGGCCAGCTCGGGGTCGCCTTTGACGATGCGCGACTCGGTCAGTTTGTCGCTGAACGCGATCCAGCCGACTTTCTCGAGGCCCCAATAGACAATGTCGCGGTCGGTATCCACGATGAGCGTGCCGTGAGCGCCTTTAAGAAAGGGCTTCGCCTCCTCAGGCACGGGGACCAGTTCTGTCATGGCGATGAATTTCCAGTAACCCTGACCACTAGTATGGGGTGCGGCGTAGCGTTTGAGCTTGGGCGCTTTGATGGGGCCTTTGGTCTCGACAATTGTGGGGAGCGGCACGGCGGGCGGACCGGGGTCAGCGGCCGGGTGTTCATGCGTCACACCGACTTCGTGGGCGCACAACGCGGCGGCGCCGGTCGCGAAGGCGGCGCCGAGGCCGAGCCAAAAGGAGGATCGCAGGGTTGTCATCGTTCTTGATCGTCTCATCGTTTCCAGGCCCGCGCGCCGGCGCCGACTCGGGCGTCTCCCCGGCGGCGCGGACTTGAGTGCGGCGCAGCGTTCCGCAACCGCCGGCGAGTTGCAATGCTTATTTCGTCGGTGAGGCCAAGGCATTCTGGACAGTCGCTCGCTTAGGTTCCGGACCCGTCCAAGCGCGGTTGTTCCCCGCAGGTTGTGTCTGCCGTTTACGGCGTTCTCAGGCTGCGATTAGACTCGGCCCGTGCCAACGCTCCTTCGCTCGTTCGCCCGCCTGGCCGCCTGGCTGTGCCTGGGCGGGTTGCTGAACGCGCCCGCCCGCGCCCAAGCTTCTCCGCCGCTCTTCGCCCAAACCAACCTGGTGGCCTGGTGCATCGTGCCTTTCGATGCGAAGCACCGCGGGCCGGAGGAACGCGCGCAAATGCTGGACCGACTCGGCCTGCGCCGCCTCGCCTACGACTGGCGCGCCGAGCACGTGCCGACCTTCGACGCCGAAGTCGAGGCGATGCAACGCCACGGCATCGAGCTCGTCGCGTGGTGGTTTCCTCCCACCCTCGATCAGGATGCGAAGACGATCCTCGCCGTGATCGCGCGACACGGCATTCATCCGCAACTTTGGGTCACCGGTGGTGGCGAACCGACGAAAGGCGAAACGGAGCGGCGGGCGCGCATCGAGGCCGAGGCGGCGCGAGTCAAGCCCATCGCCGAAGCCGCGGCGCGGCTGGACTGCCAGGTCGCGTTATACAACCACGGCGGCTGGTTCGGCGATCCGGACAACCAGCTTGCCGTCCTCGACCGCCTTCGCGGCCAAGGCGTCACCAACGTCGGCCTCGTCTATAACTTCCATCACGGCCACGCGGACTTGCCGCGGTTTCCTGAGCTGTGGCGGCGGATGCAGCCGCACCTGCTGGCGGTGAATCTCAACGGCATGGTCGAAAACGGCGACCAGCACGGCCTGATGGCGCTGAGCCTCGGCGCCGGCGATCGCGAACTGGGAATGCTGCGGGTGATCCGCGCCAGCGGCTGGCAAGGGTTGGTCGGGATTCTCGATCATCGGCCGGAAACCGATTCCGAGGAAACGCTGCGCGAAAACCTGCGCGGACTGGACTGGCTGCGGAAAGAACTCACAGAACCTGGCTCCGGCGGTCCGCGTCCGTTTCGGTTGCCGGCGGTTACGAATGAAGCGATGCCGACTTCCGCGGCGGCTGGCCAGCCCTCGCTTTCGGCCGCGTTCGGCCGCGCGCTGGCGGGTGGCTTGGTCGTACCGGGCAAGGCCGAATACCGCGCGTTGCCGATCACCGTCGAGTGCTTCGCGCGGCTGCGCAGCCGGCAAGCCTTCAACATCCTTGTCGCCAGCGACCCGAAGGCGTCGGCCGAGCACTGGGCGCTTTATTCGTACGCGGGCAACGGCGTGTTCAGCGCCTACCTGCCGGGCCGCGGCGGCGAGTTCAAATCCGCGGTGAACATCGGCGACGACCGCTGGCATCACGTCGCGGCGATCTTGGAACGCGACCGTGTCCGGCTGTTTGTGGACGGCAAGCCCGCACTCGATGCACCGGCAAGGTCGCTTTTTGGCGCGCCGGTTCCGGGCGATCTTGCCTTTGGCCGGCTGGTCGAAGGCGGCATCGGTTGCGACGGACTGGTGGACGAGGTGCGGATTCGCCGCGGCACGCAGCCTGTTGGCGAGGCGCCCTCAGCGCCCTTCCAACAAGCCGACACCGATACGATCGGGCTTTGGCATTTCGACGAACTCGCGGCGGTCCAATCCGCTCCGGTGACGACGCACGATTACTGGGCCGTGGAAGACGCTGCCGCGCGGGCGGCCTTGCCGGAGTTTCAGATCATCCCGGCCGCGAAGCCGGAGGAACTCACCCCCGCGAACGGTTTCCCCAAACGCACGACTTACCTCACCTGGCACCGTTCGCACGGCGACAACGGCGGCACGCGGTACTCCGCCTTGGACCAGATCAATCGCCAGAACGTGACCAACCTCCAAGTTGCCTGGACTTACCACTCGCGCGACGCGAGCAACAACATCCAGGGCAATCCCATCATCGTGAACGGCGCGATGTTTGCGCCCACGCCCGGCAAACACCTCGTTGCCGTCAACGCCGCGACGGGCGCCGAGCTTTGGCGGTTCAAGCCGGCGGGCCGGCCGGCGTTTCGCGGCTTGATCTATTGGCCGGGTGATGCGGGTGCGGCCGAGCGCGTCCTGTTTTGCGCGGGGCAATTCCTGTATGCGTTGAACCCGAAGAACGGTCAGCCGGTCGCTGGTTTTGGCGAAGACGGCAAGACGGTTTTGCCGGGCGTCGCCCAAGGCGATTTCGGCGCCGCCACGGCCGCGCCGGCCATCTTCGAGCGCATCATTGTGGTGCCAGGATTCGAGAAGGACGTGTGGGGCTTCGAGGTGGTGACCGGCCGGCACATGTGGACCTTTCACACCGTTCCGCACCCTGGCGAGTTCGGGTACGACACTTGGGACCGGCCGGAAACTTACGGCGCAAATTGTTGGGGCGGCATGGCGATGGATGAGGTTCGCGGGATCGCCTATGTCACCACCGGCTCGCCCAAACCGAACTTCACCGGCATGTACCACCTGGGCCGGAACCTTTTTGCGAATTGCCTGGTCGCGCTCGATGCCCGGACGGGCCAGCGGCTCTGGCATTTCCAGGAAATCCGGCATGACATCTGGGATCTGGACATTCCCGCGCCGCCGAACTTGGCCACCATCACGCGCAACGGCCGGCGCGTGGATGTCGTGGCCGCCTGCACGAAGATCGGCAACACGCTGCTGCTCGACCGCGTGACCGGGAAACCCGTCTTTCCGTTTCGACTCCGCCGCGCGCCCACCAGCGAAGTGCCGGGCGAGGTCACCTGGCCTTACCAGCCGGATCCCGAACTGCCCGAGCCGTTTTCGAAAATGACTTACAGCGAGGCGGATCTCACCGAGCGCACCGACGAGGCGAACGATTACGCGCTCACCCGGTTCAAAAGCATGTACCACGGATTCTTCCAGCCCATCCGGCAGGGCAAGCCCACGATCTATTTCGGCATCGATGGTGGCGCGGAGTGGACCGGCGCCTGCGTGGACGCCGAGACTGGCCGGCTCTACGTCACGGCGAGTCACATCGGCTGGACGATCGCGCTGTTCCGTGACGACGATCCGCCCTACAACCCGCAGGCGTCCAAGACCCGCGGCCAGATTGTCTTCGAGCAAACCTGTGCCCAATGCCACATGACGAACCGCTTGGGCATGGGGATGTACCCGCCGTTGCGCGGTCTGAGGCATCGGCTGCAGGACGCCGACGTGATCAAGCAAATCCGCGAAGGCAAGAATGCCATGCCGGCGCACCCGGACATGACCGAAGCGGATCTGAAAGCGGTGGTGGATTTTCTGATGCTCCGCGACCGGCCGCTGCCTCCGCCGGGGCCGCGACCCGAACGACCGGCCTACAACTCGAACGGCTATCCCAAGTTCTACGACTACGAAGGTTATCCCGCGAACAAACCGCCTTGGGGCACGCTGAACTGTCTCGACCTCAACACCGGCAGACTGCTGTGGAAAGTGCCGCTGGGAGAATATCCCGAGCTGGCCGCGGAAGGCGTGCCCAAGACGGGCACGGAGAACTACGGCGGGGCGATCGTCACCGCGGGCGGGCTCGTGTTCTGCGCCGGCACGCGCGACTACAAGATCCGGGCCTTCGACAAAGACAGCGGCGCCGAACTGTGGTCGGCGAAACTGCCGTGGACCGGTTCCGCACCGCCGGCGAGCTACGAAGCCGGTGGCCGCCAGTTCATCGTGATAGCCGCGACCGGTGGCAACAAACTGGGCACGCCGTACGGCGACGCCTACGTGGCGTTTGCACTGCCGAGGTAAAGTGACGCTGGCGCGCGAATCCTCGGCGCCACTCCACCGAGGTGTCCGCGCGTTAATCGTCGTGCCGGGCGGAGCGACAACGCAGGGAGTTGCGCGCCTTCGGGCGCGGAAACGCGATCCTCTGCTGGAGCCGAACAGCGAACCCTTCACCGACACCGGGTTGCAGTTCGGCCGATATTATACAGCCGCGCATAATTAAAGAGACATCGCGGCACTCGCCTGGTAGGCTCTGGCTGTGCGAGCGCGATTCGTTCACTTGACGCCCAAGAAGGCTCGGGCGTTTTCCTCGCTCAAGCGT
>JAKANS010000322.1 GCA_021823625.1 bacterium | reverse complement strand
GGGGTTGGCAGACGGATTAGCCTATGGCGCGAACAATTTTTCGAGATTTTGCTCGATGCCTGCCTTCGCGATTCGTCACGCGCTTGTTTTAGGACTAGCCCCTGGATTGAGCTCCGCCTGTCGCAATGCCAAGGCCGCGGCTCAGGCGGCGATCGAAGTTGGTCTCCAGATGCCCACATAAGCAGCGGCTACCCCGCCCTTTGCGCGAGCGGGTTTGTACTGCGGCTTTATTCTTGGCTCCGCGGTATGCTGTGAGAAAATGCGCTACCATCGCTCATGAAACTGAAACTGCATCTCGATCCCGACCGCAAGGTCAGCCTGAAGGTCAGCAAGCAACACAAGGTGGAGTTCCGCCTCCGCCAGCTCATGGTGCCACCGGGGAAAAAGATCTCGCTGAAGCGCGATTACAGCCCCGGCTTCACCGGCGGTTACCACGACAAGACCGCCGCCGTGGAGCAACTGGCCGCGAACGTCGAACGGTTGGCTGAACTGCAAGAACGGCTTTACGCGGATGACCGGTACGGCCTCCTGATCGTGTTTCAGGCGATGGACGCCGCGGGCAAGGACGGCGCCATCAAGCACGTCATGTCCGGCGTGAACCCGCAGGGCTGCCGCGTTACCAGTTTCAAGGTGCCGTCCGCAGAAGAACTCGACCATGACTACCTCTGGCGGGCCAGCCGGGCACTGCCGGGCCGCGGCACGATCGGCATATTCAACCGCTCCTATTACGAGGAAACCCTGGTGGTGCGGGTGCATTCCGAATTGCTCGCCAAACAGAAACTGCCGCCCGGCGACGTGGACGAAGACTTCTGGCGGCGCCGGTTCAAGGAGATGAACAACTTCGAGAAATACCTCGTCCATAACGGCATTTTCGTCCTCAAGTTTTTCCTGAATCTTTCCAAGAGCGAACAGCGCAAGCGCTTCCTGGCCCGCATCGAGGAGCCGGAGAAGAACTGGAAATTCTCCACCGCCGACTACCGGGAACGCGCGTACTGGAACGATTACCAGGCCGCGTACGAGGACATGCTCCGGCACACCAGCACCGAGGTGGCGCCGTGGTTCGTGATTCCGGCCGACAACAAGTGGTTTTCGCGTCTCGCGATCTCGGCGGCCATCTGTGCCGTGCTCGAAAGCCTGGATCTGAAGTTCCCCGAAGTGAGCAAGGAACGCCGCCGCGAACTTCAGGAAATACAGAAAGCGCTCGAGGGCGAATAACCAGCGCGAGCAACCGGCGACGGCTCTGGAATCAACTCGCCCGCGCGTCGGGCTGCAATCGGGGCTTGACGCTGCCGGGGGCCAAGTCTAGTTCAACCGCATGGTCACCGATGATGCTCGAAGCGCGCACGTACGCTGCCTGGCGTCCGCCGTTCTGGGCACGGCCGTGCTCGTTGCTCATCGCTCCTTAATCCAACCGCAATCACGACTATGAAACGACGTCAGTTCCTCCGATCGGCCGCCCTCGCCGGGGCCGGGACCCTCATCCTCCCCCGCGCCAGACTGTTCGGGGCCGGAGCCGCCAGCAACAAGCTCAACGTCGCCTTGATCGGCACTTGGGGCCGCGGCGAGGCGCATTTCGGCGTCTTGCGCGGCGAGAACGTGGTCGCCTTGTGCGACGTCAACGAGGAGCACCTGGCCTACGGCGCGCAAAAACTGAACGTCCCCAACGCCAAGCAGTACGTGGACTGGCGCGAGTGTCTCGATCACAAGGGCCTGGACGCCGTTGTGTGTTGCACGACCGACCAGACGCACGCCTTCGTCGCGAACTGGGCGATGAACCGCGGGTTGCACGTCTATTGCGAGAAGCCGCTGGCCAACAGCGTGGAAGAGGCCCGCGTGGTGCGCGTCAATTACCTGAAGAACAAGGGCAGGCTGGCGACCCAGTGCGGCACGCAGCGCCACGAATTCGAGAACTTCAACCGGGTGCGGGAACTCGTCCGTGACGGCGCCATCGGCGAATTGGAATCGGTCTCCGCGTGGGGCAATCGCCAGATCCCGCGGCCTGGCTACCTGCCCGCGAAGGGCGAACCGCCCAAGTACCTGCACTACGATCTCTGGATCGGGCCCTCGCCGTTCCACCCCTACAACCCCGGCTATTTCGCCGGCGGTCCGGGGATGAACTGCCTTTCATGGAACATGTATTGGGACTTCGGCAGCGGCCAGATTGGCGACATGGGCAGCCACACGATGGACCTGGCTTGGAACGCCATCGACGCCGCGCTGCCAACGTCGGCCGAGGGCAAGGGCGATCCGTTCAATCCCGAGGTCACCCCGGTGCGACTGGAGATGCACTTCGACCATCCCGCCAACGACTGGCGGAAGGCCATCCAGGTCGCGTGGTACCAAGGCGGCGCCATGCCGGAGAACCCATACCGGGCCGTCGATCTGAACCGCATCGATCACGGCGCCATGTTCGAGGGCAGCAAGGGCGTGCTCGTCTCGGACTTCACGTCGCGGTTGATTGTCCCGAATGGCGACAAAGCCGACATGACCTATTACCACCCGCGGGCCAAGGAGGCCTTGATCCCGAAAATGCACGGCTTCCAGCAAGAGTGGCTGAACGCCTGCAAAGGCAATCTGAAGACCTCCTGCGATTTCGAATATAGTAGCAACTTGATCGAGCAGATGCTGCTGGGCCTGGTCGCCTACCGGGTCGGCAAGAAAATCGGCTACGACGGCGCCGCCGGCAAGGTCACGGACAACACCGCAGCGAACGAACTGCTTCGCCGCACCTATCGCCCCGGCTGGACGCTCAACGGCTAGCCTCGATTTCCACGAAGGTGGGTTGACCTAACTGCGAAGCTATTTGCCGGAGGTGGCCGCCCAAGGGTTCCGTGCTCCCCACTCCTTAAGCGT
>JAKANS010000170.1 GCA_021823625.1 bacterium | reverse complement strand
CTAGTCCTAAAACAAGCGCGTGACGAATCGCGAAGGCAGGCATCGAGCAAAATCTCGAAAAATTGTTCGCGCCATAGGCTAATCCGTCTGCCAACCCCCTGGGATTCGCTCACCATTGGCCTCGGTGCCGCGTTGTTCTTCTGGGGAGACTGTTTTGATGCCTTTTTCGTCGTCCGCAGGGACACTTCACCTGTCGCCGCTCAGGTCTTCCGGCCGGCGGGCGCCTCTACTCCAGGAGCCCGAACCTCTGGAGCCGTTGCCACGGCGCAAAGCAATCGGCCAGCCAGCCGTTATCCCCCAGCCCCCGGCAGATGACGCGCCGGGCCGTCCGCACGATCTGGCAAGGAAGCAACAGGATCGCCTGCAGGAAGCGCCGAAACTCCGCCTTGCCCATCTCCTGCCCCCGCTCCCGGTTGGGCATGCGCAGCCCAAACCAACGCTCGAGATTCCACGCCAGGCCCGCCCTCCCCCTGTAGGCCCAATTGCGCGACAGATCGTTGACCGGCATCCGCAGGGCATTGACCCCGTTCTTCAACCGCCCCATCACCTTCGCCCGGGCACACCGCCCAGTGGCCAGGCCCACGATCTTTTCGGCGGCGTCCGGGCGATTGGGGATGTCGCAGAAGTCCCGGACCTCATCGAAGCGCGCGCGCTCACCTTTTTTCACGCCGAGGTTCTTGCGCCGGACGATTAAACGCTACGGGCGGCTGCACTTGCGCGGCTGGTACTCGATCGCCGCGATGTCTTCCCCGACCCCGACCTGAGGCTTGAACTCCTTCGCGACGACGATTTGCTCCTTGTAGCGAAAGGCTTTTTGCCGAGGCGCGGTCAGGATCTCGTACCGGGGCAGCCGCGCCAGCCGCTTCCACGCACTGGCGGGCAGGGCCGCGGCCAAGCCCACCACCTTGACGGGGGCATCCAGGCCCAGAATGAACCGCTGCCCCGCCGCATCCCCCCGATCCGGATGGGCCGGGTGGGTGAAAGCGGTATCCCCGCGAATCGTCACCGGGGGGGCCACCGGCGCCACCAGTTCCACGGCGCGGTCGATCCACGCCACGCTCCCGCGGTGACTGGCCGACTGGCCCGGGCGGTTGACCAGGGCGAGCCCTTCCCTGGTGTTGGCCCAGCGCACGATCGGCGGCGCGTAACCCCAGATCCCTTTATCCGAAAGCCCGATGCCTTCCTTGCACTCCCCGTAGGTCCCGGCAATCGTCCCATCCACCTCGATAAACGCTTCCCGCAGGCCCCCCTCCGGCTGCACCTTCCAGACCGCCTGACGCGACCGATTGAAGCAGTCCTGCAGCCTCAGAATATCCGCCGCGCTGAACCGCCGCGCGAAATCTCCCGCCGTCCTCGGGGCCGGAATCCGCTGCGCGTCCAGTCCGGTGAGAAAGTTTTCGTCCTGCCGTCGCTGCTCGATGTCTTCCAGGCGTACCCCCCCGGCCAGGATATTGTAGGCGATCTTCAGCGCATGATCGCTCTCGTGGTAGGGAAGAGGCCCCTTCAACAGCTTCAAACTGCGATTGAGGTCTTCCACCAAACCCAAACGCTGCACCATCAAAGGCCTCGCCCCGATGCCCCCGCAGGGGGGCGCCGGCACCCGCCCGGCCATCTCGTAGCGAAGGTTGCGCCCCTTGAACCTCGGACGGGGTGGGGCCTCCCAGTTCATCGGCGCCAGCCGCCGCTCGATTCGTCGCTTGCGATTACGCCGGATCTTGGGGTAATTTCGTTTCACTCGAAACGGCCTTGCGTTGGTTGTTCGCTGGCTTGAACAACTGCCTTTCAACCAATGGGTACGGCCGTTGCGAGTCTTTTCGCTTTTTCAATCGAAAAATCACGCCTGTTGCAGGGCTAGCCCCGGCCGGCCAAAGATTCCGAAGGATGGCGCGCCTTCATCGACGACATCCGCGCGCAGGGTATCACCCGGCCGCTGACGATCACCGCCGATGGCCGGGTCGTGGACGGCGAGACCCGGCGCCAGGCGGTGCTGGACCTCCAGATCGCTGGCAGCGGACGCGCACCGAGTACCGCGAGCGCATCCTCACCGACTTCCGCGCAGCGGCCGCACGAATGCCAACGGCATGGATACGACGGATACGGATCGAGCCTTGCAGTGCCGAGTCGAACTGGCTACTGCTAAGCGCATGAAAGCCCCGCTCCTTCGTCTCGTCAGCCGGTTGTGCCTGACATCATTCCTGGCTTGGCTTCCTCTGACCGCCGCCGCCGCTTCGGCCGAGGTGCCGGTTCCACCCGCGGCTGAAATTCTGTCCACGCTGCACCGCGAGCACCCGCGATTGCTGGTCTCGGCCGAGGATTTTCAACGGCTCGGCCGGCGGGTTCAGGAAAACGCGACCCTCAAAGACTGGCACGCGAAGCTGGCCGAGCACGGCCGGCGCATCCTCGACCAGGCGCCCTCGAAATACGAAATCCCCGACGGCCTGCGCCTGCTCGCCACCAGCCGGCGCGTGCTTGATCGCGTCTATACGCTGGCCTTGCTGCACCGCCTCGACGCCGACCCGCGCTACGCCGAGCGCGCCTGGAAGGAACTGGAGGCCGCCGCCGCGTTCAAGGATTGGAACCCGCGCCACTTCCTGGACACGGCCGAGATGACGCACGCCTTCGCCATCGGCTACGACTGGCTTTACGATTACTGGAAGCCCGAACAGCGCGATTTGCTGCGCGTCGCGATGGTCGAGAAAGGCATCAAGCTGGCGAACGACATCCAGAGCAAGAACACCTGGTGGGCGAAGGCGCATCACAATTGGAACCAGGTCTGCAACGGCGGCATTGGGATGGGGGCGCTGGCTTTGGCCGATGTCGAACCGGCGGTGGCCGGCGAATTCCTGCATGCGGCGCTGAAATCGATTCAACTCGCGATGCGCGAGTACGGACCGGACGGCGCCTGGGCCGAGGGACCGGGCTACTGGCATTACGCCACGAGCTACAACGTGGTGTTCCTCGCCGCGCTCCAGACCGCGCTCGGCCGCGATTTTGGGCTCGGCGAAATTCCCGGCTTCGCGGACGCCGGCCTGTTCCCGATGTATGCCACCGGACCAATCGGCCGCACCTTCAACTACGCCGACGGTGGCGACGGCACGATCCGCGCGCCGGAAATGCTCTGGCTGGCGCGGCGTTTCAATCGGCCGGCTTACGCGCGTTACCAGGTGCCGATCGCGTCGGGCACCGCGCTGGACTTGATTTGGTACGATCCGCAAATCGCGCAGGCCACCGCGCCGGAACCGCCGCTCGACGAGTATTTTCGCGGCGCCGAGGTGGTCACGTTGCGGAGCGCGTGGAACGACCAGGACGCGGTGTTCGTTGGTTTCAAAGGCGGCGACAATCAGGCCAACCACAGCCATCTGGACCTCGGCACCTTTGTGCTCGACGCGCAGGGCGTGCGCTGGGCGATTGACCTTGGCGCCGACGACTACAACCTGCCGGCGTATTTCGGAAACCAGCGGTGGACCTACTACCGGCTCCGCACCGAAGGCCACAACACGCTCGTCCTGAATCCCAGCGCAGTGCCGGACCAGAATCCCGCCGCGGCGGCGAAGATCATAAAGTTCGAGTCCACCCCGGAACGCGCGGTGGCCGTGGCGGACCTTTCTGCCGCGTACGCGAAGCAAGCGCGCTCGGTCCAACGCGGCATTGCCTTGCTCGACCGCCAGCGGGTTTTGGTGCAGGACGAAATCCAAGCCGACCAAGCGGCGGACCTTTGGTGGTTTCTGCACACGCCGGCGGAAATCGAACTCGCGGCCGACGGCAAAACCGCCACGTTTCAGCGCGACGGCAAGCGGCTGCGCGCTCAAGTGATCGCCCCCGCGGAGGCGAAGTTCTCGGTCATGGACGCAAAGCCGCTGCCGACCTCGCCGCAGCCGGAAGGTCAGAACGCCAACAAGGGCATTCGCAAACTGGCGATCCACGTGCCCCAAACCGGCAGCCTACGGCTCGCCGTGCTGTTGCAGCCGTTGTCACAAGGGCAGGGGAGTAGTCTGACCACTCCGGAGCTGAGGCCGCTGGCGGAATGGTAGCTGAAGCGCGGCGTCGCACCCCCCGGCAAGCAGAAGCCGCGCCTGGAGAGGTCCAAGGCGCGGCTTGATGTCCAAAGGAAGCCCGAGCTTGCAGGCGCTGTGATTACGGCTGGCGCCGGCGGTCCCAGCCCTGGTCTTTGATGATCTCGGCGAGTATCGCCTTGGGGGCGAAATCGGCCGGCAGAATCTTGAACTTGGTCAGGTAATTGAACGCATCGCGCACCTGCCGCGCCTCGTCCTTCTTGCCGCTGAGTTGGTCGGCGGGAAGTTGCTTCAAGTTCGCCACGTATTGATCGGCCATCGTCGAGGCCTTTTGGAGGGTGGGCTCGTCCTTTTCGTAAACGAGCGATTCCAGGAGCCGCAGCATTTCGGGCAGCGGATTTGGCGAGTTCGCCAGCTTGGCAGCGTCTTCGCGGATACTGGCGGCGATTTGGTGGCGCTTCGCCAACGTGGCCTCGGGGGTTAGATAGCCGTCCGTGCCGCCGTCGGTGGCGCGCAACGGCAGCTCGCGGTACCAGATGTTCCGGAAGCGCATCGGATTGCCGTGATCCTGGAGCGACAGCGGTCCCTTGTCGCCGATCGGACCGATCCGGCTGCGGGTCATGTGCCCGGTGCCGCCTTCGAGCATCGTGTGATCCTGAGCCAGCACGCCATTGACGAACACGGTCACATAGCCGGGATCGACCGCCTTGCCGTCCCTGTAAATCGGACGGCGAAAAACGATGTCATAGACTTGGAACTCGCCCGGAGGGCGCAGGGCGTTGGCCGCGGGCGGATTCACCTCGTAAACCGCGCCGGCGTGGCCGTCGGCGTAGGTGATGTTGTGGTACGAGTCGAGCACCTGGATTTCGACGCGGCCCATCAGGAAAATGCCGCTGTTGGCGCGGCCCTGGCTGTCGCCCTCGACCTTTGCCGGCGCGGCCCATTCGATGTGCAATTGGCAGTCGCCGAACTGGTCTTTGGTGCGAATCTCGCCGGTTCCCGGCACGACTTGCATGTAGCCGTCCTTGACCAGCCAGGGTGCCGGACCGCCCTTGTCGTTCTGCCATTTCGACAAGTCGGTGCCGTCGAAGAGAACGATCGCGTCGGAAGGCGGCTTGCCCGCCTGATCGGGCGTGCTGAACGTGCCGGGGGTGACGACCTTCGGCTGCGGGCGGTTGCCGTCATGAATGGCCCACGGATGGTGTTGGTCCGGGGGATCGCCGTAAAAGCGCGGTCCCGCAGAGGCGGCGATTCCCAACGAAGCCAGGCCGAACAGGGTGCTGGCGATGGCGAGAGCGAAGCAGAGTTTCATGGCGGGCACACTCGCACCTGCCGGCGGGCGGCGTCAATGACGAGGCGGCGGCGGATCCGGCCGCCAGGGGTGTCGCTCAGGAGAATTCGCAGGCACGTACCTGCCCGGCTGCCGACGGATTCTTCGGCCCATCGGCAACCTCGACCCAAAGCGGACAGCGCCACGCCGCACGCGGTCGGGACGAATAGCGGTTGGTTGCCTTCTCCCACGCCGGCGCGCTGGCTTCCAGCCGGCTTGAGTCGCCGAACGACAACACCACAACGAAGCCGGCGCGCCGCAACGCCAATAACGCAGGGCGACATAACGCAGGGCGAGCTTGACACCGTGGCGTGGGTTTGGCACATCGCTGACCATTGATCCAGAAGCAGCCGAAGGCTATGAGCGGATTCTTCAGACGACCTCGTATCGCGCAACGCCGGGAACGCCTGGCGTGGATCGCCCGAACTGGCGGCGCGCAAGTACAAGGCGGTCTATGTGGTGGGCGACGACGAGGTCGGACAGTTCAGCGACGAAGTCACCGCCGTGGCCCAGCCGTGAAGGCAGAATCCAGCACACTGATCCGCGCTCCCTCACCCGCCCTGCCGGGCACCCTCTCCCGCCGGGAGAGGGCAGGGGTGAGGGGACGCACGTACGCCGGGAGCGCGCCCTTTTCGGCTGCCCCAGTCGGCGTCACGCTGACCGGCACTAAACGACTATCACGATTCCAAACTACAGCGTCCCAACAATGAAGCCGAAAGAACGCAGATACCATGAACACGACCTCAAAACTCGCGGTGTTGCTCGCTGAGGCGATCAACGTCTTGCTCGTCGAAGCTGCCGAAAATCCCAGACCACGACATCTGAAGATGAAAACACTGCTGCATGTAGCCGCGCTTGCCCTCCTTCTCGGCCTGAAGCTCTCGGCAACGGCGCAAACCGAACTCATTCAAAATGGCGGTTTCGAATCGGGCTCCACTCCTTGGGCGCTTTCTAGTCCGTCAGTTTACAATCTGTACAATTATGCCCATTCTGGATCGTACTATTTGTGGCTCGGGGGAGACAATGGCACTGACACGGCGTACCAGACGGTAACAATTCCGGCAGATGCAACCGCAGCAGCCTTGTCCTTTTACTACAACATAAATTCAAGCGAACCATCCTCGTATGGCGCCTACGATACTTTCACCGCCACTATCCGCAACACAGGAAATAGTGTCCTGGCGACGATCGCGAACTGGTCTAACCTAAACGGAACTTCCCCGGGTAACCCCTACTATTACCAGCAAACTTACAATTTGCTACCGTATAAGGGCAGCACGATCCGCGTCTATTTTGTCAGTAGTTGTCATCTGGCGGGCAACCAAACGACGAATTTCCGCGTGGACGACGTCAGCGTGCTGGTAACAACAGGACCAAATACCACGCCGACGGTGCAAACGCTGCAAGCGACTCAGGTCACGCCTTCCTCAGCAGCGCTGAACGGGCGCGTGACCAACAACGGCGGCGCCACCATAGATAAGCGTCGATTTGAGTGGGCAAGATCAAGCGGGAATTGGAGCACGGGAGCTCAGGGGGTGGATTGGGGAGTAATCTACGACGCGAGCATTTCTGTATCGGGCAATGATTTCAGCGCTTCGCTCAGTGGGTTGGCAGCCAACACAGGCTACAAATATCGCGTATACGCGCACAATTCAGCGGGCTGGTCCGACGTCAACCTAGTCAATGTGGTAACTTTTACCACTTCGACTTCGCAACAGCCACCGTCGATTACGACCCAGCCGGTGAACCGAACCGTCCTAGCTGGCGACTCTGCAAGCTTTACCGTCGCGGCGAACGGGAACCCTACACCGGCGTTTCAGTGGCAACGCTCCACGGACGGAGGTGCGAATTGGAGCAACCTGAGCAACGATGGGACGTATTCGGGAGTGGCGACATCGACTATGACTGTAAGCGGCACAACCGCGGGGATGAGCGGTTACCAGTTCAGAGCGGTCGCCAGCAACAGTGAGGGGATCGCTAACAGCAATGCTGCTACCCTGACCGTGGACGGCGGGAGCGGGGTTGATTATCCAGGAGCGATTTGGGACCCGGCGCACCCTTACAACTACACGCCTGCAGCTCGAACCGCGTCGGATATACGATGGGTCGTCATTCACACGACCGAAGACGCGCCCGGAAGCGATTGCTCCACATCTCGGAATTGGTTTCGTTCGTCGAATAACCCGAACTCAACTGGCGACAACCACCTCGGATTGAGCGCTCATTATGTGATTTGCCGCGACGGAACTGTGTACCAGATGGTTCGCGATCATGATATCGCTCATCATGCCGGTAATTATTCTTACAACGAAAGGAGCATTGGAATCGAACATGAGCGGCATGATACGAGCAACTGGACGGAGGCTCAGTTTCAGGCATCCGCCTCTTTGGTGAAATGGTTGGCAACTCAATACAATATTCAAATTGTCTTTCCAGGTGTCCCGGTAGGAATTGCGCCTGCCGATCCAACGACTGGGTCAGGAATTATCGGACACAACCAAGTCCCAGACCCCGCTAATCCAAATCTCCCAGGTGGAGCTAATCACCATACAGACCCTGTCAACTGGGACTGGGCATATTTCCAACAGTTGTTTGATTTGCCTCCGCCAGTGCTTGCCGTGTCGCCCGCCGACGGGTTGAGTTCGAGCGGCAACCAGGGCGGGCCGTTCGATCCGGCCAGCAAGACCTACGCGGTGAGCAACACAGGTGGGGGAACGTTGAGTTGGACGGCCAGCGCGGATCAGAACTGGGTGGCGGTGACGCCGGCCAACGGGCAGAACCCGGGCAACGTCGTCGTGTCGATCAACGCCAATGCGAACGCGCTGAGCGTCGGGCCACACAACGCGACGGTGACTTTCGGCGGGAACGGCGGCACGGTCACGCGGCAAGTGGAATTGACGGTGAACAACGCATCGGACACCATGGGATCTTCGCTCACCATCCAGTCACCGCAGGATGGAACTCCGGTCACCACCAGTACCGTAACAATCAACGGCCAGGCCAGCGACGCCGGGTACGGAAACAGCGGCATCTCCGGCGTGTGGGTGAATGGCCAAGAAGCCAAAGACGACACTGCGACCGGGGCCGATACTGCCAAGTGGAGCTACACCGTGACGCTTGCGCAACCTGGCGCGAACACTTTTACCGTCACGGCCAAGGACAACAGCCCTGCGAAGAACCAGACGACAAAGACGCTTAACCTGATCTACCAGCCTCCGAACCAGCCTCCGCAAGTGGTGCTGACTTTGCCGAGTTCGGGACAGAGCTACACGGCTCCGGCCACCGTAACTCTCCGAGCGACGGCCAGTGATCCGGACGGCACGGTTGCGAAAGTGGAGTTCTTCAACGGGGCAACCAAACTCGGCGAGGATGTAGCTTCGCCTTACGAATCTGTCTGGCCGAACGTTCCTGCCGGTAACTACACGCTGACGGCCAAGGCGACGGACAACCTCGGCGCGGCCAAAGAATCCGATCCGGTCAGCATCACGGTTTCAGAACCGCCGCAGGTTAGCGCGACGCAAACCGCCCCAAACTATGTTCCTGGCACGACGCTTACAGTTGCCGCTGAATTCGCGTACCCAGCAGGCAGGCAACTCCTGTCGCTTCGATGGCAACCTGTGCTGCCGAACGGGTGGACGCTTGCGAGCGCCAGCGGTGATGGCACGCCCGAAGTCAACGCTGGGGAAATCGTCTTCATTGGACTACTTACGGCCAACCCGGTCCGTTGCAGCATAATGGTCACTGTTCCGTCGGGGGAACGGGGTCCCAGAGATATTGCCGGTCTGGTCGAATACCAGTTGAATGGCATGGTGAATCCCAGCACGATTGACGCAACGCCAATCCAAACAGTCGATTTGCCCCCCTACCACGCCGCAGATTATCGGGATCCGCGCTGGCAAATTGACGGAACGGAAGTTAGCCGGGTTTTGACGTATTGGCGCGCAGGCGGATACCAGGTTAACACTGCTGGTGCCGATGGCTACGCGGTGGGGGGAGGGGGAGCAACCGGCGGTCACCGACACACGGCAGATTACCGCGAGCCGTACTGGGTGATCGATGGGACGGAAGTGAGCCGTGTGCTGACCTACTGGCGGGCCGGTGGCTACCACTCCGAAGCGCAAGGTGCCGATGGCTACGCGTCTGGAATCGGCGGAGTTCATCTGGCGGGCCGGGTATCCCCTCACGGCGCCACGACGCCAGTGGTCAGTCAAAATGGTGGTGCACATTATACTGCTGGCAGTGACCTTCAAATCAACGGTAGTTTCGACTACTCAGGCGGGACTCTTCTATCGTTGCTATGGAGACCACATCTGCCTGCCGGCTGGACGGTGGTATCGGTCAATGGCACTGGGACGCCCGAGTTTCAGATGGGCGAAGTCGTCTGGGTCGGCTCGCTTCCTGCGAGCCCAATTGCAATGACATGCACGATTCATGTTCCCGCGGGCGAGACCGGTGTCAAGGAGATCAGAGGAGAAGTCGAGTACCAGTTTGCCGGCACGGTTAATCCTGAGACGGCATACGCGACGCCCGACCCCTTGGTGCTAACTCCGTCTGACCTACAGAACTACGCGCTCACGATCATAGCGAACAATGGCACTGTCACCAAAGTCCCCAATCTCACCAGCTATTCTTCTGGTGCCCAAGTCTTGCTCACTGCCACGCCCGCAGATGGCTACATGTTCACCGGATGGAGCGGTGCGGTAAACGACACGGCCAACCCGATCACCATCACGATGGTCGCGGACAAGACGGTCACGGCCAGCTTTACGCAGCAGGGGACGGTGGTTGTGGCGGCCAACCCGGTCGCGGGCGGGACGGCGAGCGGCGATGGAAGCTACGCGGTCGGCTCCCAGCAGCAGATCAAGGCCACGGCTAATCCGGGCTGGACGTTCACCACCTGGAACGACGGCAACACGGACAATCCGCGCACGGTTACGGTGGCGGCAGGTACCACGACGTACACGGCCAACTTCACGCAACAGCAAGGAACCGTGATCGTGGCGGCCAACCCGACCGCGGGCGGGACCGCGAGCGGCGGCGGGACCTACGCGGTGGGTTCGCAGCAGCAGATCAAGGCCACGGCCAATCCGGGTTGGAGCTTTACAGCCTGGAACGATGGCAACACGGACAATCCGCGCATGGTCACGGTGGCGGCGGGCACGACGACCTACACGGCCACCTTCACGCCGCAGGGGACGGTGGTCGTGGCGGCGAGTCCGACCGCGGGCGGGACGGCGAGCGGCGGCGGGACTTACGCGGTGGGTTCGCAGCAGCAGATCAAGGCGACGGCCAATCCGGGCTGGGCGTTCAGCGCTTGGAACGACGGCAACACGGACAATCCGCGCATGGTCACGGTGGCGGCGGGCACGACGACCTACACAGTCACCTTCACCGAGACGCCTCTCGATATTGCGGCGACCCACAGTTCTGACGGTTACATACCCGGCGGTACGATGACCGTCTTATGCACGATTAGCTTCTCCGGCCAACCTTCGACACTTGGTTGGTCGGCGCAAATCCCACCCGGCTGGAGTTATGCCTCCGGCCAGAATGAACCCAGCGTAAAGCCCACGGTTGGACAAACCGGTACACTCGAATGGGCATGGCAGAGTGTCCCGGCGACTCCCGTCCAATTCAGCTACACCTTGAACGTACCGCCAGGGGAGTCGGGTACGCGAAGCGTGGCCGGCCTACTGATCTACCGGGCAGGCGGGACTCCCGTTCAGGTGGCCGCCAGTCCCGATCCGCTCAACGTGGATGTCAAAGTACTGCAGCACTCAGCCGACACGGACCATAACTGGAAGCTCAGCCTCCTTGAACTGACTCGCGTAATCGAGCTCTACAATTATCGGGCTGGAACTTCGCGCACCGGCGAATACCACGTCGAATCGGGCACTGAGGACGGCTACGCCTCAGGCCCCGGATCGCAAACCGGTGCTTACCATAGTGCCGACACAGACCACAACTGGAAGCTAAACCTCCTTGAACTAACACGAGTGATCGAGCTCTACAACTACCGTTCGGGCACTACACGAACCGGCGAATACCACGTCGAGGCAGGAACGGAAGACGGTTATGCCCCAGGACCGGGGCCTCACGGGCTGGCACGACTTGCCGGCAATCGACAAGGCATCCATCTCAGCGGCAACGGGCCTGTCGCGAGTCAAACTTCGAGCGTGTCCGTTTACGATCCCGCAGGCGGCGAAGTCGAGGTTACCTGCCGGTTGGTATTCAGCGGCTCCCCGTCGGCGCTTGGCTGGCAGGCTGAAATACCAGCAGGGTGGAGTTACGTCGCTGGTAGTGGCGAACCAAACATCAAGCCCGAAGCGGGCCAGACCGAGACGTTGGAATGGGCATGGCAGACCGTGCCCGCCAGCCCGCTCGAGTTCAGTTACACACTCCGAGTTCCACCCGGCGAATCGGGAGAGAAGTTAGTTTCTGCCCTGGCGATCTATCGGGAGGCAGGTCAGCGAACTGATTTGGTTCCCGACCCAATCCGCCTGAATCCGGGGGTGCAACAGTTCGCCTTGATTGTTACGACACCGAGTAACGGCACTGTCACCAAAGCGCCTGATCTTACCAGCTATTTTGCTGGTGCCCAAGTGGTGCTCACGGCCACGCCGGCAGATGGCTACGTGTTCACCGGATGGAGCGGTGCGGTAAACGACACGGCCAACCCGGTCACCATCACAATGGATGTGGATAAGACGATCACGGCCCACTTCACGCAGCAGGAGGGGACGCTAGTCGTGGCGGCCAGCCCGACCGCGGGCGGGACGGCGAGCGGCAGCGGCACCTATCCGGTGGGTTCGCAGCAGCAGATGAAGGCGACGGCCATGCCGGGTTGGAGCTTTACAGCCTGGAACGACGGCAACACCGACAATCCGCGCACGGTCACGGTGGCGGCGGGCACGACGACCTACACGGCCAACTTCACGCAACAGCAAGGAACCGTTGTCATGGTGGCCAACCCGAGCGTTGGCGGGACGGTGAGTGGCAACGGAACCTACGCGGTGGGTTCGCAGCAACAGATCAAGGCGACGGCCAATCCGGGCTGGGCGTTCACCGTCTGGAACGACGGCAACACGGATAATCCGCGCACGATAACGGTCGCGGCGGGCACGACGACTTACACGGCCAACTTCTTGCCTGCGCCTCCAAACGACAATTTCGCGGATGGAATCGCTTTGAATATGATTAGCGTGTTCGTTAGGACGACCGGCGCGAATACCAATGCCACGAAAGAGGTGGACGAACCTTACCACGCTGCCAAGTCAGGGGGCAGGTCCGTTTGGTGGACCTGGACTCCT
>JAKANS010000321.1 GCA_021823625.1 bacterium | reverse complement strand
TTCGTCCGAGGAAAACGTGCGCCGCGCCATCACGGTGGCGGAGTCGGTGGCCCCCGCCGTGTTGTGGGTGGACGAAATCGACAAGGCGTTTTCCGGCACGCAAGGCTCCACGTTCTCGGACGCCGGTACGACGGCGCGGGTGTTCGGCACGTTTCTGACCTGGCTGTCCGAAAAGGCCGCGCCGGTGTTCGTGGTGGCGACGGCCAACGAAATCGCGCAGTTGCCGCCCGAGTTGCTGCGCAAAGGCCGTTTTGACGAAATCTTCTTCGTGGATCTGCCGGATGCCGGGGAGCGGGCGGAGATTTTTGCGATCCACATCCGCAAGCACAGCCGCGAGCCGGGGCGCTTCGACCTCGCGTCGCTGGCGGCGACCAGCGCGGATTTCAGCGGGGCGGAGATCGAGGAAGCGGTGATCAGCGCGATGTTCGAGGCCTTTTCACGCGGCGAGGAACTCGGCACGGAACACCTGCTTTTGACTCTTCAGCAAAGCGTGCCGCTGGCCCGGACGATGGCCGAACACCTCACCCGGCTCCGGGAGTGGGCGAACGGCCGCGCCCGCAACGCCAGCGCTCCGTGGCCTCAAAAAGTGTAAGGCGCGCCTGATCGGCGGTGCGCGAAACGCCGGGGAATCACGGGGCCGGACAGGCCTTCCCACCGTGCTTCTGGTAGTAATGCTGGTGGTATTCCTCGGCCGGCTGGAACGGCCCCGCCAGCGCAATCTCCGTGGCCACGTGCGCGCCGGGCTTTTGCGTTTCCAGGCGGGCGGCGGAAGCGCGGGCCGCCGCTTCTTGTTCGGGCGCGAGGAAAAAGATCGCCGAGCGGTACTGGTCGCCCGCGTCAGAACCAGTCTTCCGCGGGGCGAACGGATCGTGGCTCTTCCAAAACACGTCCAGCAACGCGTCGAATGTGACTTGCGCGGGATCGAATTCCACCTCCACCACTTCGGCGTGGCCGGTGGTGTGCGCGCACACGGCTTCGTAAGTTGGCTGGCGCGTGTGCCCGCCGGCATAACCAACGCGCGTGGCGGTGACGCCTTTCACCTGCCGGAAGGTTTCCTCGACCCCCCAAAAGCAACCGGCGCCGAACAGTACCTTTTCGGGCTCGGGCTTCGCGGGCGGGCGCTCGAAGAAGGACAGCGCGTCCGAGTTGATGCAGTACCGGAGCCCGGTCGGCGGCGGGCCGTCGTCGAAGACGTGGCCCAAATGCGAGCCGCAGCGGACGCAATGCACCTCCGTGCGGATCATGCCGTAGCTGGTGTCGCGCGTCTCGCCGATGTTCTCCCGCGCGAACGGCTGAAAGAAGCTCGGCCAGCCGGTGCCGGAATCGAACTTCGCCGTCGAGCGAAAGAGCGGCAGCCCGCAACCGATGCAGGTGTACACGCCAGTCTTGTGGTTGTCGTGAAATACGCCGCAGAACGCGGTCTCGGTGCCGTGCGCGCGGGTGATGCGGTATTGCTCGGCGGTGAGTTGGGCCCGCCACGCGGCGTCGGACTTGACGACCTGGGGCACCACCATCGGCTCGGTGACGTGGCCGGCGGGATCGAGGAGGCGAACGGTAACCGTGGAGGTGTTCACAGGCGTCGGGGGCGGACTGGTCAAGGATTCCAAATAAGCAGCCGTCAGGGCCAGGCCGGTAATGGCGGCGAGGATGGGGATCTTCATGGGCGCGTCGTGGCGGGGTACGCGGCCGGGCGATGGGCCGGGATCAACCTCGCGTTAGCGGGTGGCTTCGTCTCGCTCAATGGATAGTAACTGGCATCCACAGAACTCAAGGTGGTTCACTTTGAGCCGCGGGCAAACCGGAGTGCGACCTGAATTCGGCGCACCGCCACCCGCGAATCGCTCTGGGAGTGCCAGGAACGGGTCATCCGGCTGGGGAGCGATGTCCGGCCGGTTGGCTTAACGAGACGAGATGCGCCCGAGAAAGAATTTCTTTTTTGCCAAAACGGCATTACCTTTCCGGCATGGCTACAGAGCAAATCAGCGTGAAACTGCCCAGCGCGACCTTGCGGCAGTTGGACACCCTGGCCGCCCGCGCCGGGGAGAGCCGCAATCGGCTGGTTGTGGAAGCGGTAGAAGCCTTCGTCCACCGCCGAACGAACAGCGCCCACGATCGGCTGGCCGATTTGTGCGGCGCCGCCCAAGGCGCCCCGGCCGAAGGCGCGACCAGCGAGGCCTGGAAGGAAAGGCTGCACCGTGAGTAGGCGCTATTTGTTGGACGCCGGGCCGTGGTTTGCCTTCCTGAGTGCGGCGGACAAGCATCACGCCTGGGCCGTGGAACAGTTCCGCCGGGTTACCGACTTCGCTTCGTGCGAGCCGGTCTTAACCGAAGTCTGTCACCGCCTGGCCTACTACGGGCTGAAGCAGGACTTGGCGCTTCAGTGTGTGGAGCGGGGCGCCGTGCGTCTGGAATTCGCCTTTCAAGACTACCTGCCCGCGGGGCGCCATTACGTCCTGAAGTACGCCGACCAGAAGATCGACCTGGCCGACGCCTGCCTTTGTGCGATGGCGGAAGACGTGCCGCAAAGCCAGGTGGTAACCTTGGACCGGCTATTCGAGCGAATCCGCTTTCCCGATCGCTCAGCCTTGGACGCCGCCTTGCCGCCGTTCTAAACCGTAACCCGCCCGCGCAGCTCGCCGCCGGCCTTGCGGCGGGCGATCCAATGGAACTGCGGCAGCCGGCGCAGCTCTTCGCCGCGGAAGCCCCACTCGGTTTCGAGGAAGTTCACGGCCAGCTCGCCTACCGTGTTAGCCCGACTTTCGCAACTGGAGGGGGCGACAATGCGCAAGTGGTTGATAGATCGATGTTCGCCCCAAAAGGTCTGCCCCCAAATCAGTCTTCCGCCAGTTGGCCCCCGGCCGTGATTCGGGGCG
>JAKANS010000169.1 GCA_021823625.1 bacterium | reverse complement strand
TTTGGACAGTGCCTGGCGCAAAAACCGTCGCGGATCGCGTCCGCGGCCCCCCCCCGCGTCCCGCGCCACTTCAAAAAACACGCGTTTCCGGCCAGACACTAATTAACCCAGCCGATGGGCGGAAGGTTAACAACGTCCAGTAACTGAATGACGCCCCATCGAACCTTGAACTCATTTGGCGTGCCTGGAGAGCCGAGTCCTGCCCAGTAATCGTCCACGTATTTCAGCCAAAAATTTATTTCGTAGGTTTGGCCCGGAACCGTCGCCAAAGTCTGGCTCAAAGTTGGGGGGTAGCCGCGTCCCAACCAAGCACCGCGCCCTCCCGAGTGAACAAACCTGGAATCGCTGGTCGCGTGGATGTCAGCGTACGAGTCGAGAACCGTCCAGCCAGCGAGATTGCCGGTCTCAAAACCTCCGTTGACGACCAGATTCGTCTGGGCAAACAACGACACCGCTGCGGTAGCCAAACCGAAAACAAACCCAATTGAAATCTGTCTCCCGAATTTCATGGTCTTCATCTCCGATTTCTGTCAATCCCCAGCTTGTCTTCAGAATCGATTCTTCGCCGCCCCAATCTTTGCGCAGAGAGATTCTTGCTTGGCTCTCGCCAAGCCCTGATTTCCAGGGAATTGACGATTGGCTGGCTCGCCGGGAGGTTCGCCCTACCAAGGCGTCGCTCACACCGCCGCGGCACACCAACTTGTGGGACACGATTCGCGCGTGCCGGGCAACCTGGTGCGAACGGTTTCATGGCGTGCTTTTCGGTGGAAGTTACCGCTTCTTTTTGCGCGCCCTGCCCGGAGAGTCAAGCCCGCGATTTCCAGCCCCCGAATTCTCACGGGCGCCCGGAAATTGTCGGCGGACAGGCGCTTGTGCGTGCCGGCGCGCCGGCTTCCCAGCCGGCTTACGAAGTCGCACACCCGCTTGGACATGTGAGGCAATCGCCGCCTGGCCACCCCCGCGCGTTTCTGCACCGGCCCAAAGCCGGTCAGAGACCGGCGCGCCAAGGCTGGGCGGCAAGACGGGGTAGGGCGCGGCTCCCGCGGAGCCGTGACTCTGGTTTCCGGCCTTCCGGGCTTCCAACCTCCGCGCCTCGGCGTCTTGGCGGTTGAGTTTGTTGGGCTCGACGGGAATCTCGCCCCACCAAGTTTTGACTGCGGCTCCGCTGTGCTCCCAGCGTGCACTTTCACGGCCGGGCCACGGCGGTGATTTCATCGTTGAACTGGCCAGTTTCCTCGCTGCCCGGCGCGCAGATCGCCTTGCATTCGTGCGTCGCGGGCTTGCCCGCCGCAAGCAACGGCCGGATGTCCACGTGGGGCGACGCTGGGGCACGCTGGAAGGAGGTTGGATTATGCCATAGCTGGCTCCTGGTTAACAGCTTGCGTCGTGGAACCGCTCGCACCCAGCCGGCGCCGCCAAGTGCGGGAATCGGGAAAAACCGCGCGGCAATTCCGGATAACCGGGCGGGAATTGGCGTTGGCCGTCCGGCAAATCACGTCGGCCGCACGGCAATTGGGTCTGACCGCAAGGCAACCACGTTTGCCGTGCGGTTGGGGCAAAGAACCGGGCGGCTGCGCTGCGCAACCTTGCAGTTGGCGGAAGTAACCGGGCGGTTACTGCGGATTGCCGCGCGGTGGTCAGCGATTCCCGTGCGGTCAGAGTGAATGACCGCCAGGTTGCTCTGGGCTGCCGGAGCCGGTAGGGCGCCGCTGTGCCGGCGTCGCGATTGCCCGGCCGAGCGGCAGTTCGGCCCCACCTACTTGTCCGGCCGGGCCATCTCGAACCGGCCGTGATCGACGGCGCAGCGGTAGGTGGAACTGAAGTTGGTCGGACTGGCGAGGCCCTCGTAACGGTAAACGCCACCCGCCAGCTTGCCCAAGTCGGCTTCGCCGCGGAGGTGGAAGGCGGTCGCGTCGTTCGTGACGTGAAGGGTCGCGGTGTAGCCGAAACTGAAGATGCCCGCGTACGTGGCGCGGAAGCGCGCGCGGCAGGCGTCGCCAGCCTCGCGGGTCATCACGCACCGGAGTTTGCCGTGATGGCCATTGGCGTCGCTGACCCAGCGGCCTTCCCAGCGTCCGGCAATGTCGTTGGTAGGCGTGGGCAGTTTGGCGGCGGCGCGCCATTCGCGACCGAAGCCCGAACACCCGCTGAGCAACGCCACCGCAAGGATCGCTGCCAGCGCCTGGCCGGTGCCAAACGCGGAGGAGCGCGCGAAGCCTATTGGTTTGGCAGTGCGCCTCATTTCTTGGATGTCTCGCTGGCCGCGAACAGACTCTCGAGATCGTTTGTTGGCGGAGCGGCTGCGGGCGGCGTCGGATTCAAGGCTTGCTGCAGGTAGGTGACGGCATCTTCGGTTCGTTGGACGGAACGCGGGAGCGTGGCTCCGGCGGCGTTCGGGTGGCCGCCGCCCTGGAGTTTCTCCGCCACCTTCAGCGCTTCGCCGCCCCGGCTGCGCAGACTGGCGATCATCGTGCCGTTGCCTTTGCGAAAGAGCGTCAGCAACACCGGGAACGGCGTGGACTTCTCTTCGATCAGGCGATGCACGATCAGGTTCACGTTGCCGATCACGGTATCGACGTAGCCCACCGTGGGCGTGAGCGGCACGACGTTGGCCCGGCTCCACGCGAACCCCAGCGGGTCTTCGATGCGGCGCTTGACGGTCATCACTTCCAACAACGGGTGGTCCAGCAACCGTTCGAGCTGGCCTTCGATCAGCGAGTGCAGATTCCAGAAACCGTAGGTCTTGACCAGGTTCGCGTAATCGCACGCGAGCACGAAGTCGGGGTCGTCGAGCAGGAACAAGTCGGCGACGTTGTTGAGGTGGACGAGGCGGTCGAGCGCGGGACTGGCCAGCCCGGCCTCGGCACAGAGGTCGTAGCAGATCCGGCCGGCGGATTTGGTTAAATCGTGGATCAGGCGCGCCTTCTGGGGAACGGTCTCGGTCGGGTGATGATCAAGGACGACCCAGCCGGCGCGGTCCAGGCGCTGCTCGAACGTGAAGTCGGCCACCCATGCGGATTTCTCGCGCATCGGGCGCTGGCGCCAGTTGTGGTTGTGGTAGGCCTCGAGTGGCACCGTCACGGCGAACCGTTTCTGGGCCAGGCGCTGGAGCAACAACCCGGACACAAAACCGTCCAGGTCGCTCTCGTGGACACAAATAACTTCCGGTTGGGGCAAATCCGTCATCGGCGCCAAAGTTAACCAACCGCCCCGGCGCTGGCCAGCGAGGTTTTGCCGGCGCGTTCGCCAGCGCGCGGCGGTCTGAGCCGCCGAAGCGTGCCGAGACCTGGGTTCCGCAGCGCTCGCCCGCGCTCGGTCCGCGGGCACTGGCGAATGCGGGTAGTGTCCCAATTTGGTGGCAACGGTGCTGCGGCACCACCGACTGGGCCGTTGCAGCGGCGCAGCCACCTCTTTGAAATCCGGGCACGACCCGAATGCGAACGCAGTTGACAAACCTGCGGGCGCCCGGTTTGTGAAGCGCACCAATGCAAACACGTTTCGCTGCGCTCGCTGTCGCGCTCGGGCTCGCCGCCGGACTGGGGGCCGCCGACCTGTCCTGGCAGGAGGCGCCGGGCTGCCGATTCGCGTCGGTGGTGCCGGCGGCGGGGACGCGCCCCGTCGGCTTCACCTTGCTGCCGTCGGCGCAAACGGGCGTGACCTTCACGAACGTGCTGGCGCAGTCGCGTTACGTCACCAACCAGATCTACCTGAACGGCGCGGGCGTGGCCGCGGGTGACGTGGACGACGACGGCCGGTGCGATCTGTTTTTCTCCGGCCTCGACCGGCCGAACGTGCTCTACCGCAATCTCGGCGATTGGAAATTTGAGGACATCACCGCAACCGCCGGGGTGGCGCTGCCTGGAATGAGCTGCACCGGCGCGGCGTTCGCGGACGTGGACGGCAACGGCACGCTCGATCTGGTCGTGAACAGCGTCGGCAACGGCACGTTCGTTCTGTTCAACGACGGCCACGGCCGTTTCGAAAATCGCTCGCCGGGCACACCGTTGAACTACCTCCGCGCCGGCATGACGCCGACGCTGGCGGACGTGGACGGCAACGGCACGCTCGACCTTTACGTCGCCAATTACCGCACGACCACGATTCGCGACATGCCGAACGCGCGCCTGAGACTCACCGAGCGAGACGGCGGCGTGGTCGTGACGGCCGTGAATGGCCGGCCCACCACGGACGCAGACCTGGTAGGGCGTTTCGTGGCCACACGCGATGGCCGGATCCTCGAGAACGGCGAACCGGACGCGCTTTACCTCAACGATGGCCACGGCCATTTCACCCTGCAACCCTTCACCGGCGGCGCGTTCCTGGACGAAGACGGCCAGCCGTTGAAGGAACTGTTGTACGACTGGGGGCTGACGGCGGCGTTCCACGACTTCAGCGACGACGGCGCGCCGGATCTTTACGTCTGCAACGATTTTCAATCGCCGGATCGTCTCTGGATCAACGACGGCCACGGGCGGTTCCGGGCCATCGACCGGCTGGCAGTGCGCAGCACGAGCATCTTCTCGATGGGGGTCGATTTCGCGGACCTGAACCGCGACGGCGCGGTGGACTTCTTCGTGTCGGACATGCTGAGCCGCGACCATGCCAAACGGATGCTCGAAAACGGCGAGATTCAGCCGACCTACCTGCCGCCCGGCGCGATCGACAACCGCCCGCAGTACTCGCACAACACGCTCCTCGTGAACCGTGGCGACGGCACCTATGCCGAGATTTCGCAGTTCGCGGGCGTGCAAGCTTCGGAGTGGACGTGGTCGCCCAACTTCATCGACGTGGACCTGGACGGATACGAGGACATCCTCATCACCACCGGGCACGAGTTGCAGATGATGAACACCGACATCATCGACCAGGCCGAGGACATGAAGGCGCAGAAGGCAATGTCGAGCCACGAACTGCAGCGGTTGCGGACGATGTTTCCGCGGTACGCCATCCCCAACGTGATCTTCCGCAACCGGGGCAATTTGACCTTCGAGGACAAGAGTGCGGAATGGGGATTTGACTACCCGGACGTCGGCAACGCGGTCGCGCTCGCCGACCTCGACAACGACGGCGACCTGGACGTAGTCGTGAACAACCTCAACGGCGTGGCCGAACTGTATCGCAATGAAAGCACCGCCCCGCGCGTCGAGGTGCGCCTCAAAGGGCAGCCACCGAACACCCAAGGCATTGGCTCGCTCATCCTGGTTCGTGGCAGTCCCGTACTGGAGCAAAGCCAGGAGATCGTCTGCGGCGGCCATTACCTTGCCGGCGGGGAGGCCGTGCGGACTTTTGCGGCGGGGAGCCTCACGAATCGGTTGGAAATCGAAGTGCGCTGGCGCAGCGGCAAGCGGAGCCTAATCAGCGACGTGCGGCCGAACTGCATTTGCGAAATCCTCGAGGCGCAGGCGGCCGGGCGCTGGGAGCCGTCGCCCACCAACGCAGCACCGCCGCTGTTCGAAGACGTGAGCCACCTCATCGGTCATCGCCACGTGGACGAGGCGTTTGACGACTTTCAGCGCCAGCCGCTCCTGCCCAACAAGCTCAGCCAGCTCGGACCGGGGGTGTCCTGGAGCGACGTGGATGGTGACGGCTGGGACGATCTGCTCATCGCCGGCGGCAAGACCGGCGCACTGGCGTATTTCCGTAATCGCGGCGATGGCACCTTCACCGCGATCACCAACGCGCCGTTGAACCGGCCCAACGCCCGCGACCAGACCACGGTGCTGGCGTTCGGGAGCGCGTTGCTGGTCGGGTCGAGCAACTACGAAGACGGCGCGACCAACGGCGGCGCGATCCGCATCTACGATCTGCAACGCCGCGCCAGCGGCGAAAGCGTGCTCGGCCAGGCCTCCAGCACCGGACCGCTGGCCGCGGCGGATTTCGACGGCGACGGCGACCTCGATTTGTTCATCGGCGGGCGGGTGGTGCCGGGCAAATACCCCGCGCCGGCGACTTCGCTGCTGCTGCGCAAAGACGGTCCGCGGCTGGTGCTGTGCCAGCGGTTCGAGAAACTGGGGCTCGTCAGCGGCGCCGTCTTCAGTGATCTGGACGGCGATGGCGCGCCGGAGTTGATCCTGGCCTGTGAATGGGGACCGGTGCATATCTTTCGCTACATCCAAGGTGCCTGCGCGGATTGGAATCCACCGGTCGTGATGCCCGACGGACAGAAACTGACGCTCAGCCAGATCACCGGTTGGTGGGCCGGCGTGGCCACGGGCGACCTGGACGGTGATGGCCGTCTGGACTTGGTGGTTTCCAATTGGGGTCTGAATACCCGCTACCGCCCAAGCTGCGAACGGCCGATTCGAATTCATTACGGCGACCTGGACGAGAACGGCCAGGTGGACGTGATCGAGAGTTACATCAATCCAGCCACCGGCGCGGAAGTGCCGTCGCGCGGATTCCGGGCCGTGTCGGCGGCGCTGCCTTTCCTGCGTGGGCGCATTGAGAGTTTCGAGGCTTACGGCAAAAGCACATTGCAGGAAATCTACGGCGACACCTTGCGGAGCGCGGGGGTTGTGGCGGCGGTCGAGATGGCCAGCATGGTTTTCCTGAACCGCGGCGATCATTTCGAGGCGCAGCCGCTGCCCAGCGAAGCCCAGTGGTCCCCGGCGTTCGGCGTCTGCATCGCCGACTTCGACGGCGACGGCAACGAGGACGTCTTGCTCAGCCAGAACTTTTATGCCGTAAACCCCGATGAGTGGCGGCACGACGCCGGGCGCGGTTTGCTTTTGAAGGGCGATGGCCACGGCGGCTTGAGGCCGGTGCCGGGCCAGGAAAGCGGCGTGCGCGTGTACGGCGAACAGCGCGGGTGCGCGGTCGCCGACTACGACGGTGATGGGCGGCTCGACGTTGCGATCAGCCAAAACGCGGCGCCGACGGTGCTGCTCCACAATCGCGGCGCGCGGCCCGGATTGCGCGTGCGCCTCGCGGGCGACGCCGGCAATCCCCACGCGGTGGGGGCGACGATCCGGCTGAAGTTCGCCGACCGTTTGGGTCCGGCTCGTGAAGTGCAGTGCGGTTCCGGCTATTGGTCGCAGAACAGTGCCACCCAAGTGCTCGGCGGGAGCGAAGCGCCTTCGCAACTTTGGGTGCGTTGGCCGGGCGGGAAAGTAACAGTCAGTGCCGTGCCGGCGGGAGCGCGGGAGGTGGTGGTTCAATCCGACGGCGCGCTCCGCCAGGTCCGCTGAGCGGGGTGCGGCCGCCGGAAAGGCGCAGTGTCTCAACCGGCCGGCAATTGCGCCCGGTAATGGGTCGGCGACATGCCGGTGATCTTCTTGAAGACGCGGTTGAAGTGCGTCAGGGATTGGAACCCGACCTCGAAGGCGATCTCGCTGATCCGCAGGTTGGGATTGAGCGCCAGGTTCTTGGCCTTCTCGATGCGCACCCGAGAAACGTAATCCGTGAAGTTGATGCCGGTCGCCTTCTTGAAGACCTTGCAGAAGTAAAAGGTGCTGGTGTTCACCGCGTGGGCGACCTCCGTGAGCGAAAGGTCCTCGGCCTGATGCTCGTTGATGAACTCCTTGGCGCGCGTGACCATGGGTGGCTCCGGGTGTTCCTGGCGGACCACCAGTTGGTTGCTCACCAGCGACAGGTGCTGGGCGAAAACGGAGAGCATGCGCACCACGGCCTCGTGCGACTTCGGCGAAACCACCTTGGTTTGAAAATACGCCTGCTTCAGATCGGCGGCACCGACGGCCGGGCCGAGGTGCAACATCTGTTTCGCCAGCCGGCTGAACTGGGCCGCCGACGGCTTGCGGCGGAACACCTGGCCGGTTTGCAGGAAGCCCACGAGTTTTTCGCCCAAACGGATGGGGACGGCGGTTTCGCTCAAGCCGGAACCGCAGGTGACGGTCTGCGGCGTTTGGGTTGCCGTTTCGGAAAGGCGCTGCTGGGTTTGCAGGCACGAGGCGCAGGTGCTGCTTTTCAGCGCCATCATCGCGCAGTAAGCGTTTTCGTTGCGTTTGCCGTGGTAAGGCAGTTGCCAGGATTCCACCGGCCGGAGCGTCAGCGGCAGCCCGGTGATGTCGTTGAACGCGCGGCAATAGTCCTGATACAGTTTGGAACTGGTCAGGGCGTCGATGATGTTCTTGCCGTTCGAACTGGTCATGGCCGGTGGGTCAACGAGTGCTTTGCGCTCATCTGCGACGGAGCCCAGCCGCGGCCTCCGAGCCAACCCGGCGTCACGGCCGGCGAGATCAATGTCCCGTCCCGGAGAATTGGCTGTCCGTGCAATACTTGACTGCGCACGGCCAAATTATGTCCACAACCCCGGCCGACGCAAGCGTTCACCGGCCGGGGCGGACCGGGACGCGCGCCCGGCGACAATTCTATTGCAGTCGATTCGGTCTCCTGTGCTACTTTCGCCGCGCATTGAACCGACTTCGGGGCAGTCTTTATGCGGTGTTCGGCGTCGCGGCCTTGGTGGTCGCGCTGCTCGTGCCCGCCTATTTGCGTTCGCTGGACGTCTCCGTGGTGACGCGTGCCGGGCTGGGAACTGGCGGCCCTTTGTCCGAAGCCACGCAGCAGGCCCGGCTGGACAAGATTGGTCTGGCTGAAATCCTGGCTCAAGCCGCGGTCGCCGCGGAGGTGCCGGACGCCAAGCTCACCCTCCAGGCCGTCCAACAACAGCGCGCCGCCCGGCCCGCGGCCGCGGTTTGGGGCGGGACCGATTCGCTTTTGCAGCAGGTGTGCGGCCCGACCGGAGCCCGCCTCGCCAACGCCGAGTCGGTGATGGACCTGGTGCTGCCGGAACCGCAGCGCCTCGCGGTCCTGCGTTTTCTGGGCACGCTGCGTCGCTTGGATGTTCAGGAGGCGCTCAAGAACCGTGCGCTGCAAAAGACCGCCCTTTTCCCGCCCGTGGCTTCGTCGTCTGGCCAGGCCTTGGACGCGGCCATTTTGCTGACCGGCCTGCTGATGCAAGCCGACGCGTTGCGGCCGAGTCTGCGCGCGGAAATCGAGCAGCTCGCCGGGGCGGCCAACCGCGGCTACGACACCGCGCCGATCGAAATCGTGTACTTGAACGTCACCTCGCTGGCCAAGCGCATGACTTGGGACCAATTGGTCTCGTTCCTGCAACGGGTGAAAGATCTGGCGCAGCTCCGCGAACTGACCCGGGCCGTCACACTCGCGCCGGCCGACCTGCCGGTGATTTTCGCCGCGCTGTATCTGGCGGAATCGCCGGATGCCGTGGCCGAGTACTTGCGGACGATGCCCAAGACGGGCATCCGCGATGTGCGATTCGCCCTTGGGGCGGGCAAAGGCGGTTTGGCCCTGCTGCTCGCCCGCCAGCAACCGCTCTACTATGCGCCGTGGCGGGACTGGATGCTGGCCGTGCCGGGCGTGCGCCTCCTCTTCCGGCCGCTGGTGGCGTTGGCGCAACAATCCTGGCTGCTGGCGCTGATCCTCAAATACCTGTTGTGGCTGGACGGTGCGTTTTGTCTGGCCCGGGCTTACTCGAATCTCCGGCGTGAACCTTCGCCGCTCGCAATGCCGCTCCAGGTCCGCGGAGTCAACACGTTGCGCCAGCAGGCCGCCGCCGCCCTGGCCCTGGCCCTGGCCGTGGCGTTGATGGAACCCGGCCTGGCGCGCGACCAGACGCCGCTCCAGCCGGCGACCCTCTGGAGCCTGCCGCGGAAAAATCCTTCGCCAACTGCTCAAGTCACAACCTCACTCGTCGTTATGAACAATCAAACCAACTGGCTGGCCTTGGCCGTCTTCTTCGCCGTGCAGTTGACGGTGTACATCGTCGGCCTCATCAAGCTGCGCGAGATCAGGCGTCAGGAGATTCCCAGCGCTCTTAAACTGAAGATTCTCGACAACGAGGAAAACCTCTTCGATACCGGCCTCTACGTGGGGTTGGGAGGCACCGGCCTTTCGCTCGTCCTGATGGCGCTGAATCTCTTCACCGCCAGCCCGATGATCGCCTACGCTTCAACGGGCTTCGGCGTCTTCTTCGCCTCGCTGTTGAAGATCATTCACGTCCGGGCCTACCGGCGCGAGCTGATCCTGCAGGCCGAGTGGGAGGCTTCCCAGGTGACGCCATGAACCGCGCCGTTCTCGTCGTCCTGGTTGACTTCCTGATGATCAGCCTGGTCACGCTGTTCAACACCAACCAGGGGCTCCTCCAGGCTCCGAAGCCGGAGAGCAGCAGCAGCGGCATGGGCGTGGAAGTGCAGGCCGTGCAGGACCTGCTCGCGGTGCTTCAGCAGGCGCTCGCGCAGGAGCAACTGGCGCGCGGGCAGATGAGCAATCAGCTCACCCGCGCCGAGTCGCAGTTGCAGGCGCGGCAGGAAGATCTCGCCGCGCGCGACCAGATGATCCAGCAGGCGCAGCAAAACGTGCGCGAGGCCGAAGCCCGCGCCAAGGAGCTGGCCGCCGAACGCGCGCGGCTGCAGCAGGCCCAGACCGCCACCCAGCAGCAACTGGCCCAGGTCCAATCCCAGCAAACGACCGCGCAGGTGGCGCTGCAACAGGTCCAGCAAAAATTGCAGGCGGCCACCGCCGAAGCGTCTTCCTCGCGCACGGCGACCGAGGCGGTCCAGACCGAACTCGCCGCCCGCCGCGCCGAAGTGCAGAAACTTCAGGACCAGCTCGCCCGGCTCCAGGACACCGCCTTGACCGCCCAAGTCGAGAAAGGCCGGCTCGCCACCAACCTGACCCGCGTCGAAACCGAGGCCGCTCTGTTCCGCGCCCAGCTTGACGAGAAGCGCGAGCAGATCGCCACCTTGAGCCAGGAGAAGGAGCGCATCCAGGAACACGCCACCACACTCGCCAAGGGCATGGACAGCCTGGCCCAGGAATCGCAGAACCTTGCCACGGAAATCCACGAAGACCGCCAGCTCGCGCCCAACGCCATTTACCGGACGTATCTCGACAACCGCGTGGACTGCAGCGTCCGGGCCACCCGCTCCGGCCTCTTCGGCATTCGTACGGGGGACGCCAAGGACTCGAAAATCGTCCTGTTCCGCGACAACGGCAAAGTCTATGCACTGTTTCACATTCAGGAGACCGCGCTGCCGGTTTGGGGCGGTGGCGGCGATTGGGACGAGATGACCGCCGTGCTGGCCCGCGCCGGGGCGACCGTGCCGTTGACCGGCCTGTCCCTGGTTTCCTCGGACCCGCGGATTGTCGTGGCCACCCTGGACGAACCCACCGCGAAGCAATTGGGCGTAAAACCGTTCGAAGTGTCGGAAGACCCGGCCAAGTTCCAGGACGCCGTGGTGGTCGGCGGGAAGGAAGGCTATTACGGCGAAGTCGAGTTCAAGCTCGTGCCCGGCCAGCCGCGATACCTGCGGATGCAGCGCCGGCCGATCGGCAAAATCTTCGGCAAGTTCTCGCCGTCGAAGGGCGATCTGGCCTTCAGCAAGTCGGGCGAACTCCTGGGCATGATGGTGAACAGCCAGTTCTGCGCCCTGGTCCGGAGCATGCCGCCGTCGCGCTTCATCCCGTTGGGCAAGGACATTGCCGCGCAACGCTCCGGCTTGATCGGCGCGGAGATTTCGCGCCGCCTCCAGGCGTTGCCGTCGAGCTTGCAGTAACCGGAGTGGCCCGAGGCGGCCCGGCACAATCCGCGAGCCAAGCCACGCGGAAACCAGCCTCGGACACTCCGTGGGCTGCGCTCCCCTGCCAACTCAGTCTTCGAGGTGCTTTCGGAACGTTCGCAGCAACCCCGGATCCGCTTCCAGAAAGCGGGTCAACCGCGCAATACGATCGAGCGTGTTCGCACTGAGGCAGTGTTCCCAGCCTTCGATTTCGTCTTCCTGCGTTTGCTCGTCCAAACCCAGGACCGCGAGGAACCGTTTGAGGGTGGCGTGTCGGTTGCGCATCTGCGCGGCCACCGCGCGGCCCTTGGCGGTGAGCACCAGCCCGCGGTATTTCTCGTAATCCACGTAGCCCGCGTCGGCCAGGCGCTTCACCATCGCGGTCACGGAAGGGCGGCTGACCGCCAGGGTCCGCGCGATCTCGACCATTCGCGCGCTGCCGCGGCGTTCCGTGAGTTCGCCGATGCGTTCCAGGTAATCCTCGATGCTGGCGCTGGGTTGGGACGCGCCCCGTTGGGTGCGGGACAGAAGGCGCGAAGGGTTTCGCAGGTAGCGGGACATAGCGTCGAAGCCGCAGCCTGCCGGAAATTCACGGCCGCGCCAGTCCAAACCGTGCTTGCGCCCGGCGAAGGCGAACAGTTTCAAGGGGTGCGGATTTGCAGCAAGAGTGCGGGACGTTCTCCGGTTTTGGGTTCGTGAGTCAGGATGCTGATGGAGCCGTTGGGGTGCTGGCAGTGGATGACGCGGCTGCCGGCGCTGAGGGCGACGCGCAAGCGTTGCTGCCCGACGGGTCCGCAACCATCCGGACCGACTTTGAGCGGCGTACGCACGCTCCAGATGTAGGACCACCGGGGACAGCGTGGGGCCGGACGCAACACGCTGCGCCGGTCACGTTGTGCGGCGCGGGCCGCGGCATTGGGGGTGCGCTCCAGTTCCCGATGGATTTCGTGGGCGTTGCGGTGGCGGCGCAACTCGGGCAGGAGGGCCTTGGCCGCTTCGGGCGTGGTGATCGTTTCGGCGGCGAAGAGCGCGGGCAGCCGACCCTGCCAGTATGGGTGCTGCCGTTCGATTTTGCCCTTGGCGGCGGGCGCGGACTGCGCCTAGCGATGCCAATCCTAAACAGAAGTTCACGATCATTCACCCGTTTCATCCGTGGCGGGGCAAGCAATTTGAGTTGATCAATTGCGAGCGGCGCTGGGGACAG
>JAKANS010000320.1 GCA_021823625.1 bacterium | reverse complement strand
GCGACAACCTCGCGGTGGCGGTCCAGGATCCGGGTTTCCTCATTGACTCCTCCATGCCGATCCCAGGCGAGTACCTCTCGACTTTCGACAAAGGCAGCGGCCCTGTGACCATCACCACCCAGCCGGCGAATGTGACGGTGGATGAAGGGAAATCCGCCACCTTCAGCGTCGTGGCCGGTGGCACGCCGCCGTACACCTACCAGTGGATGAAAAACGGGGCGGACCTCCTGGACGCAACCAACAGCGTGTACACCCTGGCGCGGGCGGCCTACGCCGACAACGGTGCGAAATTCTCCGTGGCTGTCACCGGCGCTCAAGGCAGCGTGAACAGCGCCAGTGCCACGTTGACGGTGAACAAGGACCTCGCGCCGCCGACGTTGGTGTCGGCAGCCGGCTCGGTCCAGTTCAACAGCATCACCCTCACGTTTTCGGAGCCGCTGGATCAAGCCAGCGCCGAGACGCTGGCGAATTACCAGGTTGACAATGGCGTCACGATCTCCGCTGCGAAACTCGCTGCCGCGCCGGGAACGACCGGTGACAACAAGGTCGTCCTCACAACCAGCAAACAAGCGGAAGGCGCCACGCTGACCATCACGGTCAACAACGTGAAGGACGCTGCTGGCAACCCGATCGCGGCGAACAGCCAGATTCAGTTCAAGACCTTTGTGTTTATGTTGGGCGCCGCGAGCCACCAGAAATACAGCAACGTGGACGACAACACCGGCAGCAATCCCGACAACCTGTTCAGCGATCCCCGGTATCCGGGCGCTGCGGATCGCACAGATATCATGCGGAGTTGGGAATATCCACCTAACGGCGCTGGTCGCGTTGCCGCCGATCCGGTGAGAAACTACTTCGACACGATCCAAGGCGTCTTCATCCCGCCAACGACCGGCAACTACGTGTTCTTCCTCGCCGGCGCCGACCGTTTTTGGCTCTACCTAAGCACGGACGAGAATCCGGCGAACAAGGTTCTGATCGCGGCGGAACCCGGCGGCTGGAGCGACCCGCGCGGCTGGGTGCAGATGTATTCAGGGAGTCTAGAGAATCGCCGCTCCGACCTGTATGCCAACACCCAGTGGCCCAACGGTAACGTCATCAACCTGACCAAGGGCAAGCGGTATTACTTGGAATCCGTCCATCACGATCCGAGTTGGTGCGGTGCGGACGACCACGGCGTGACCTACATCATGGAAGGCGACGCCGATCCCGCGAATGGCTCGGCGCCGACGCTGACCGGCACAGTGATCGGCACCTACCTGGACCCGAACGGGGCGAACGTGGACATCACGCAGCAACCGGCGGACAGCATCCAGCAAGAGAACCGCGCCGTGACGTTCACCGTGGTCGCCACCGGCACCTCGGCTTACGGCAACACGGTGACTTACCAATGGCAGAAGGCAGTGTCAGGCAGCAGCACCTTCACCGACATCGCCGGAGCCACGGCGGCCTCCTACACGACGCCGCTCCTGGCGCTGGCCGACAGCGGCGCGCAGTACCAGGTGGTTTGCAGCGTGCCCACCTTCTCGAAGGTGAGCGCCGCAGCGAAGCTGACCGTCGTGCCCGACACCTTCCCGCCCAAACTGGAGGGAGTGGGCTCGATTATGAAAGGCACGGCCATCGAGATCGGCGTCGCGTTCGATGAGAACGTCGAAGCCACCAGCGCCGGCACCGCAGCGAACTACACCCTCTCCAAGGGCACCGTGACGGGCGTGCGCTATCAGAAGTACGACCACAACGATGGGGCCGGTTTCTTCCAGCTTGGCTCTGGCGGACCGTTTCAAGGAGCCGCTGTCGTGTTGACCACGTCCGGGCTGGCCGGGGACGACAACGTGACCCTGACGGTCAAGAACGTGAAGGACGTCAAGGGCAACACCATGCCGGCCGCCGGCGAGAGCAAGTCGTTCCAGGTCTCCAGCAAGCTGAAATGGGCGGCCATGGGCGGCGACGACTACCTCCAGAACGCCCCCACCAACCCGGCCGGCATCGATCCGGATTCCACCTTGTGGGTGGACGACACGGTCGCCCAAAGCGAGGCCGACTTCGACCTCATCAGCAGCGGCACCGCCAATTGGAACAATTACGACGAAGCCACGTTCGTGTACGAGGAAGTCACCGGCGACTTCGACAAGGTGGTCCGGGTCGAGTATCAGGATCCCACCAGCCAGTGGGGTCGGGCCGGCCTGTGCGCCACGCCTAATGCCGACGAAGGAGTCACCCGTGACCAAGTGAGCGGCGGCTACCAGATGGCCCGCCGGTTCCTCGTCCGGGCCAACCCCGCCGTGCAGTGGAACGGTGCCGCCGGCAACAACTCCAACGAAGACATCTGGCGCAGCACGGATGGCGGCAATTACGCTGGTGGCGGTGGCGGCACGCCGGCGTATCCGAACGCCTGGCTGCGCATGCGACGCGTGGGCCAGACCTTCACGGCGTACTACAGCAGTGACAGGCGGAACTGGAATTCGCTGGGTAACACTACGTTCATCGACAGCCCCATGCCCGACACGATCCTGGTTGGCCTGTACTACGCGCCGGAGCTCAACAACAACAATACCGGCCCTGGCGTTGGACACTCGGTGGTCGCCAAGTTCCGCCAGTACGGCGACTTCACGATCGGCGGTGCGGTGGGCGCGGCGAAGATCACCCTCAGCGGCACCAACGTGACCATCTCCGAAGACCCGGCCGGCGGCTCAACCGTCCAGTCGGCTCCCACCGTGCTCGGTCCGTGGACCGACGTCGGCCCGGCGCCGCAAACCGAGGCGATCGGAGCCGGCGCCAAGTTCTACCGCTTGAAGCAATAGGTTTCGCTTCCTTCTCGCACGCGGAGACCGGGCTTCGGCCCGGTCTCCTCTTTTTTTACCTCACCACTTTACGCCGCGAGGGGGATCACCC
>JAKANS010000168.1 GCA_021823625.1 bacterium | reverse complement strand
GCAGAACGAGTCGCTCAAGGAACGGGTCGCGGGCGATCTATCAGCCATCAAGGCCAATGCCAAGCTGGTGCGCTCCTTTTTTGGCGCCCCAAGTGTAGCCTATGCTAAGGACTGATCAGTAACTCCCCTTCCTCGCTGGCGGCCTTGAGGCCGAAGTGCTGGAGCTTCTCGCGCACGGTCTGGCGCGACATCTTCAGCCAGCGGGCGGCCTGGGCCTGGTTGCCGTGCGCGAGCTTGATGGCCCGCGTGAACAATTCGCGTTCCATCGCGGCAAAGACTTTCGCGTGAACGTCGAGGTCGGCGCCGGACCGGGCCTGGGCCAGGAGCTCGTCCATCAGGGCTTCGAGGGAAACGCCCGCGTCGCGGGTGAGAGCGCTGGTGTCAGAACTTTTTGCGGCGATGCCAGCGAGCGTTTCCCGGCTGATGGGGAAACCACGCGAGGCGAGCAAGCCCTGACGGAGGACGTTCGCCAACTCGCGCACGTTGCCGGGCCAGCGCTGTTGTTGGAGCCACGCGACGGCGTCGGGCGGAAGGGAGGAGTCCGTGAGCTTGAGCTCGTCGCGGAAGCGGTGCAGAAAGTAGCTGGCCAGCGCGGGGATGTCCTCGGCGCGGTCGCGGAGCGGCGGCAGTTTGATGACGACGGCGCTGAGGCGGTAGTAGAGGTCTTCGCGAAACTGTTTTGCGGCGATGGCTCGCTCCAGGTCGCAGTGGGTCGCAGCGATGATGCGTGCGTCCACCGGAATGTTCTCCTTGCCGCCGACGCGCTGAATGAGTTTGTCCTGGAGCATGCGCAGCAGTTTGGCCTGGGTGAACGCGCTCAGGTCGCCGATTTCATCGAGGAACAGCGTGCCGCCGTGCGCCTGCTCGAAGCGGCCGATGCGCCGCTGGTCGGCGCCGGTGAAGGCGCCGCGTTCGTGGCCGAAGAGTTCGCTCTCCAGCAGGGTTTCGGGAATCGCGGCGCAGTTGACGGCGATGAAAGGTTTGCTCCCGCGGTCGCTGTGCTGGTAAAGGGCGCGGGCGACCAGTTCCTTGCCGGTGCCCGTCTCGCCGCGAATGAGCACGGTGGCGGGCGTGGCGGCGACCTGGCCGATTTCCTTATACACCGCCTGCATCGCGCGGCTGTTGCCGACGATGGCTTCGCCCGCGGACTTTTCTTCACCGAGTTCGACGCGTTCGTTCATCAAGCGCGCACTGGCGGCGGCGCGCTTCACCACTTCGAGCAGCTCCGCCACGTCGAACGGCTTGAGGATGTATTCAAACGCGCCGTGCTTGGTGGCCTCGATGGCGGTCTCGGTGGTGCCGAAGGCGGTCACGAGCACCATCGGCAGGCGGGGCTTTTTTGCGTGAAGCTGGCGGATGACATCCAAGCCACCCACCCCGGGCAGCCGGAAGTCCGTGATGACGACGTCGAAATCTTCGCCGCTGGCACGCTCGAAGCCTTCATCGCCGCGATGGCAGAGCGTGACGGTGTAGCCTTGGGACTTGAGCAGGCGTTCGAGCGACTGCGCCGAGCGGGTGTCGTCTTCAATGACCAGGATGCGAGGTGAGGTCATGCGCGTTCAATGGGCAGCACGAGCCGGAAGGTCGTGCCGTGCTTCAACTCCGTCGAGTATTCCAGCGTGCCATCGTGCTTTTCCAGGATGCGCGCGGCGATGCTCAGGCCCAGCCCGGTGCCGCTGGCCTTGGTGGTGAAGAAGGGGTCGAAGAGCCGCTTTTGCACCTCCGGCGGGATGCCGGGGCCGGTGTCGGAGACTTCGAGGATGACGCACGCGTCGGCACCGTGACCACGTCCGCGCGGTTCGGTGCGGGTGCGCAGCGTGATGGTGCCGTCTTGGCCGATGGCGTCGGCGGCGTTCTTCACGAGGTTGATGAGCACTTGCTTGAGTTGATCCGCGTCCGCCCGGAGACAAGGGTCGGCGAGGTATTCCTCCTGGAGGACTATGTTGGACGCGCGCAACCCGGGCTGGAGCAACGGCACCAGCTCCCGCAACGGCTGCGTGGCTTTCACGGTCACGAACTGCGGGTCGGACGGGCGCGCGAACGCGAGCACGTCCTTCACAATGTTTTCCAGCCGGGTGATTTCACCGGCGAGGAACACGTTGTCCTCGAACTCCTCGCTGCCCGGCTTGAGCAGTTGCTGCTGCGTGAAGAGGCGGACCTTGATGGACGTCAGCGGATTGCGGATTTCGTGGGCGACCCCGGCGGCCAGCACGCCGAGGGAGGAAAGTTTCTCCTGCCGCGCAATGATGCGTTCGCTCTGACGGAGCCGCCCGAGCAGCGGCGCGACGATGCCGAGATAGATGAGCACCCCGCCCAACGCTCCCAGTGCCAGCAGCACCACGGATGACCATGTCTGCACGCGGAGCAGCCTGGCAATCTCATCCGTTGTGACGACGGGGTCGCCATGCCGCAGATCGGCGATGTGCCGCCACATGTAGGTCTCCGTCCAGGCGATGGCGCAGATGACCATGGCGATGCCTACAAGGCAGGCCACGGTGCGAAAATTCAGCGCCAGTTTCACAAATTGTCCGCGCAAGGAATATCAGACCCTGCACCGGATGCAAAGCGGCGGATTTCGCCAGTGCTCCCGCAAAAGTGCAAGAGTGGTGGCCAGTCGTTGAGCAGACGTGGCTTTCGCGCAGTCACCGGCAACCGTCAGCGGGCCGACGATAAGACAGATTCCCCCGCGAATGTGGCGTTCGCTCGCTGGGTGTCCGTGGCACACCGGCAGCTAAAGGGAGAACTGCGCGCGGCCAGAGCGCCGCGTTGAAACACCAAGACGCCGATGAAAACGAAACTGACTTTCAAATCGTTCAACGAACTCCTCGTGACCAGCCTGACACCGGGCAGCAGCCGCGTCCCGGCGTCGAATGAACCGCCAACCGTCAACCAGGAGAAACCCACGCCGGCGATTGCTCCCGCCCGGGAACCTCCGGCGACAACGCCGAACCCCGCGCCGCCCGTCCGGCTCCTGCCCGTTGCGCGCCCGCGCATCCTGCTGGCGGACGACGATGCTGGCATCCGCGAATCGCTCGGCAAACTGCTGCGCAACTCCGGCTATCAAGTCATCTTCGCCGCCCACGGGGGCCACGTGCTCGACCGGGCCTTGAATGAAGAGTTCGGCCTGCTCGTGCTCGACCTGAACATGCCGCAACTCGACGGCTGGAAAACGCTCGGCCATCTGGCGAGCCTCAAGCCCGAACTGCCCGTCCTCGTCATCACTGCGGAACCCGACCAGCACAACTGGACGCGCGAGGCCGGCGCCCGCGTGCTCATGGAAAAGCCGTTGGACCTCCCGGTTTTCCTCCAGACGGTCCGCGATCTGCTCGACGAACCGAAACGCTCCGGCCACGAGGCGCTGGCACCCGGCGCCGGACGATTCCGTTACCTTCCGCGCCGACTACGTGAAGTTTTCAGCAACTTCTATCGCCATTGGGGCATCAACGAATGAACCCGCAATTTCAACACGAACCAACACGACAAAGCGAAAGGCCAATCATGAAAATCATGAAGACCCTGCTCCTCACCCTCGGCATCCCCGGGAAGTTCCTCGCCATCCGTTCCGCGCTCAACTCGCGCGGCGTGCCGGTTTGAACCCGCTTGGCACGCACCCTCCGGCCAACGACTGAGCAACGGCGGCTTCCGGTTGGCCTTCCGTTCACGGAGCAAACTCGCCCACCACGTCAATCCGCCAACAAACAGAGGCATTTTGACCATTCTGCGCCGCTGGCATCGCGCCAGCTATGGCGGTGTGCCCGGTGACTTCCCAAGCGCCGGCCAAGGACAATCATGACTGATACAACCTGGCTCTGGGTCGGTTTCAACGTGTTCGTGCTGGCGATGCTGGCGCTGGACCTCGGCGTGTTCCACCGCAAGGCGCACGTCGTGTCGTTGCGCGAATCCCTCACCTGGACCGGGGTGTGGGTGGTGCTCGCGCTGATCTTCAACGCCGGCGTGTGGCATTACGCAGGGCCGCAGAAGGCGCTGGAGTTTTTCACCGGCTATCTCATCGAGAAATCCTTGAGCGTGGATAACGTGTTTGTGTTCGCGCTGCTGTTCTCGTATTTCGCCGTGCCGCTGAAGTTCCAGCACAAGGTTTTATTCTGGGGCATCCTCGGCGCCCTCGTCATGCGGGCCGTCATGATCGCGCTGGGCGCGGCGCTCATCACGAAGTTCGCGTGGATCATCTATGTGTTTGGCGCGTTCCTCATCCTCACCGGCATCAAGATGATCGTGAAGCGCGAGGAGGAGATTCATCCCGAGCGCAACCCGGTCGTGCGCTGGGTCAAGAAACTCATGCCGGTCACCAGCGATTATCGCGGCGACAAATTCTTCGTCCGCGAGAACGGCATCCTGATGGCCACGCCGCTGTTCGTGGTGCTGCTGCTGGTCGAGATCTCGGACTTGATTTTTGCCGTGGACTCGATCCCGGCGATCTTCGCCGTCACCCAAGACACGTTCATCGTGTATACGTCGAACGTGTTCGCGATTCTCGGCCTGCGCTCGCTCTACTTCGCGCTCGCGGGCGTGATGGACAAGTTCCATTACCTCAAGATCGGCCTCGGCGTGGTGCTGACGTTCGTCGGCGTGAAGATGATCCTCGCGCATACGGCGTGGAAGATTGACACGCTCGTCGCGCTCGGCGTCATCGTGCTGATCCTCACCGCGTCGGTGGTGCTCTCGCTGCTGCGACCGAAGAAAACCGTGATCCCCGTCGTTGCTCCCAAAGCGCTGAACTGAACATGACCCGACGAATCAAGCAACTCGTTGCGTCGAAGCCGTTCCACCACTTAATCGTGGCGGTAATCGTGCTGGCGGGCGTGGTGGCGGGATTGGAAACCAGCGCCGCGCTCATGCAGACACACGGCGCAACACTCCTCGCGCTCGACAAGATCATCCTCGGCATCTTCATCGTCGAAGCCGCGTTGAAGATGGCGGCGCACGGGCGCAAACCGTAGCGCTATTTTGCCGGCGGCTGGAACGTGTTTGATTTCCTGATTGTCCTGCTGTGTGTGTTGCCGGTGGGCGGACCGTTCGCGGCGGTGCTGAGGCTGGCGCGGGCGTTGCGGCTGCTGCGGCTCGTGAGCGCGCTGCCCAAGTTGCAATTACTCGTGGGCGCGCTGTTGAAAAGTTTGTCCTCGATGGGCTACGTCAGCCTGCTGCTGGCGCTGTTGTTCTACATCTACGCGGTGGCGGGCATTCATCTGTTCGGCCAGACCGATCCCGTTCATTTCGGCTCGCTGCCGGCGGCGTTGCTGTCGTTGTTCCGGCTCGTGACGCTCGACAACTGGGCCGACATTTTCAACGTGCAAATCGCCCACGTCCCGGCCATCAAAGTCGCCCTCTACTTTGTCACCTTTATCGTGTTCGGCACGATGATCATCCTGAACCTTTTCATCGGCGTCATCATGAACAGCATGTCGGCGATGCACGCCGAGATGGCACAACCGGAGCCGCGGGCGGAACCACGTCCAGCCGGCCCATCCCAACTTGCCAAAGAGGTCACCGCCTTGAGGCGCGATGTCGCGGAACTCACCCGCGCGGTGCGTCAACTCAGGCCGCAGCGGGCCGAACCAGGCCAGGACGATTGGGCGTCCGTGCCGTAGTCCGGTCATGCGCGGACGCGCGGGCGTTGGCCGTGTCTCGCTCCGTTGTTAACCGCGCACGGCGGAGGGCGCGTTCGCAAGCGCGGCTGCGGAAACTCCGCACGGGCCGTTCGCGCGACGGTGAGAGTTGGCGACGCGCTCTGGCCTCGCCATCCTAGATGGATGGGTTGCTTCATTTTCGGTTTGCCGCTTCTGCGTCCGCGATGCTTTGAATGTGCGCGGCGAAGTCTTCATCCTCGCCGGGCAGCAGTTCCGGCAGCGCGGCGCGGAAATCCATCCGGCGGCACCAATCGCGCATGTAGTCCTCCCAGGATTGCCAGAGCCGCCGGGTCTGCTTGTCCATGCGCTCCTCGTAAACGAGCAGGTAGGCGCGCTCGAACAGCGAGATGAGGATGTTGAAAATGGCCAGCTTGCGCTCCTGCTGTTCCTCGCTCAGTTCCGCGCCGTCCCCCTGCGCCCGCAGGAGTCCCAGGTCCGCGTGGTCGAGCACGAGCTTCTGAAAATTCACGTATTCGTCGGAAAGCCGCTGGTAGATTTCCTCCTGGTCGTTGCGCTGCTCTTTTCGTTGTTCGGCGAGGAACACAACGATGGCCAGCGGAAGGCCGAAGATCGTCACGAGGTAGCTCAACGCTTCGGCCCATTCAAACCACGTCAATGCGGCGATCATGAAATGGGATGGCATCATCGGCACAAAGGAATAGCAAACCCCGCACCGGATGCAAAGCGGCGGGTTTCGCCGCTGCTCTCGCTGAAGGGCAAGCGTGATGGCCAGCCATTGAGCAGACGTGGCTTCCTGACAGCCACCGCCAACTGCCCTGGCACTCACGATGGGCCAAATTCCCCCGCGAATGTGTCATTCGCTCGCCGGGTGTCCGTGGCACAGCGGCGGCTAAAGGAGAAAAGTGCGCGGCAACAGCGCCGTGACGATTATGAGAGAAACAATACTGGCACTGATCGAGAACGCGGACACCTGGACGCGGCTGCGCCTGGGCACGACCTTGGGGCAGGAGGGCTATGAGGTGATTTGGGTGGAGACGGCGGACGACGCGGTCAGCGCCTACCGGCGGCAGCATGTTGATTTGTTCTTGCTGGATTTCGGGCGGCCTCTTCGCGCGGCCTGGGGGGACTTCGAGCACGTGGCGGTGATGAACCCGGACTTGCCCGTCGTCCTGCTCACCGAGCAAAAGACCGAGTTTGAGCGTGCGGTCGGCGAACGAACCGGCGCCGTGCTGGAGAAGCCGCTGCATATTCCCGCGCTCATTCACACGATTCACGTGCTGCTGGGTAAGCCGCCGCGCGAACACCCCGCGCGGTCCGGCAGCCCGACCGGCCAACAGCGCACGCCGCATGAGAACACTGTGTGAACCTGTCGGCGCCATGAAAAAACCTATGACCCACTGGAAAGCCAATTTCTTTACCGGCCTGGCGGTGGTCCTGCCCGCCCTGCTTTCCATCGCCATCGTCGTCTGGCTGTTTGGCACGGTCTCCAATTTTACCGATGCCCTGCTCTTTTTTCTGCCGAAAGACTGGACGCACGAACGCGGTGGCGAAGGGCCGATGCACGGGTATTGGAGCTTGTTCGCCCTGGCGCTGGCGATCGGGCTGATCACGCTGGTCGGCCGGTTCGCCCGCCACTATCTCGGCAAGAAACTGATTCGACTGGCGGACGAGGTTCTGCTGCGCGTTCCCCTGCTGAACAAAATCTACGGCGCGATCAAGCAGATCAACGAGGCGTTTACCTCCACCAAAACCTCGTCGTTCAAGCAAGTGGTGCTGATCGAGTTTCCCCGCGCCGGTCTTTACTCGGTCGGCTTCATCACCGGCGCCCAGCACGGAGAGGTGCAGTGCAAAACCCGGGAGGAAGTGGTCGGCGTCTTCGTGCCCACCACCCCCAACCCCACCACCGGCTTCATCGTCTTAGTGCCGCAAAAGGACGTGACCAAACTGGACATGTCCGTGGCCGACGGCATCAAGTTCATCGTGAGCCTGGGCTCGGTCGCCCCGGACTATGCACCCGAAGCCAAGGCCCTGGCTGGCGTGAACTTCGTGGCTTCAAAGCGTGACGGTGACGCCGGACAAAACGGCGCGGGCGCAGGCGTGCCCCTGGCCGCCGCCCGCCGCGGAGCGGGGAGCCAATCCGATATTTTCCCATGAACGCCCTCCAAGCCATTAAGCATTTGATCGCGGCAGCGGCGGGCGGCACGGCGCTGGTCATCGCTGCTGTCGTGTTGGCGCTGGCGGTCCTGGTCTTGTTCGTGATTCCCGGCGGCGTCGGCATTTTGACCATTGAATGGGAACGTGCCAAAGCCTGGCTGGGCCGCGCCTGCGCCTTTTTGCTCGGAAAGAATCCTCCACTCAAACAACCAAACCTATGATACTGATCTTATTCCTCGGCACGCTGGCCATCGGCCTGCTGGCCCAATGGCACGTCAAGCGCACCTACGCCCGGCATAGCCGCACACCCGTCCAGTCTGGCCACACCGGGGCGGAAGCGGCGCACGCGATTCTGCGTCAGGCGGGCATCGCCAACGTCAGCATCGTCGAGCACGAGGAGTTGCTGGGCGACCACTACGACCCGCGCCACAAGCGGCTGGTGCTCTCGACCGCGAACTATCACGGCACTTCGGCGGCGGCGCTGGGCGTGGCGGCGCACGAATGTGGTCACGCCATGCAACACAAGCAGGCTTACGCCCCGCTGCAACTGCGCATGGCGGCGGTGGGCATTACCAGCTTCGCCAGCCAACTCGTGATGTGGATTCCGCTCCTAGGCATATTCTCAGTCGGTCTCGCGCCCAAAACCGGTCTGCTCATCATGGCCGTTGGCTGGGGCATCATGATGCTGTTCAATCTCGTCACGCTGCCGGTGGAGTTCGACGCCTCGCGCCGCGCCAAACTGGTGCTGGGGAAAATGGGCTTCATCCAGCGCGGCTCGGAATCCGCCGCTGTGAATCAAGTGTTGAACGCGGCGGGCTGGACCTACGTGGCCGCGTTCATCTCGTCGCTGGTTTATTTCCTGTGGCATCTGCTGCCGCTGCTCACCGGGAGGCAGCGTAACTAACTTCTCCCCATCGCAAATTGAAAACACCGACACCTCGTTTATGAAAATCCAATTCCGAATTCGCGGCCTCAACGCCAACGCTGGCTTGCGCGCTTGGCTTGAGCAACAACTGGAACGCTTGCAAAGCCTCATTCCCGTCACTACCGCCGAAATCGTGTTGGAACGGGAGCGGGAAAGCGCGCCCGCCTTTCGCGCGCAGGTGCATCTGGCCGTGCCCGGCCCGGACATTCATGCCGCCGCCCGCGACCACACCTTGGAAGCCGTCTGGCTGAAGGTCGTCAAAAGTTTGCGCCAGCAAATCGAGCGGCGCAAAAGCCGGCAACAAGTCCGGCACAAGGGCCATCGCCAGCATCCGCAGGCGGCCAGCCGCTGGTCCGGCGCGCCAGTCGTCGCGCGGGTTTGAGGCCAGGTCAATCCCCCGCTTTGCACCGCATGAACGAACAAATGAAGAAAGGTCGAAACATGAAAAGCGAAACGAAAGTGAACAGGAGAAACCGAAACAATGGTGGCCAGCACGAATCGAAGCGGATTCATTTTGAATTCGCCTCACCCACCGCCGAGTCGGTTGCCATCGCCGGCACTTTTAACGACTGGCAGCCGAACGCGACACCGATGATCGCTCTGGGCCAAGGCCGATGGGCGAAGGACTTGGCGTTGCCGCCCGGCGACTACGAGTATTGCCTTGTGGTGGACGGCCAGTGGACGCCCGACCCGCTAGCTGCGGAAACCGTGTCCAATCCATTCGGCGGCGTGAACTCGGTTCGCAAGGTGGGCAACGGAGATTGACCCCTCGCACCGCTCGCAGATTGCGGAAACCCTTTGGCGAACCTCGCGTCGCCAACGGGTGCTGAGATTTGTCCGCGGCTGGAGGGAAGCATCACACATGAACGCCAACGAAATTCCAATGACGATCCTGCAACTGGCCGCCGTGCCGTTGCTGGTGCTGCTCAATGGCTTTTTCGTCGCGGCGGAGTTCGCCCTGGTCAAAATCCGGGACACCCAACTCGAAACCCTCGTGTCCAAAGGCCACCGCCGGGCCAAGGTCGCGCGGCGCATTGTGCGGAATCTCGACGCGGCTCTCAGTTCCACTCAACTTGGCATCACGCTGGCCAGCCTGGGCTTGGGCTGGGTGGGCAAGCCGGTTTTCGCCAGTCTGTTAGCGCCCGTGCTGAAGTATTACAACATTGACCCGGCGCAAGCGGACTGGATTGCCTTCGCCGTCGGCTTCACGGTCATCACTTTTCTGCACATCGTCGCGGGCGAACTCGCGCCCAAATCGCTGGCCATCCAAAAGCCGCTGGCCACTTCGCTATGGATTGCCCAGCCCTTGCACTGGTTCTACGTTCTGTTTTATCCGCTGATCTGGGTGCTCAACCACGCCGCCTTTTGGCTGCTGCGCCGCTTTGGACTTCAACCCGTCAGCGAGGGCGAGTTGGCCCATTCCGAGGAAGAAATCCGCTTGCTGCTCGCCGAGACACGACGTCACACCAGCGGCCCGGCGCTGGGACAGGACATCGCGTTGAACGCCTTCGCCATGCGCCAACGCCGCGTGCGCGAAGTGATGCGACCGCGACATGAAATCGTCGCTCTGAACACCGAGGCAACCATCGCCGAGTGTGTGGCGCTGGCCCGGCGAACCCGTTACTCGCGCTTTCCGCTGTGCGAGGGAGGCAACCTGGACAAAACGCTGGGCGTGGTTCACTCCAAGGACTTGGTGGACCTCCAACACGAAGCTGAACACGGTCGCGACCTCGCAGCCGTGGCGCGTAAAATCATCTTCGTCCCGGAAACCGCGCGCCTGGAAAAGCTCCTCAGCCTTTTTCTCCAACGCAAACTGCATTTCGCGGTCGTCGTGGACGAATACGGCGGGACGGTGGGGATGGCGACCCTGGAAAACGTGCTGGAGGAACTGGTCGGCCCGATCGAAGATGAATTCGATCAGGATGAACCCCTCGTCCGCCAGACTGGCGAACAGACTTGGGAACTGAACGGATCGCTGCCCGCGCACAAACTGGCCGAGTTGGTCGGCCAACGCTTCGACCAGACGGGAGAAGCCTGCACGGTGTCGGGCTTGGTGATGCAGCGGCTGGGCCGGTTTCCACGCGTCGGCGATGCGCTGACGTTTGGCGCTTGGGAATTGCGCGTAGAAGAGTTGGTGGGAACACGAGTAGCGAGGATGAAACTCACCCAGCGGGTCGAAAGCGGCGGACGGACGCATGCCGAAACGCCAACCGGGCCAGCCCGTCCGCGCCCGACTAAGTCCGAAACCGCTGAACACAACCAACTGGTTTCAACCTCAAGGTAAATACACCGGATGACCTCTTCACTGTGGCTTTGGGTCGGTTTCAACGTGTTCGTGCTGGCGATGCTGGCGCTGGACCTCGGCGTGTTCCATCGCAAGTCGCACGTCGTCTCGTTCCGCGAAGCCATCGCCTGGACGGTCGCGTGGATCACGCTGGCGCTGCTGTTCAATCTCGGCGTGTGGCATTACGCGGGGGCGCAGAAGGCGCTGGAATTCACCACCGGCTACCTCATCGAGTATTCGTTGAGCGTGGACAACATTTTCGTTTTCGCGCTGCTGTTCTCGTATTTCGCCGTGCCGCCGAAGTTCCAGCACCGTGTGCTGTTTTGGGGCATCCTGGGCGCGCTGGTCTTGCGGGCCATCATGATCGGGGCGGGCACGGTGCTCATTGCGAAGTTCGCGTGGATCATCTATGTGTTCGGCGCGTTCCTCATTCTGACCGGCATCAAGATGATCGTGAAACGCGAAGAGGAGATTCATCCCGAGCGCAACCCGGTGGTGAAGTGGTTCAAGAAAATCATGCCGGTGACCAGTGATTATCGCGAGGACAAATTCTTCGTGCGCGAAAACGGCGTCCGCATGGCCACGCCGCTGTTCGTGGTGCTGTTGCTGGTCGAAGTCTCCGACGTGATTTTCGCAGTGGATTCGATCCCGGCCATCTTCGCGGTCACGACCGACCCGTTCATTGTTTATACCTCGAACGTGTTCGCCATCCTCGGCCTGCGCTCGCTGTATTTCGCGCTGGCGGGCGTGATGGACAAGTTCCATTACCTCAAGATCGGCCTGGGCGTGGTGCTGACGTTCGTGGGTGTGAAGATGCTGCTGGCGCACACGGCGCGGAAGATTGACACGCTGGTATCCTTGGGCGTGATTGTGTTCACCCTGGCCGCGTCGGTGGTGATGTCGCTGCTGCGGCCGAAGAAGACGGTCCTCCCGGCCGTGTCTCCCAATGCGGTGAGTTGAACATGACCCAACTCGTCGAGAAGTGAGTTTGAGATGCGCAATGAAGCGGGCATCACGCTGAAATCAGTTCCGGCCCGGTAGCGTGCATTTCCACCACAACCCAAACTCGATCCGTCTCGATTCCTCGCGAACGATTTTCTCCAAACTCGGAATGATGTCACCAGGTTTCTCCCCTCGGAACACGCCGCATTTCTGAAACCTTTCGTTGCGTGCCGTCAACGCCTAGAATCTGCGCATGAGTAAAGTTGCCATTGAAGTTGCCATCATCTTCCTGCTCCTCGTTGCGAACGGTGTGTTCGCGATGGCAGAGATTGCCGTAGTTTCTTCCAAGAAAGCCCGACGCGCCGCCTTGCCGACCAAGGCAACGGTAATGCGCGTGTTGCCTTGGAACTGGCCGAGTCGCCCAACCGCTTTCTCTCGACGGTGCAAATCGGCATCACGCTCGTCGGCATCTTCGCGGGTGCGTTTGGTGGAGCAACGCTTGCCGCCAAACTGGCCGGGCCGATTGCCCAGGTGTCCTTCCTCGCCCATTACGCGGACAAGATCGCCTTCGGCATCGTGGTTGCCGTCCTCACCTACTTCTCGCTCGTAACTTGTCCCGAAAAGGTTTGGCCTGAGCAACCCGGAAGGGATCGCGATGATGGTCGCCCGCCCGATGAACTGGCTCTCGAAGTTCGCCGGTCCGGTGGTGAGTTTTCTCAGTGTCTCCACGGAAGCGTTGTGGCACGGGGACAGGACAGGGTTGACACGCGGGAGACAGGTCATGGTTTACACTTCGAGGTTGCGATGGGGGTGTCGGAGCCAACGGGCCGGGCGCAGGCCACCGAGGGCGGAGTCGTGAAGATGACCGATCGGCAACTTGCCCAA
>JAKANS010000167.1 GCA_021823625.1 bacterium | reverse complement strand
TCAAGGCAACCGATGACACCTTCGAGCGGGGCAGCCTGGCAAACCAAGCCGGATTGCCTGGCGATTTGGCCCCTGAGCGTTCCCCAGTTCATGAGCGGTGCGGCAGCGTATTGCCGACCAGTCGCTTGGAGCAATGCAAAAACGGGCGGCAAGCAGGGTCCGCGCCCGCAGGGCGAGTCAGTCCGGTCGCGCCCAGAACCTTGCCGACCCGGTTGAACCGCGGCGCCAGCACGCAAATCAGCCATTCCTCGCGCCACTGCGCGGCCGTCTGGTCCGGGCACACGTCGTACTCGATGCGGGTCACCCGATGCGGGGCCGGAGGATCCGCCGCGGATTTCCAGCGTGCCCGGACGAGTCTTGACGACCCGGACCTCGCCAAACCGGACCAGAACTTCCACTTCCAACCGCCGCCTGTTACCACACCAGTTCGTTTGCATGACGCCGACCCTGCCACGCGGGGGCGGTCAAAAACGGTCTGAGGTCTGACCGGATCGAACGGCTCGACAACGCGCCGAACAAGGCTGCCTCGTCTGCAATTCGCCAAGCCGGTAAGCCTCGATCCGAATCGCAAACGCGAGCGATGATGTCGGCCCGCGAAACGCCCATTGCGTCCCAAACGCGAAGCAAAGTGTCGAGGTTCGGCACGCGCATCCCGCATTCATGCTACCGGGAGGCGAAGGGAGACAGCCGCGGAGGTCCGAGCCCTTGGCGGGCGATGGGACTGGCATCGGGTCCGCGCTCGTCCTCGGGTGCTGCCCATGACGCCCTTGTCGTTGGCTCTGCCTCTGCAGGACCGCATCGTTGGGTCCGTCCGCCGCGCGCCGGGTTCGGCGTGAGGGCGCGCCGAAATGCAGCCAGGCGGCCGTCCTCCGCAACGTGACTCGTGCCCTCGTTCCGGCATGGCGAGCGGTGGGCACGCGACTTGCCCGCTTGGCTTGTCGGCCGGCTCCCCGGTCCTGGTTTTCAACCGCCAAGGAGCGGAGCACGCACGGCGGCAAGTATTCGGATGCCTGCGCCGGGGCATCGCTGCCTGGGAGCCAAGGCGTCTCGAACCCGCGCAAGTTCCGCTTGCGTTGCCGCCGCTGGCAGCGGCTACTTTCCGGCCGTGAAGAACGACTTTGCGATTCGCTCGCTCGGACCTTGTGAGGTGGATTCTCCGCTGGCCAAGTTTCACGACCACGAAGGCAAGACCATCGATTTCGTCGAAGACCACGAGTGCATCCTCGTGGACGACACGCTCAGCGCCGTCCGGGGCGGCGCCGCGGCGGCGCCCGATTTTCCCGTGCTCGAACTCGCCGGGCCACGCCGGCGGATCTTTTTTTCGCCGACCGACGTCCGGGTGGGCATCGTGACCTGCGGCGGTCTTTGTCCCGGCTTGAACAACGTGATCCGCGGCCTGGTGATGGTGGCGGAGTTTCATTACCGGGTGCAAAAAGTCTATGGCTTCCGCTACGGCTACGCCGGTTTGGTGGCACCCGACGGGCACGTCGAACTCGACTCGGAGGGCGTCTCCGAAATCCACAAGCTGGGCGGCACCGTGCTGGGATCCTCGCGCGGCCCGCAGAAGCCCAAGGCGATGGTGGATCGCCTCGTCGAGCTGGGGATCCGGATCCTGTTCGTGATCGGTGGCGACGGCTCGATGCGCGGCGCCGTGGCGATCGCCGACGAGGTGCGTCAACGCGGCCTGGGCATCGCCGTGGTGGGCATTCCCAAGACCATCGACAACGACCTGCTGTTCATGGACCAGAGCTTTGGTTTCCAGACCGCCGCCGGCGAAGCGGTCCGGGCGATCGACTGCGCGCATCGCGAGGCCAAGGGCGCGCCCAACGGCGTGGGCCTGGTCAAGGTCATGGGCCGCCACTCGGGGTTCATCGCCTGCGCCGCCGCGTTGGCGTCCGGCGACGCGAACTTCGTCCTGATCCCGGAAATTCCGTTCCGACTCGACGGGCCGAACGGCCTGTTTCCGGTGCTCCAGCGTCGTCTGGAACGCCGCCAACACGCGGTGATCGTCGTCGCCGAGGGCGCCGGCCAGGAGCTGCTGGCGACCGCTGGCGAAGAACGCGACGCGTCCGGCAATGTAAAACTCAAGGACATCGGCGTGTTCCTCGCCGACGCGATCAAGTCGCACTTCGCCGCGAAACAATTCGAGGTGAACCTCAAGTACATCGATCCCAGCTACATGATTCGCAGCGTGCCAGCCAACTCGGCCGACGCGGTGTTTTGCGCCACGCTGGCGCTAAACGCCGTCCACGCCGCGATGTGCGGCAAGACCGAGATGGTGCTGGGCATGTGGCACCGGCGGCTTGTTCACGTCCCGATCCACCAGGCCATCGCCCGGCGCAACAAAGTGGACCTCACCGGTCCGCTCTGGCTAAGCGTTCTGGGCGCAACCGGCCAACCGCTGGCGATGCAATAACGGCGCGCCGGCGGCGGGCCGGTCGGCGCCCCACCCGGCGAACGCGCGCATGGACGAAGCACTCCAGATTCGCGTCCACGCCGGCGGCAGCGGGCCGCCGCTGGTGTACCTGCCCGGCTTGCACGGCGACTGGACCCTGGTCGCCGCCTTTCGGGGCGCGCTCGCCGGGCGGGTTCCGTTTGTGGAGATCACCTACCCGCGCACGCTCACCTGGTCGCTGGCCGATTACGCCCGCGAAATCGACGTCGCCCTGACGGCGCGCGGCCTCGAAGCCGGCTGGCTGCTGGCCGAGTCGTTCGGTTCGCAGGTCGCGTGGGCGATGCTGGCGGAAGAGGCGCGGTGCTTTCGCGTGCAAGGCGTGATCTTCGCCGGCGGTTTCGTGCGCTATTGGAACGCCGGCGTGGTGCGGGGCACCCGGCGGTTCTTGGACCGCGTTTCGACCCAATCCTTGCAGCGTTCGCTGCGTCGCTACGCGTGGCTGGTGCGGCGCCTGCGGTACCGCCGGTCGCCAGGCCGGCCGGACTTGACGGAGTTTCTCGCCCGCCGCACGGCGCTGGACAAAGACGCCGCGGCACATCGGTTGACGCTGATCGCGGGCGCCGACTGGCGGCGCGTGGCCTCGGCCACCGGACTGCCGGTCTTTCACCTCACGGGTTTCTTCGATCCGGTGGTGCCGTGGTGGCCGGTGCAGCGCTGGCTGCGTCGCCACTGCCCCGGATTTCGCGGCGCGCGGCTGATGTTCGCCTCCGACCACAACGTCCTGGGTTGGGCCGCCCGTCCGGCCGCCGACCAGGTGGTCGCCTGGATGGCACAAACACCCGCAGGTGCATCCTGAAGTGGTCGGCGCGCCGGAACTCGCGAGTTCCGGCCCGCCCGCTTGCAGCCGGCTCGAGACGCAACTTTTCGCGGCGCCGCCGGCTCAGGCGCAAAGCCGGCCACAAGCCGGCGCTCCACCGACGACTTCGGAAGGCACTGAACAATCGCCCCGCCGCAAGCGGCGGATTGAGATTCGCCGGCCGCCACGGTATCTTTCCCCGGTTACCAAAGATGCCGACCATGAATACCACCCCGACACCCGCGGCGCCCCGAGCCGATCAAGCCTGCGCCGAAACCGCCCCGCTGCCGTTCCCGCCGCGGAACATTCTGGTGCCGCTCGATTTTTCGCCGCACTCGTTCAAGGCGCTGCGCTACGCCGAGGCACTCGCCCGCCAGTTCGGCTCGCGGCTGCATTTGCTGCACGTCACCGAGCCGATCGCCTACCCGACCGATCTCGGCTATGCCCCGGTCATTTCCGGCGAACTCGAAACGGAACTCCAGCGTGGGGTTCGCCAGCGGCTGGACGCGTTGTTGGCGGAGGTGAAGGCTCGCGGGCTCGCCGTCGAGGGCAGCCTGCGGGTCGGCCGGCCGTTCGCGGAAATCGCCGAAGCCGCCGCCGACGGCAAGGTCGATCTCGTGGTGGTGACCACGCACGGTTTCACCGGCCTGAAACACGTTCTGTTGGGGAGCACCGCGGAGCGGGTGGTCCGGCACTCGCCCTGCCCGGTGCTGGTGGTGCGCGATCTGGAACACGAATTCGTCAAGACCGCCGCGGGCGACGAAACGCCGCGCGCCGACCAGAAGCCGGCCGCGCCGCTCGTGCTCAAATGCGTGCTGGTCCCGCTGGATTTCTCCGCGCCGTCGCGACAGGCGTTGGCGTACGCGAGCCGGCTGGCGGGCCAGTTCCAGGCGGCCCTGCTCCTGGTTCACGTCATGGAACTGCCCTACCCGGATCCAAGCGTGACCGAAATCGACACGCGCGCCATCGAGGACGCGACGCGCCAAACCGCGCAGGAGCAACTTGCCAAGGTCGAAGCCTTGTCGCGCGCCGCGGGCCGGCCGGTGACGACCGAGCTCTTGACCGGCTCGCCCTGGAACGAGGTGGCCGACTACGCCCGACGCGAAGCGGCGGATCTGATTGTCGCGGGCACGCACGGGTACACCGGCTTGAAACACGCCCTGCTGGGCAGCACGGCCGAGCGCATTGTCCGCCACGCGCCGTGCCCGGTGCTGGTCGTGCGCGAGGCGCCCGCGGCGTAAGCAGGCGCCTCCCCAAGTTGTCGGCGCACCGGAACCCACGAGTTCCAGTGCGCTGGCTTCCAGCCGGCTTCGGCGCAAAGCCGGCAACAAGCCGGCGCGCCATCGACCACTTCATGGCGCACTGGACGTGAGTGCGGCGCATCTTGCCGGGGCGCGGCGAAAGCCGTACTGTCGCGGCATGAAGCTGAAAGGGCTGTTCGGTTCGCTGCTGGTGCTGGTGGGAATGCCGGGAACTCCGGGTTTCGCCGCCGCCGGGGAGGACGCCGGCCCGAAGCGCGTTTTCATCGTGCCCATCCGCGAAGACATCATGCCGCCGCTCACCTACCTCGTGCGGCGCGGCGTGAAGGAGGCCATGGACGCCAATGCCGACATGCTGGTGTTGAACATGAACACCGACGGCGGTCGCGTGGACGTGACCGAGGATATTCTCCAGATTCTGGGCCAGTTCAAAGGCCAGACCGCGACCTACGTGAACACGCGCGCATTCTCGGCCGGCGCCTTCATTTCGGTGGGCACGCAGCGGATTTTTATGGCGCCGCAGAGTGTCATCGGCGCCGCGGCTCCGATCATGATGATGCCCGGCGGCGGCGTGCAGGATTTGCCGGAGACGATGGAAGCCAAGATGAATTCGGCCATCCGCGCCCTGGTCCGCAGCAAAGCCGAGAAGAACGGCTACAACGTCGAGGTCATCGAAGCGATGATCGACCGCAACAAGGAAGTCGTCATCGATGGCAAGACCATCAACAAGAAGGGCGACATTCTCACGCTCACGGACAAGGAGGCGGCGCGCGAATACGGCGATCCCCCCAAACCCTTGCTGTCTTCGGGCACGGTCGAGAGCCTGAACGCGCTGCTGACCCAACTCGGCTTCCCGGAGAGCCAGCGCACTTACGTCGAACCGACCGGCGCGGAGACCCTGGCGTTTTGGATCAACGCGCTGAACTGGCTGTGGTTGATCGCGGGCGTGGCCGGCATTTACATCGAGTTCAAGACGCCCGGCTTCGGCCTGCCCGGCATCGTCGGCATCTCGGCCTTCGCGCTTTACTTTCTGGGGAGCTACATCGCCGGTCTTTCCGGCTTGGAATGGCCGATTTTGTTCCTGCTGGGACTGGTCCTGGTCGCCATCGAACTGTTCGTCGTTCCCGGCACCGTCGCGTTGGGCCTCGGTGGGGGTGTGCTGATGCTCGTCGCCGTGGTGATGGCTACGGTGGATCGTTACCCCGGCATGCCGGCCATGCCCACGATCCCGCAACTGAAGGAACCGCTGGCGGGCTTGCTCTACGCCGCGTTGGGGTCCGTGGCGGTGATTCTGGTGCTGGCGCGGTTCCTGCCCAAGACGTCCTTTTATGGCGTCCTGGTCACGCATTCCGCCTCGGCCGTGGAATCGCCCAGACTGCAGGCCAATGCCCAGGCCAGCCAGGTTGGACGCGAAGGCGTGGCGCTTTCGGTGCTGCGGCCGGGCGGCAAGGCCCGGTTCGGCGACGAAATCCTCGACGTGATGACCCAGGGCGAGTTGATCGAAAAAGGCGCGCGGGTGCGGATCATCGGCCACAGCGGACGCGAGGCGATCGTGGAATCGATCGCGTAGCGCGAGTCCGCTCAGCGCCACTGGTAGATCCAGCCCCGCGCGGGCACGTCCAGCTTCCGGCCGTTGAGTTCGGCCTGGACCGGTTCGTCGGTGAAGTTTTCCACCACCCAGCCGGCGTCCGTGAAGAGGTAAAGGCCAACCTTCGCCGGGGCTTGGAAATTCGTCCCGAACGGCTTCAACAGCGGCGCGCGCAGGGCGTTCACTTCCGCAGATGAAAGTGCGAGCAGCGACTTGGGGTCGCCCTTGACCGCGAGCACCTGAACGTTCGGCGCCTTCAAGGCGTCCAGGCCGTCGAGCTTCGCCGCGAGCCCGTCGGTGATCAGGACCGGTTTGCCGGCCTGGACGAACGCGGTGAAGCGCCCGCGGAACGCCGGATCTTTCAGCGCGTGAACGGAGAAGAACGCCGCTTGGGCCTCTGTCGGGAATTCGTGGCAGGGCACCAGTGGCACGCCGAGCATGCCCACAAAGTCGAACACCCGCGCCTCTTTTTCGGCGTGGCTGTTTGCCGGTCTGTAGGCGGCGATGCCGACCGGCACACGCGCCTTGAGTTCTTTGGCGACCGCCAGCAATTCGGGAATGTTCGCCCGCAAGGCCTCGACGTTACCCGGGCCAGCCTGGTTCTGGAGGCTGCCATAACAAAACAGCAGCGACTCGCGGGCACCGCCCAGCACGGTTTGGCGCGCCTGTTCCACGTAGGTCTTGGGCGAGGTGCCGTACGGATCGAACCAGCCGCCGCCGCACTTGGCGCCACCGATTCCGCCCAGCCAGCGCATGATGAAGTACGCCTCGTACTGGACCGTGCCACCCCACCGCGGGTCGCTGTAATCGCGCGTCTCGGTGCCCACCCAGATGCGGTCGAAGTCGGCGGTCTCGCGCAAGACCTCGTAGCCGCGCTCGTGGAAGCGGTCGTACCATTGCGGGTACTTGACGATGAAAGTCGCCTTCGGATTGACCCGCCGGCCCGCGGCCAGGATGCGTTCCCGCGAGAGGCGGACCATCAGTTCGCAGCGATAGTCCTCCCAAGTGTCGCCGACCACCGGAAAGGTCTTTTCCCCGATGCGGACGGTGCGGGCCTTGCGCGCGGCGTCGCACTCGGGGCAGGTGCAATCGGTGAACCAGAAATCGTCGATCATCGTCTCGTCGAACAGACTGGCCGCGTACTCGAAGATGCGTTGCAGGTGCTCCTGCGTCGGTGGGTCGGTGTAACAGGAAATGACGTTCCAGCCGTTCGACTTCTTGCCAAGGCCAGTCGTCGTGACGCAGCCGGATACCACGCAGCCCGCCTCGCTGAAGCGTTGCTTCGCGTGCTGGAGCGCCGCGCGCTCGGCCTGGTAGCCGTCGCGGAAAACTTCGAGGTACACATGGGTGACCGCCGTCTTGCGGCACCAATCCAGCGCCCGGTCGAGGCCGGCCTCGGTGCTGAGTTGGTTCTTCACGTCCTGCGCGGTGAAGAGGGTCGAAAATCGGTGAACTGTCTTTGCGCTTTGGGCGAGCGCCCAAAGGTCAGCGGCGCGGAGCGGCAAAACGAGGAGCGAGGCGGCGAACAGCCAGGGCGCGAGGTCGCGGGGTTTCATGGTGAGGGTTTGGACGGCGGCGGCGGCGCGTGTCTTCGATTCGCACGCTGGCCACACAGCCTGGCGTGTGGGCGGGCCGCGCACGCGGTTGAAGTGCAGACGCTCACGGCTGCGAGCGCGGCACGGTTCCCGGACCCGCCGCAGGTCGCGGTCGTTCGCGGTCGAGCTGACCTGGACGCTGTAGTTGCCGGGCGAGGCCAGGTACGAGGCCTTGATCGTTTCGGACGCCTGCACCACGTACGGGTCCACCCACCGCCAGAGTTCGGCGTGGCCGTCGGCGAACGACAAAACCCCGCCGCGGTTGTGCCGGCTGGAAGGCAGGTTCCACCAGCAATGCGACTGGACATCCGGCGGCAGGATGCCAAGGGCGCCGTTCTGGATCGTCACGGCGTAGTCGCCGGCCTGGCTGGTCTGGACACTCGAGAGCGAAAGCGTGGCGTTGGTTTCATCGGTCAACGGGGATCCGCCAAGCTGCCATTGATAGCTCAGCGGCTTCGTGCCTTGGGCCACCACTCCGAACTGGACCGATCCGCCTTCGAGCACCGTCACGCTCGCCGGTTGGGTGTCGATGGTCGGCGGCTCCACGACGACGGAGACCTTCACCTTCGCTGCGAGCCAACCGTTGTTGGTGTCGAGGCCGGCCACGTTGTCGCCGGCCAGGCCAGCCGCGGCGGTGCCGTTGCCATTCGCGTTCGCGGCCGGAAACGGCAGCGTATCGCCGATCCGCGTCGGCGCGTCGGGATCGCTGAAATCGAACACCGAAAGCGTGTGCGCCGAGTAATCCACCGCCGCGAAGCGCTTGGTGGCCGGATCGTAGGCGATGCCGGTCACGCCGGAGCCGATCACGGTCGTCGGCACGGTGCGGATCGTGGTGGCGGTGCCCGCAGCGAGGCCGAACGCCAACTGCACCAACGGCTGTCCGTTGATCTTGGACCAGACGGTGTTGGTTTCGCCGAAGGCCAGTCCGATGCCGCCCTTGCCGGAAGCGTCGGTCGTCAGGGTCTGGGCGGTGAAGTTCGTCCCGTCGGTGGTGGTGAAGATCGTCAGGTATTTGCCGTTGCGCGAGGCCGCCGCCAACTGGGTGTCCAGACCGGCGCCGCGGGCGGCGAAGTTGTCGCCGAAGCGAAGGTCCTGACCGCTGCCGCCCTGGCCGCCCGTCGGATCGCCCTCGAAAGCCACGGCCACTGGCGTGGCGGGGTCGTCGTTGCCCCAGCGGTACACCTTGAACGGCGAGGTCGTGATGTCCAAGGCGAGGTCGCACGCGTAAACGGCGCCGTCCGCTCCGACGGCCGCCAGGTTCAGCGTAAAAAAACCGCCGGCGACCGCGGGATTTCCGTCGGCGTCGTTCTGGCTGAGCGTGCGGGGCAGGCCGAGCTCGGCGCTGCCGTCCGAACCGTCGGCGCCGCTGAGCACATACACTTGCGGACTGCCGGCGCGGCCGACGAGGAGGACGTTTTGGGTAACCGGGTTGATGGCCACGCCGCGCTCGGTGTTCCCGGTGGTGACGTAATCGCGGTCACCTTGCACCTGGCGCCGCCTTGGGATGCCGCGATGCCCCAAAGGGGCAACGGCCCAGGGTGGCAAGGAACAGGCCAGCCTGAGTGACGCGTCCCACCTGGGCGGCCCGGACACGTTCCACCAAACCCACCAGTGCGTCGCGCCCCGCCCGCTCCAGCCCCGGCCGGGGCGAAAGAGAAAAGCCCACGGTTCTAACCGTGGGTTGGCGGTCAAAAATGGAACAAGCCCCGGAGGGGCGGAAGAAAGCCTCCCTCGCCGGCATCGCCCTTCTGTTGTCCCTGCGGGACTCGACATCACTGCGGCACCCCAACCCACCGTTGAAACGGTGGGCCATGGTCGGTCGTCCCTCCGGGACTTTCATTTCGTCGCCTCCGCCACCAGCTTGATTTCGTCGGTGGTCAGGGCGTAGAGGCGATAGACGCGCTGGTCCATCTTGCGCTCCAGGGCGGACGTGTCCGCCGCCGGGGCGGCGCGCTTGGCGGCCAGAACGCGCTCCACCAAGGCCACCAGCGCGTCGTGCTCCCTTTTGTCGGCGTTACTTTGCAGGTTCAATCGCGGAATTGGTACGAGTTTTAGGTATTCGCCCTTGATCTTGAGAAACGTGCGACGATCGTCTTTGAATCTGTTTAGACAGAAGAATCGGACGCAACGCGAATTCAGCACGGCCAGAAGGAACTTTGCATCCGTGAAGCCATCATACGGAACAATCATGAATGCAGTGTTCAGGACTGCATATCCCTTGGTGTCGAGCCCACCTTCGGGGTACGCACCGATCTGGCGAATGAGGACTTTGTCTTTCGCTTGGTGGATTTCCTCATCCCAGCACCCGCCCCGCTTCGCCTCACGATTGAAGAAGCAATATCGGTTCCCAAACTCGACCCGAAACCGGTGAATGTCCTTTCCGGTGTAGCACGGCCGATGGTATCGCGTAAGAGCCGACTTAGTCGGAGGGTCTTCGATTACGTCTGTGGGGAATTGCTTCCTGTCCCGCAACTGCATCCCAAAATTGACTGAAGCCAGTTCTCTCAGACAGCGAGCACAACTCTCCAGCTTCTTAACTAAGCAGGCCGCCTCGGTATTTGCCGCGGGAACGAGCAGGCACTTGTCGGTGACGAGTTCAGCCTGCAAGATTTCCGCCTGTGACACGACGGTCAACTCTTGGCCAACGAGCCTTCCTCGGCAAAACTGCACTTTGGAGCGCGGCGTTTGGAATCGCTGGGCGACGAACACGACATTGTTGACGCTAGCCTCAAATACGTCGTCGTCGAAGAAAACTATCTTCCTCAGGGTGGTCGAGCGAAGGATGAATCGTCGCAGGCCAGCCGCATAGTTGTTGGAAGCGAAGTTTGAAGGTGTGATATAGGCAATGCACCCAGTTTCATCCAACAGGCGGATTCCGCGTTCAATAAATAAATGGTAGAGGTCAATCTTGTAAGCGGCGACTTCGTGGTGTTGTTTGAAATGCCGGTAGAGGTCGTCATTCCGTCGTGACTCCTGAAGCAGCACGTAGGGTGGGTTGCCCACCATGAGGTCGAAGCCTTGATAGGGGTAGGGGCAAGGTTCAATCCCTTGTCCCTACCCCTATCTTTCCCGGTGGAACACTTCGGCAAAGTCGAGTTGCCAAACGAAGGTGGGTTTCTGCTCGTCGTCGAACCGCGCGCGGAGGCGTTCCAGGGCTTCGTCCTGGTCGGCGGCTTTCAGCTTGCGCACATCGCGGATGTGGGCGAGCACCCAACCCATTTCCTTCAAGCCGTGGTCCAGTTCGGCAACCTTCTCGGCGTTGGCCGGGTCAGGGATAAGCCCCAGGTTGTTGCGCGCCCAAGTGAGTTCGATTTGGGTCAGCTCGGCGGTGGCTTCGTAAATGGCGAAGCGGAGCCGGCGTTTCTCCGGTACCGAATCCGCGTTGTAGAATCCGCGCTTGGCGGCGATGAGGTGGTTGAGGACGGGGCGGGCGGCATCGCCCGCGCCGAATTCCCCCATCGGCACTGGCTGGCCCCGAATCATGTCCACGAGCGAGTTGGCGCGGCGGATTTTGAAATCGAGGTTCGGCAGGGCCGGGAGTTTCTTGAGCGCGTCGTGAAAGCTTTGGCGTTCGCAATTCTCCGTGTCCACGTCGGGGGGGTAGTCCACGACGAGGGCGAGCCAGAGGCGGAGTTTGCAGATTGCGATGGCGCGTTCCTGGAGGTCCACGCCGTAGAGGCAGCGCTCGATGAAACGGGTCTTGGTGTCGAAGAGCCAGCGCGGATCGGCGGCCACGGGGTCTTTGCCGCGGGCACGGGTTTCGCAGAGCCGGGCGAGGTTGACCAGTTCGTGAAGCAGCACGACCGGGAACGCGCCGGAGCCGACGCCGGGATCGCAGGCGCGCAGATCGTAAAGCCGGTCAGCCACCGCGCGGGCTTCGTCAGGCGTCAGGAGTTGGTCGGGTGTGCCGCACTCGGATTCGTCAATGCCGTCGGAAGCGTCGAGGGCGAGCAGCCGGCGAATCTTCGTTGTGAGGTTTCTTCGATTTTGCAGACAGGTGAGGCGGAGTGGTAAGAAGAAAGCGACGACCTATAGACTGTTTCATAAGTAGTTGCATATTCGAAACGGCTGCGCTAGATTTGGGGCATTGAAGAGAGAAACAACGCCCAAGCCGTCCGAGAGGAGAGCGCCGACCCCGATTGAGGAGGCACGCTATCAGAAACGTAAGCTGGCCGTAGACTCTGTGCGCCAAGGCGAGAAGCCCACGGTCGTCGCCCGAGTATTTCGAATCCCGCAGCGAACGCTTTTTCACTGGCTGGAGCTCTATCGGCACGGTGGCTATGATGCCTTGCGAGAAGAGCAGCGCTCCGGGCGTCCTCGCAAAGTTAATGCGGAGGTTCTTCAGTGGCTCTACCAGGCCATCACACTGGGCGATCCTCGGCAATACCAGTTTGATTACTGCTTGTGGACCCTGGGCATTATTCGCGCCATGTTGCGCCGGGTTCATGGCATCGAACTGAGCAAGAGCGGAGTCAGCCGATTACTCCGCCATTTAGGCCTGAGCCCCCAAGTTCCGAAGTACAAAAGTTATCGGCAAGATCCCCAGAAACTGCGGCGCTATCTTCAGACGACCTTCCCCGAAGTGGTGCGCGAAGCCCGGCGAACGGGAGCGGTTATCTACTTTGTGGATGAGGCCGCGGTGCGCGCCGATGCCCATCGGGGCACGACGTGGGCTCCGGTAGGGAAGACGCCGGTCGTGGAGGACAGCGGGGATCGGTTCGGTCTCCGATTAATCAGCGCGGTCAGTCCGCGCGGCGATATGAAGTTTGCCACCTTTGAGGGCCGCATGACCAGTCAACGGTTCGTCGCGTTTCTCCAGAAGCTACGAGCGGATACAGGCAAGCCGATTATCGTGATTGCGGACAACGCCACCTATCACAAAGACGGCTCCGCCAAACGCTATCTGCGACCAACTCCGGAAGGCATTCGCGTCGAGCACCTGCCTACCTATGCGCCAGAGCTCAATCCCGACGAACAGGTCTGGAATCACTTGAAGGGGCGCTTGGGAAAATTGTTCATCCAATCGAAGGAACAGATGAAACAAGAGACAAAACGGATCTTACGCTCGATTCAGCGAAGCGTGAGCTTGGTGCTCTCTTTCTTTCAGTTAAAAGACACTCAATATGCCGCCAATGCTGTTTGATATGCATCTACTATTGCAACAAGCTTTA